>CACJBM010000045.1 GCA_902591645.1 uncultured Verrucomicrobiota bacterium | reverse complement strand
ACAGAGGAACTTCCATTTGCCCTTTCTCATTGCCAGATCGGGTAAGTCATTGTCACCATAAAAAGCATCCCTGTCCGGTGGCCTTCTAAAAAACAAAGCCGATTTTCTGGATTCAGAAGATTTGCCGAGCAAAACTTCAGACAAAGACTCCCCATCAAATTGTATACCTTGTGGATTCTTTGTACCCGTAATTTGCAGTAAGGTAGGGACCAAATCTATAGCCGAAAAAACTGAGGTACGGTTCACCTTTCCTTCCTCCTTTATCATGCCCGGCCCCCACGCAACTAAAGAAGAACGAATTCCCCCTTCATATAGGTGAGTCTTATATCCACGGAACGGACCTGACTGACCTGCCCCCTTCTCTGGTCCATTGTCAGAGCACACCACAACAAGGGTGTTATTTCTTAGATTCTCCGAACCATTTATGTGATCAAATAGCTTTCCAAGTTGCCTATCCATTTCCTGTAAAACAGAAAAGTAAAGTTCTCGCTTTGTGCCCCCCCCCACTTGTCAACTGGAGGCCAGAAAGGGCTATGCACATCGTCCGGCCACAAATTGACATAGAATGGCTTTCCATCCTTCACTGCCTTATCGATAAAAGGTATAGCCTCATCGACGAATCCCTGAGTGATTTTCGAACGTAACATCCATCGCACCCCATCCCCTAATCGTTCAGCCTTATCCCAAATTCGTCCAGGTTTGTCCTGCCCTGGCTTCAAGGTAAGGGGCAATAGTTTAGGCCCCATCCCTTCAAAATTAGTTAATGAATAATCAAAACCATATTCTGTAATTGCAGGAGCATCATCCACGTCTCGTTGCCCGCCCATATGCCACTTTCCAAAGTGCCCCGTTACGTACCCCGATTTTTTGAGCAAACGGGCAAGCATCGGAGCTTTCGGACTCAACCATTGTGCCATGCCTCTACTCTGATTCTGTTTTCTATGGGCAAGATAAGAAGTGATCCTCCATCTCTGCGGGTATTGACCAGTAGAAATAGCGACTCTAGAAGGTGAGCATATTGGAGAATTAACATAAAACTGCTCAAATCTGACACCTTCTTGCGCCAACTTGTCTATATGAGGGGTCTTGGCAAGTTCATTACCAAAACAAGAAAAGTCGCCCCATCCCATATCATCTATAAAAACAACGACGACATTGGGTCTGGCGCCTTTGGCCCAAGGGACAAGCAACAAATAAAGAGCTGTAAATAGAATGGATTTCACAAATTTATGTTATCTACGTTTTTTATGTATAAATGATCGTAATTCCATATTAACTAACGATTACCTACCGGGATGGCGGAACGTAAAGATGGTTACCCTTTCGCGCAGCCGACAATGCTTCCTGAGTATCTTGAGGCGAACCAGGATCACCTTGAGACCGCATCCAATGATCTAGTTCCCGGCTCAGCCTCTGCTTTATTTCAGCATAATTCTCAGCCCCAGCCAAATTATTCAATTCATAAGGATCCTTCTCAGTATGATAAAGTTGTTCAAATGGTCTGTGCATGTAGCGCTTTACTAGCTCATACGTATTGGCATTACTCGATGCTTCTCTCACCCAAGTTGCCCAGTAAGGATTATTCAATTCTCCCTTACCAGTCCATCCCATAAGATGTTTCTCAATGTAAATCTCTTGTGATTTAAGGTTACGCAAATAACGAAAAGTACCATCACTTACAGTCCTAACTGGGTAAGAAGGCCCTTCAGGCAGATTATTATGCAAGCCATACACATAACGTCTATGTGTTTTCTTCTTTCCCTTTAGGACCGGCAAGAAGCTCTTTCCGTCAAAACCATTACTAGGAACATCTGCGCCCGTCACATTAATTAGTGTAGGCAGAATATCAGCATATTGAACCAGAGCATCACTTCGCTTACCAGCATCAACAACTCCTGGCCAACGGGCAACTAAAGCCGTATGCACTCCAGTATCCCAATTCGTCCACTTACAACCAGGAAACTGAGACCCCTGTTCAGATGTAAAGAGAACGAGAGTATCAGAAGCATGCCCACTTTTATCCAATGCTTTTAAAATATCACCGACCTGCATATCCATGTATGTAATCTCAGCCAAGTACCGACTGAAAGCTTCTCGGGTCTTTTTTGTGTCTGCAATATTTGGAGGCAAAATAATCTTTTCAGGAGGATATTTTGAAGGATCCCCCATCACCCAAGGAACGTGAGGTTCAACTAATGCTACGACTAAACAAAAGCTCTCTTTAGCATCAGCTGACATGAACTTAGAAATACCTTCAAGACTATGCGGCCGAGTCGGATTACGGACACAATTCACATCAAACCCTTGCACCTTACTGAACGGATAAACTGACGCTGGCTTCACGTGAACCTTACCTGAAAGGCCAACTCTATATCCGAGCCCTCTAAGATAGTGAGGGACACTCTTAATGCTCGGCCGACTACTAGAATGGTTCCACGCGCAACCATTGCTCATAGGATATTTGCCCGTAAAGAGTTCCGAACGACAAGGCTGACACATTGCCTCAGCTAAATAAGCTCGCTCAAAGAGCAAACCCTCACTTGCCAACTTATTAATGTTTGGAGTCTTTGCGTTCTTTCCCCCATATAACGGCAAATCATTGTAGGTACAATCATCAGCCATAATAATTAACACATTAGGTGGCTTAGAAGAATTCCTAGTATCGTCTTGACCCGCAATCATTAGATCAGCAGAAAAAAATGACAAAACTACTCCAATGACTAAAACCATAAAAAACCTTGGGATCATTCCCAAAACATTAGATTGAGAAGTAAATGAATCAAGGAACATGACGAATCAAAAATATGAGCACTAACTATAGTCTATCCTTACTGATTCGACTTGACCAAAATCACTGTGGAAGTTTCGATAATTCAATACATGGTTAATATTTTTCTTAAGGTTGGAATCACCCTATCATTTGCAATCACAGCCGCGTTTCCTCACGAAAAACATTCTTCTTCGGTAAATTACGTATCACCCAAAGAAGAAATCGAAATTGGCGAAGGCTCTTTCCGCTACAAACTTGTTCCCGGATGGGCTACTGAAAACGCAGATAAATATAAACTAGGAAACTGTAATGCCATTTCTCAGGATTCACGCGGAAGGATGCTTCTCCTACATACGAGCAAAGAACAGTGCCTCATCGCATTGAGCCCAGAAGGGAAGGTGCTTGACGCATGGGGAAACTTCACTGTCGCCGCGCACGGATTAGCTGTCGTAAAAGAGAAAGGTGGAGAAGTCCTTTTCATTTCTGACCACAGCCCAAATGGCAAAATCTACAAGACGACACTGGACGGAGAAATCTTAATGACAATATCCTGTCCAATGGAGTCAAAACTCTATAAGAATCCCAATGAATTCAAGCCAGCAAAGACCCTGCACTTACCTAACGGTGAGTTTTATGTGATTGATGGATACGGTAAAGATTACATCCATAAATTCAACGCCAAGGGGAAATGGATTTCCGCTTTTGGTGGTGATATAGGAACAGGCGAAGCACAGCTCAAGCATTGGGGACCCCACGGAGGAGCAATTGATTATAGAAATCCTACAGAACCGGTGATGATACTCGCCCTGAGCGATCAACAAAAAATTAAACGCTTCACGCTTAACGGAAAATGGATAGACACTAAAACATTTCCAGGCAGCAATCCACGTGATGTGATTTTTCATCGAGGTCATCTCTTTGTTCATCACTTGGGAGATAACTGGCCAAAGGAAAGGAATGCACCAGGATACATTTCTGTAATGGATCATGACCTGAAAGTCGTTGCTAATCTAGGAGGCTATGCGCCAAAGTATGATGATAGTGGCAAACTAAGCCGCATGTCACATAACACTCACCTATTCCACCACCCGCACGGAATGGGAATAGATAAAGAAGGAAATATTTACATCGCCCAAGCCTCTTCGAACGGTACATGGCCCCTAAAATTTACTCCCACAATCAAGGAAACAACGACAAGAACATGGATCGTTTCACCTGAAGGAAATGATAAAAATGAAGGAAATAAAGAAAAACCCTTCAGAACTATCTCCCACGCCGCTCAGATTGCTCAGGCCGGTGACACTGTACTAGTTCGTCCTGGTATTTATAGGGAACGAGTCGCCCCTCCACGTAGCGGCGAACCTGGAAAACCAATAACATACCGCACTGAGGAACTTGGCAATGTCTTCATCCGAGGATCTGAGAAATGGGACCCTACTTGGAAAAAACTTAAAGACAATGTTCACTTCGCAAAACCTGATCCGTCAATATTTGAGAGTGACGATGTTTATGTTGATCATCCCAATCCTTTTCTTGTTCCTCTTGCATCGACTCCCTACAACCGTCAGGGAAAACCTGAACATGAACGAACAGGCAAAGGAAATCCTGAACTAATCTATAATTGTGGTCAGGTCATTGTGAACGGAAGGCCATGGCAGCAGCGACCATTTCTAAAAGAAGTAACAGAAGCACCTAAAACCTGGAACTTTGATAGTGAAACTGGAAACATATATATGAATTTCGGGAACCAGGACCCTGCCAAACAAAGCGTAGAAATAACCACAAGAAGAAGAATCTTTGCTCCTCACTCTATCGGTATCGGTCACATTATCATAGAGGGGTTTGTTATGGAACACTGTGGGAATCAATATCCCACTAATTTTTGGAATACTCCTAAGTGGGCGCAGGCAGGGGCCCTTGGCCTTCGTGGAGGACATCACTGGATAGTCAGGAATAATCTGATTCGCTACGCCGGGACCGATGCCATCGATATGGGCGCAGGTGGAGGACAAAATGAACGCAAAGCAACAAGAGTACCAAGCGCACCTTTGGGGCACCATAATCTAATTGAGAAAAACTACATAATAGAAAATGGAGCAGGAGGAATTATCGGGGCTCAAAGTAACAATCTTATCATTCGCAACAATGTCATAATGTTTAATAACACTCTCGGATTCACAGGAAAGAAAAGATACGAGCATGCTGGAATTAAAAGCCACGCCATCCGTGACGGTTTAATCGAGCGCAATTACGTTGCAGACAATCAACTCAGTGAAGGCATCTGGCTTGATAACCAATTCCCTAACACACGTGTTACTCGTAACATCAGCACGAATAATGGATCGCGAGGAATCTTCCTTGAAATGAGCGATTATAAGTACAATACAGCATTGATCGATCACAACATATCAGTTGGGAATAACAGAATTCAGTTCTACGTACATGACGCGTCAGGATCAACTGTCATGCATAATTTATTCGCGAACAGCCCTTCGGAGGCAAATTACGGACAAGGAGCATATATTTACCAAGTCAATGCAAGGACCAAGACCGGTTACCACTCGATCTATAATAATATATTCGTTAATCATAGAGTCATGATGGACATTAATTACCCCTCCCATCGTAGCGGCCCACAGCGCTTAGATCACAACATCTATGACGCATCCACAGAAGAACGAACCTTCATTATCAATAATGCTTCGGACAAGCCCTCTCCATGGTCACCAAAAGAATTCTATGAGATGGTTAGAAAAGAAGTCGGTAAAGGAAATCCTACTCCACTTCATGGAGGCTCGAAAGTGGGAATGACCTTAAATGAGTGGCAAACTTTTTGGGCTCATCATGGTCTAAAAAACGATCAAAACAGTGTCACTAAAAAAGGAATGGTAGTTTCTTACGATCAAACAAAACTAAAACTCACAATTAGACTCACATTCGATCCGAGCGACATAGGCTCAATAAAATATGAAAAAATAAAAATGGATTACGAAGGCAATCTCATCCCGAAAGATGGAAGTGCCATTCCCGGACCTTTTCAAAATCTACGGAAAGGAAATAATATTTTTAATATTTGGGACGGCCTACCTCTGCTCAAAAAGGGTGAATTACCTATTACAAATAAGTGATAATTTTGAGCACAATAATTTCAACTCAGATGAACAGAACTCTCATTCGTAATTTTATAACCATTTGCAGTATTTGCTTAATGGGCAAATCAGCTTACTGCGGAGGAAATTCCTTCATTCACCCTGGCCTGCTTCATAATGAAACCGATATCCAGCGAATGAAAGAAGCCGTCACCAATGAAAAGGGCATAATCTACGAAGGTTTCAAAGTATTACTAGAAAGCGATTACTCAAAAGCCGATTACAAAATGAGAGGACCCTTCCCTGAATGGGGGCGAGCACCGAACATCCGTACCGGAGAAGCACAAAGTGATGCGAGAGCAGCTTACGAAAATGCACTGATGTGGGCCGTGACAGGAAAAAAAGATCATGCAAAAAAATCGATTCAAATCATAAATGCTTGGGCTGGATCTCTCAAAAAAGTCACGGGAATTGATGGAGTATTGGCCGCAGGAATACAAGGATTCAAATTTGTCAACGCCGCGGAAATTCTCCGCTATACAGATTCAGGATGGTCAGAAGAAGACGCCAAGCGCTGTGAAAAATGGTTGATGGATGCTTGGTATCCCACCATCGAACATTATGCCTACTTTGCTAACGGAAACTGGGAAACTGCTGCACTACAAACGAACATGGCAATCGCAATATATTGTAGCGACAGAAACTTATTCGAAAGCACTGTCAGATATGCTGTCAATGGCGCAGGAAACGGAAGCATTAATCACCTTATCGTTTATCCAACGGGCCAATGCCAAGAAACTACAAGAGCACAACACTATGCACAACTCGGCCTAGGACTCCTAGGAGGCGCCGCAGAAATCGCATGGAACCAAGGAGTTGACTTGTATGGATGGAATGACAACAGAATCCTCAAAGGGTTTGAATACACTGCAAAGTATGGGCTCGGAGAGAATGTGCCCTATCAACATTATCTTGATCGCACAGGAAAGTACGGATTGGGCGGACAACACAAGAATTATACAAAAATATCAACCGTCAGTCGAGGCAACTTCTATCCTATATTTGAAAAAACATTTAATCATTACGCTAACAGAAGAAATATTGATGTCCCGTACTCTGCTAAAGTGGTAGAATTAAAAAGACCAGAGGGGCCTAGTCGTGACTACGTAGGTCTTGGCACATTAACTCATTGGAGGCCACCTTCTAAGACTTCAAAACCAATCAATGCTCCAGGGACGCCCGCGGGCCTAGTCGCTCAGAGCACAAAAGACGGCATCAAAGTCAGCTGGGTCAGATCAGTCGAACCTATAAGTTGCACAAATGCAAAAAAGTATACACTAAGCCGCAGAAATAGTTCTGAAAAAGAATTCGAAATTATCGGTTCGGAAATAACCAAACCTTATTTTCATGATAAATCCGCAAAAAAAGGAACCCTTTATCATTATGTTGTGACTGCAACGAATGGTCAAGGTACCAGCAATAGGTCAGCAGAATTGGCAGCTTGCAGCAATCTGCCAGGGCCATGGCTAAGTAAAGACATTGGAAACGTTGGAATTAAAGGACACAGCAAATTTAACGGCTCTCGATTCACTCTAGAAGGTGAAGGAAATGACATTGGAGGAACTAGTGATGAATTTCACTTCGCATATGCCCCAATGTCTGGCGAAGGAACCATCACTGCCAGAATCGTTCGACCAATGAGCTCCCAATGGACTAAGCCTGGCATAATGATGCGCAAGACTCTTGACGCTGACTCTCCCCACGCCTCCGTACTTCTATTACCTCATTGGGAAGGCGCACTCGTTAGTAGACTATCCAAAGGACAGCCAACGCAAGTGTCTGGAATAACTGACCTCGGCGAGAACCATATCATCAAAAAGAACCGACTAAGCACACCTTATTGGGTAAGACTCATTCGATTCAGAAACACCTTCACAGGTTACTTGTCGAGTGACGGAAATAATTGGAAACAGATCAGCTCAATAGAAATACCAATGGGCAGCACATTCTATGTGGGACTACCGGCCTGCTCTCAACTAAACAATGTCACCACGACTGTGACCTATGACAGTGTCAGCATTCCTTCATGGAGAACTCCAAATAAGGAGAAAATTATTATGTCTAGACCAGAGCCTCGATGGCATAAAAAAGCATGGATTGAACGACATCAGAAATTCAATGAACGGGTCAAGCAAGGGAACGTCGATCTCATTATGATTGGAGATTCGATTACGCATTGGTGGGACACTGCGGGAAAAGAGGTATGGGACAAGTATTACAAAAAACGTAATGCGGTTAATCTGGCCATTAGCGGAGATCGTACAGAACATATCTTATGGAGGCTCGAAAATGGAAACATTAAAGGCATATCTCCGAAACTTGCCACGCTCATGATAGGCACAAATAACCACATGAGCAGTTCTCCCAAATTCACCGCCAATGATATTCGACTCATCGTAAAAAAACTTCGCTCAGAACTCCCTAAGACAAAGATCCTTGTTCTAGCCATATTTCCTCGGGGAGGAAATGATGATGACACTGCTAGGCAAAAAAATATGAAAGTCAATCAGCTCATCACTGATGTTGGAGACGGCGACATGATCCATTATCTGAATATAAATGAAACTTTTCTTAATAAACGAAGTCTCCGAAATGATCTGATCCCTGATGGATCTCACCCCAACGAAAAAGGTTATTCAGCTTGGGCTCAAGCCCTAGAACCCACAATTTCAAAACTAATGGGAGAGAATTAATATTTTGCTCATTAATATGATTATCAATGGTATATAATGAATGCTATTATTCTGAATAGCGTTAATCAGTGAGGATACTTAACTGAAGAAGAGTTTAAAAGTTAAGTTTCTTAGTCATATGAATAAATCTCATTTTGCAACCCTGTCACTCATCTCAATGGTAGGAGCATCTATCCTATTAGGATGGCTCATGCAAAGTAGCGCAAAACCAATCAAAGCATCGAATCTGAAAGCGAGCAGCCCTAAGCCTCCGGCCAAAATTGGATACCCTTCATTAATGAGCCCACACTCATCTCCGATTGCATTGCATCAGAACCGTTTATTCGTCGCAAATACCCCATCAGACACAGTTGACGTAATAAATACCAAGACCCGAAAAGTAGTTAGAAGGATAAGCGTTGGCGTAGATCCGGTAAGCATATCGGTAAGACCAGATGGAAAAGAAGTTTGGGTAGCAAATCACATTTCCGATTCTGTTAGCATTATTGATAATGATCGTACAAGCCCCACATTCTTAAGAGTCATTGCTACAGTTCAAGACTTTGGCCCAAATACATCCACTCGATTTGATGAACCTGTAGGGATCGCATTTGCAAACAATACAAAAGCTTACATTGCCCTTTCCTCTGAAAATAAAATCGCAATCATTGATGTCGCGACTCGTCAGATTAAAAAGCGTCTTGATATTACAGCTCAAGACCCACGCGCAATCACAGTCCGCGATGGTCGACTTTACGTAATTCCATTCGAATCAAATAACAAAACTCAACTCTCTGGAGGATACAAAATTGATGGTGAATTAGTGACCTTCAATGCCCATGAACATTCCATAGCCAATAATAACGTTTTGTCACTGGGACACGTAACTGACATCGTTAAACACCCTAGAGTTCCTGACAGAGATCTCTACGTTTTTGACACTAAAACTGACAAACTAATCAGAACTGTCGACACCCTCGGCACATTACTTTATGGACTCGCAGTAGATTCGAAAGGCAGTGTGTTCATAGCTCAAACCGACGCTCGCAATGAAATCAATGGTCGATCAGGGACAAAGAAGCACGGCCTAAAAGAATTAGAAAATCGCGCCTTTCTCAATCAAATTACAAAAGTACGCCTCAGTGGAGATGGATCAGAAAAACCAAGATTCATCAACCTCGAACCATTGCCTCCAAAGCACCCTGATCCAGGCCAAGCTCTAGCAACTCCATTCGCAATACAAATCAGTGACGACGATTCAACTCTGGTCGTAACTGCCGCGGGATCTGACAAGGTCTTTACCGTCGATACAAAGAGTGGAAACGTAATGAGCCGAGTCAAAGTTGGGTCAGCCCCAAGAGGAATTGCTCTTGAATCATCTTCAACAGGCAATCTCTCTCATGCATGGGTCCTCAATGCCGTAGCCAACTCAGTCTCACTCGTTGACGTGTCTGATCCTCACAATCTTTTAGTCAAAGCAAAAATCACTCTAGAGGATCCGACTCATCCAGCATTCAAAAGAGGTCGAATTGCTTTCAACAAAGCCTCTGCCTCAACAACAGAAACTTTTTCTTGTGCGAGTTGTCACCCGGATGGCCATACCGATCAACTCCTATGGGTTTTAAAAACTCCAATCGTTACTGGAGGGAATCAGATAATGCCACGCTCGACGATGCCTCTTCGCGGACTAAGAGACACGGCCCCTTTCCACTGGGATGGAATCCCAGGAGATCCTTATGGCGGAAATAATAGCGCTCATATTCGTAGCCGCGTAAAACCCAACAGTAAAATTAACGAACCGGAAAGCACGACTCGGCACGTAGTAGATGGCAGCCTCGCTTCGACCATGAAAATGGTAGGAAACAACAAAAAGAACGATGAAGGCAAGGATGGACTATTGAGCAAGACAGAAAGGGACGACATGGCAAAGTTCCTCCTTAATATCACATATCCCCCAGCCCAGAGAAGGGCCTACACCAATGTGCTTTCCGAACAAGCAGAAGAAGGCTTTGAGCTTTTCCACATCAAAGGCGATGTCGGAGGAACTCCAGGCGGAAATCTTTGCGGCAATTGTCACCGAATGCCTTTCTGGGTAAGTACAAATACTCCTGGAACAGGGATGGACGCTCCTACTTGGCGTGGTGCTTATGACCGTTTTTTGATCTTACCTCAAGGCCGCCTTAACATCATCGACTTTGATTTCTATCGACGCGTTGCAGAAAGAGGAATCCCAGAACGAAACGTTTGGCAATTTTCATGGGGCGGACGTCGCGCATTTGATCCTGTCTGGAACATGGTCCTCGAAGGAAGCACTGGGTTTTCTGGTTCTTTTGCACGCCAAGTCACACTCAATAAAGACACAGCAAACAATCAATTAACTTCAAATTTACTTAACGCGTTAGAACATTCTTCAAATGATGGAGGAATTGTTCTTCAAGTAGATGCAGTATTCCTTAATGGAAAACAGCCAATTACCACAGAATTACAATACGATGGAACATTTGGTGGCGGCACTTATGTAGAAATCCAAGGCGAACGAAGGTCTATTACTCGTGAAAAATTAATTTCACTCGCATCCAAAGGTCAATTCATCGGAACCTTTACGGGCAGACACGGTGAAAACGCCGATTATGACCACCCTCAACCTGCGATCTGGACCCTTGGGCCAATCCATTCGCAAAGGGGCCGGCAGAATTTTCCTATTCTTTATAATGAAAAGAAAAGCATGACCGTGAGCGGTCGACACATTAGGAAAGGAGCAAGCTTAATTGTAGACGGTAAGAAAGTGCATGGATCCATTAGGACCGAAGAAAACGAAACCCTCATCATTGATCTAGTTAATTTGCCAGATCCCGGCATTCACTTCTTACAAATACAAAACCCGGGCGGATTGTTCAGTAACGATTTCATTTTCCATGTCGCTGGGGACCAAAACAAGGCGAATGAATTGCAAAACTCCATTAATCCGAATCGCTTAGGCTCAGCACTTGCAGATGCAATCAAAAGAGGAGACCTTAAACAAACAAAGAAGCTCATTGCAGATGGGGCCGCCCTTAACGCAAGAAGAAATGATGGTAGCACCCCGCTCAGCACTGCCAGTTTTAATGGAAGATTGGAGATTGCTAAATACTTAATTCAGAAAGGTGCCCGCATCACACAAACTAACAGGGACGGAAATACTCCACTTCATGTTGCGGCATTCATGTGCCAAACAGAAATAACTAAATTGTTCCTAGAAAAAGGAGCTCCGGTAAGGAGAAAAAATAATCGTGGGGAATCTGCAATTGACGTCGTTTCATCGCCTTGGAACGAAGGCCTAGAAACATTCTATAGATCACTCATCAATAGTTCAGAAGTTTATATTACTATCGAACAGATCAAAGCACTGCGGCCTCAGGTCCTAAAATTACTTAGGACTAAAGAAACCAAATCAAATCTCCAGGCCAAGGCAATCGAACGAAGATAAAGGCTCCAAAGTATTCTTCATTGAATACTATTTTTCCCTACTGACAGCCCCAATCAATTAGTAACAATACTCTTGCAAGCACGAGCCGTCTCATTTCACTATAATATTAATCAATGAAAAACTTACTAACCGCTATTCTCGTCTTCTGCTTTGCTTTCTCCTCTGCATTCGCTGATGACAAAAGACCCTTACCTAAAGTAAAGCACATGATTGATACCCACATTCATCTTTACGATACTGGGAGAGAAAAGGGAGTGCCCTGGCCGCCCAAAGAAGACAAGGTACTCTATAAGCCACACTTGCCTGCCGAATTTAAAAAAGTGTCTGAACCCACGGGGCTCACTGGCGTCGTGGTTGTGGAAGCGAGTCACAGACTAGAGGATAACCAATGGGTTCTGGATCTCGTAAAAGACGATAAATACTTCGTCGCCCTAGTGGGAAACATTGATCCATATAGAAAAGATTTTACTAAACAGTTAAAGAAATTAAAAAAAGATCCGAGACTAGTTGGTGTTCGCGCGAGGAATGGAGGCGATCAAAAACAAATAAATTACACCGACAGAAAAGTGATTAAAAGTTTTCAAGTACTCGCAAAACATAACTTGAGCCTTGATATACTTGCAAATGGCGGCGGAGTCGAAGCCGTAAAGAAAATTGACAAGTTGGCTCAGACCGTTCCTAAATTAAGAATCATCGTAGATCATGTCCTCGGATATGATTTTGATGGAAAATCGGTAAATCCAGAATGGGTCAAAGCTGTAGAAAAGCTTAGTAATAATAAGAACGTATGGTGCAAAATATCAGGCCTCTATCAGCGCAGCATCGCACAACCCGCCCCTCATGAAATCGATCATTACCGTGACGTCCTTGATGTACTATGGAAGAACCTTGGAAAGGACAGATTAATCTTTGGCAGCAACTGGCCCTGCACAAAAAATAGTGGCGACTATGAGAGCTTCGTGAAGCTCGTTAATGAATATTTTTCTGCTAAAGGACAAGAGGCCAGTGAATTATATTTTTGGAAGAATGCGGCCGAATCTTATCAATTAAAACTGAAATGAAACCGAAGAATATCTCTAATTTATCACCGCTCGAACGAAGATAAAAATGACTTGTTCGCATTGCATTTATGCTGAGAATCCACTAAAAATAAGACATGCAAATAAAAGAAACCATAACTTTGATAATTGCCTCTTTCTTTATGCTCGCACCCGCATTAGCTGAAGACAAGAAGCAAAGTGAGTCCAAAGATCAACAGCCATCTCTGACTTATTACTACTTCGATGGATGAGTGCTTTGCTCGAAGATAACAGTCATCGTGAATGACGAAAAAAAGAAGCACGGATCAAAGATAAAAATCAACACCATCAAAGTTGGCGAAGGCAATAGTTCTGATGAACTTAAAAAAGCCAAGATCGCGTCACACGGAATCATAGCAAAAAATAACAAAGGGAAAATATTGACCACCGTCGAAGGACACAATTACGGGAAAGAAAAAGTAAAAGAAGTCATTAGCTTGATACTAAATAAAAAGAAATAGTATCCTCTAATCAGATTAGCCTAAAAGATTCAACCTGATTTAATTTATGATGTTTCTGATCAATCAGAAACCACAACTGAATTGGCAACTGATTGACTGAGATTGCCATTCACATCCATAAGATTTATAATATAGACAAGGGGTTGACCCCCAACTAAGGGCCTAGGACATTCGAGTGAAATTTCCTCCGAGTAATTCTCAACACCATCAAGATCTTTGTCCGCTACCATCGCATCAATCTGACCACCTCCCCTTTGCATGATAACAAATGGCCCCAAACCTTTATTATCACTCATCTTAATACTAAATTTAATTTTCCGCTCCCCAGCCTTTGCAGGACTCGATAACTTAAAGTCATGAATTTTCGGAGGAGCAGTGTCGCTACCCTCAAAAGATTCGTTGAAAAAACGAGAAGCAGCAGCCATGCGGGCATGAGCCAGTGAGAAGCGAACGGGCCTATCCTTAGCGTCTGGCAATGCATACATTTGCCCAAGCTTATCATAGCCCCTCATCATGATATTACGCTGATCACGAGTGTCATGGAGCATCCCAAAAATATGACCCAACTCATGAATCAAAACGCCATTACTAGTTTGAGATGCCTGAGAACGAGAACGTTCTTCTTTGCCTTCTTTATTCTTTACTTCATTACGATTAGCAAATTTTTGAATCTGCTCTTCAATAGTTGAAGCCGTAACTTCATCGGCAAAAATATCTCCAGAAACACAAGCAAGACCAGAATAGACCTGAGGAATCGGGCGAGCCTCTGCGACTGCGCCAGCCTCCGAAAAAACCAACATGGGCCGATTCCTTGAGAATCCTACAGTCTCCCAAATTTCCTGTTGCTGAGTATTTAAAAGTCGATCAACATTAAATGGCTCACCCGTGTAAAAAGACGCAGCTTTCTTTGCCTTCACTAGATGAACCTTCAGCTTTCCGTCCTCTCCAAACTCAAAATCAAGCCCCCTAGTTTTAATTCCATGCGCTTTCATTTCTCTCTCGTAAACGTCTGAAACGACCCTCATTAAAACTTCAGTCTTTGCCTGATAATCGAGCTTCACTTTCCTGTCCGAAGGGACAAAGTAAATTATTCTGATCTTATAACCTTTTCCAAGGTCCTTTAAAGCGGGAGGAACAATCAAGCCCTTGGCAACTCCTCCCTTAATGACTCTACTCTTATCTGCGAACAAACTTACCACACCTATTAAAATTAGTGCAGGCAGGAGTGCATAATAACGTTTATCCATTACCGATTATTTCTTAGTCTTTCCAATACGTTGATTCTTTTCCAACCTTATAACTCACATTCATATGTGGAGTAGCTATAGGAATCTGTCCCATGTGAAGCGATTCAACTCCAGCCAAAGTCATCCCCGAAGTAAGTAATGTCCTTTCTACTGGATATGGAATCTTCCCTGTAATTACAGTAGTTTCAATGTGTCGGCAAAGTGGATGGAAAAAGTCAGCAGTCGATGAGCCATGAGTGGGCATGGGAAGATACATCTGCGTTGAAATTATTTCATTATTATCTGCTCTCAGACCAGCGTAATTGAAGTCCTGAATACTAGCCATTAACATGGTGGTCTTGAACCCGTCCAAATGCTTAATGAAATAAGCCCATGCATTAGGAAATGTTTTGCGAGCCCAATCAAAAGTGATTTTTCCTGTATAATACCCACCTTTGACTGGTAAATTATGACTGCGAGTTAATGCTGAAACTATCAGCTTTCTGGTATCATCATGCTGTTTTGTTAATAGCCGGTCCCACATCTTTTCACCTCGCAACGCATGCACTTCACTAATACCGACTTCTCCACCCTCTCGTCGCTCCGACATGCATTGAGCTGTCTCCAGAGCATGTATGTCGTAACTATCGACTCCCCCATAGGCAACACAAACACTCTCTTTGAGAGGAACGTTATGCGGCACATCGATTGATGGCATGCGCCGAGTAACCGGCAAAGACGAACCTGCAAAGAATGGAAAATTAAGGCGCTTCGAATCGTCGACCATCTCCTTACACTGCTTCCAAGTTGTCGATAAATGCTTATCATTAAAGACGGGGACAGATCGGCCACTCTTTTCGAATACCTTTACACATTCCTTGAACCACTCATACCTAGGATAAAGTCTTTGTCCCTTATCATTGCTCGGGTAATTTCCATGTTCAGCAATAATTACCACCCCATCTACGGCAAGTGCACCAGTCCCCAACGTTAGTGCCTCTTCAATACTTGGATAAAGCTTCAGTCCGTAACGCTTTACCCTTTCCTTTCCAAGGTCCCCCTTGTCAGGAAACTGATCAATATAGACTGAAGCAATATCCAAACGCGGCTCCTGCCACTTGCCTCGCCACCCATATCCTAATGCCAGCCGGTCAAGAAAGTGCTGGGCATGCGAGTGCGTTCGGACCTCCGTACCAAGGAAAGCTATTTTCTTCTTTTTGCGATTTTCGTTCCCAAGCAAATCGGCTGAATAGAGACCAGGACAAAGCGCCGCTAATCCATATCTCCCAATGAAAGACCTCCGATTAATTTTCATCTTGATTTTGTTTAGGTGAAAAAATTCCTTGGACTCTAATCCTTACAAACCAACGGGCATTGTTGGCCGACCGAACCAAGTCCCTTTCCAAGTCTTATTATTTAAATTGTAATGAATTTTTGCTTGGGAATCTCTTAAAAGCGAATCGGCTTCATTCTTAAAAACATCTTCTGCTTGTGTCGGAGCATCTCCATAAAAAGTCATCACTGTTAAATTTTGACAACCTCCAAAAGCACCCAACCCAATAGCAGTCACAC
Source organism: uncultured Verrucomicrobiota bacterium (assembly GCA_902591645.1). The sequence goes on along the minus strand of CACJBM010000045.1, from coordinate 1,610 downwards.
TTTTTGAAATGAATATCTCTCTCAATTCTTTGCACTGCGTAAATGCATTACCCTCGATAGCTGTTACGCTTTCAGACATCCTCACTTTATGTACATTAGAACCTGCAAATGCACCATAAGCAATCTTCTTAACAGTGCCAGGAATTGTAATTTCTCCACGAGCTGACGGGTAACTTAAAAGCACATCCTTCGCTTTGTTAAGTAGCATCCCAGCCTCTCTCGCATAGACCGGATGCGAATCCTGAACTTCAATATTATTTAATCTAAGGCAATCTCTGAAAGCGTCACTCTCAATATTCGTAACTGTATCTGGAATCTTAATATTAGCTAAAGCACTACCCTGAAATGCTGACATTCCTATCGCGGTAACCGTTCCCGGAATATTCACATTGGATAAGTTTGTACATTTATAGAAAGCTCCACTCTTAATGGTCTTGACCCCATCGGGGATTTTTACATTGTTTAGATTTACACAATCACGAAACGCATTCTCCCCAATACTAATGACTGGCTTATTTTCAATGCTACTAGGTATTTCCAGATTACCCGAAACTTTAGTATCACAATCCGTTATCGTTATTGAGGCAGAATTGTTATCTATTATATAAACAAGATTTTCCGAACGGGATCTACCCACAAATACAGGCAGACCTCCTAATTTATCATTAAAGCCTGTAGCATTGAGATTCCTGTAAACGGAAGCCGTTTCTGCCACATTTAAAAAGAGAGCGGATCCAACTTTAGGAGCATTCCCTTCAAAAGTAACACTTCCAAGACTAGAGCAACGATAAAAAGCATAGTTCCCAATATTCGTGACGCTCTTTGGAATCACTACGCTAGTTAATTTAGAACATCGATAAAATACCTGATCCCCAATAGTGGCAAGATTCTTTGAGATGCTGAGTCCAGTCAGGCTAATGCAACGATAGAACGCATAATCCCCTATCCTGATAACATTGTCTGGAATAATAAGGTTTCCTTTGAGGCGAGCACAGTCCCGGAAAGCTGAGTCTCCTATAGTATTAAGTCCCTTTCCTAACGTGATATTATCCAATTTGGTGCATCCAAAGAACGCTCGGTCACCAATGCTGGTTACATTATCTGGAATAGTAACACGAGTAATATTAACACATGTATTGAAGGCCCAATCACCAATGCTCTTAAGGCCTTTTCCTAGTTGCACTTCGGCCATTTTCACACACGCATAAAAAGCATATTTACCAATACTCGTAACACTGTCCGGCACAGTCAAACTGGCAAGCCCTACGCAACCGTAAAAGGCCTTATCTTCGATACGAGTGACAGATTCAGGAATAACAACAGTAGTCAGCTTAGTACAACTGCGAAACGCATTTTCACCAATCCCCGTGACTGGCTTATCTTCAATGATCGGAGGTATTGATAATTCACCAGTAGTAGAAGATAAGCAATTTGTGATAATTACATCTCCATTACGCACCTTATAACTAAGGTTACCTATATCGGCACCGAAAAGAGCAGATACAGAAAAAATCAAAGCAACACAAACTATTATTTTGGAACGCATTTTCGTCCAATGCTAACACTGCAGAACATTAATACCCAATGAGAAAAACATATGTCATTTATAT
>CACJBM010000044.1 GCA_902591645.1 uncultured Verrucomicrobiota bacterium | reverse complement strand
TAAATTCAACGATGCTTTTGAAGTCGTGTTTGCGAACCAATTTGCCACTCATATCGACATCACGTCCATTTTCGTATTTGTCTCTCCACCTTCCAGTGATATCGAAATTTTCAAGTGCGAAGCCTAGCGGATCTATCCTCGAATGACAGCCAGCACAGTCAGGATTTTCCCTATGCTTTGCAAAGGTTTCTCTGATAGTTAGATTTTTTCCGCCGTCCTCTTCTTTTAGAGGTGGCACATCATTGGGCGGCGGCGGCGGTGGATCATTAAATACAACACCAAGTACCCAAGCTCCTCGTGCTACTGGGTGCGTTCTTTTTGGTCCCGAAGTCATGCTTAACATTGCTGCGTTTGTGATAATTCCCCCATAACGCGGATCTGAGGCGGCAACTCTTTGGAAAGTTTGAGAATATAATTTCTTACGAATTTCATCATCGTAACGGCGTTGAATTTCCTGACGTGCTTTGTTTGGATCAGCATTCTTCGGTATTTTCTTCAATGCATTTTCGGATTCACTGATCACTGTATTTAAAGAATTTCTTTTATCTTTTTGTTCGTCAGTAAGTACTTGCAGTAATTGTTTTTCAGAGACAAATAAATTCAGCCCACTACTCGAAGCGGCAATTTCCTCTGCACTGAGAGCTCTATTATAAAAGCGTGCTCTGGCCAGTGTGACATCCAGACGTCTGTTTCCACCTGCCGGCAAGTGGCGCGTACCAAAAATTACAGAGCTCTGATTCTTTGGAAACTTAGCGGCACCTTTTTTAAATGGTTTACCATATGGTTGACCGTTCCGATAAAGAGCCGTCGTGCCATCCTCTTTGTAAACCATGACAAGATGAAGCCGTTCGTTTGCTTTTTTCTCAGGAAAAGAATTAGGAAAATCGAGTGTACGGGCAAAACCGTTACTGCCTGATATCCAGTGCCTGTTCTTTCTTTCACCAATGACAATAGTATCGAAGAAATCGCCAGGGCCTTGAATTCCCATGAGGCCACCACCTTTCATATCTACATTATGAACTTTGCACCAAACTTCTAGGGTCTTAGCTCCGAGGTCCATTGGCAGCCCTTTGCTCTGGAGATAAGTGCCGCCTTGAAGCACTGCTGCTCCTCCATCGAATTTTATCTTTCCATGATTTTTCAGGTCCAGGGATCCTACCGAGTCTTTGAGATCCCCATTAAATTCCCAAGCCGCGAATGGCATCAGATCAATGGGTTTCTGTGTTCCTGCGAGTTGTCGCCTCTGCTTTAATATTCGGTCCTTTATAGGTTTAATAAGAGCATCAAGATCTTTTTGTGAAGTGTTGATCTTGTCGGATAATTCTTTTCTTTGAATATCTTTAGATAGGTTCTCTTCGATAATTAAGGAAGCATCAAAGCTGGGAGGTCGGAGGTCTGATTCGTACCAATCTTTAAGAAATTCACTTCGGTAACTGAAATTTGGTGAGATGAGTTCGAGAACTGGTCTGTTTTCAATGAAAACAGTGTCAAATAAAAGCAGGGGTTCCAAAACCATCTGTAGGCTAGCTGGATTATTTTTATCTAGACTAAATAATCTTGCCTTTCCCGGATCTGGTGTCGCTGCCAAAGCATTCTCGAGTTGCATCCACTGTGAAGGAAAAGTGTCGAGGAACCTCTCAATTTTAGGACTCTTGAACATATAGTCCACTGCTTGCATCATTGAGTCTGGGCTTTGCAATTTGCCTTTTTCTGCAAGGTTTAGTAGTTCATCATCTGGACCACTTGCCCAGAGAAAGAACGAAATGTTGGAAGCGATTACGTAAGGATCTTGCTGATCACTATTATGCCCATAACGGAAAAGAAATTTTGGAGAGGAGAGTACCGCTGAAGCCGTCTTTTTCATGGCCTCAGTGAAAGATGATCCGGTGTTTATTTTTTTGAGGCCGTAATTAGAGTATCTGTTCAGCGTTTCTTCATCAATTGGCCCCCTGAAGGCCCTCCTCATGAATGGGCCGAGGCGTTTTTTGATTTCATCTATAGGATTCTTGTTGGCTTCGGGAGCTTTGAAAAATTCGTTCCATATTGCTACGGAACCTTCGTTGAAATCCGGACTCTCTAAAATAGATACGCTGAGTTTAAGAAATGAATCAAGAAGGAGCGGTGATAATGTCAGTTGGTTTGCTTGGTTATCAAAGCCATGCTCTGCTCGTAGGTCTTGTGGAAAAGTGTCCACATTTTTCATTCCCCCTTCTTTACGCAGAGATAGGCAGGACACTTTGATTGTGTCGGGTACCTTTTCATTGAGAATGTAATTGTCATGCCTTGTCATCAATTTTTCCTGAATATTGAAGACATCATTATTAAGTCCGAACAGATCCTTGATCGTATTATTGTATTGGAACCGGTTAAGCCTTCGCAGATAGGAACCTTCCTTCTTTGCTCCAGCAGTCGAGGCTCTGAGAATATTTTTAAGAGAGCTTACCAGTCTTGTCCTATCGGCATCGGCTAGTGCGGGCTCATCTTCAGGTGGCATGTCCATTGCATCAACCACTTCGATCATTTCTTTGATCATCTCGGGTTTGCCCATGAACTGTTCGAGGCTTTGTATTTCCTTCAGGTTGACTTTGCCCTTTACCTTTTTATCCCCGTGGCACTTGTTACAGTTTTGCGTGAATAACGGTTTTAGAAATGAATCAAATTCATTGGCCTGCACATGAGCAATGATCATCAAAGAGATGACAGGCATCAGGAGGCCCCTGATTTTACATTTGTCTCTTTGCATTGAAAAATTAATCTTATGCCCAAAGATCAGAGATGACGCCGGAACTGTCAGCAAAGGCGTCCATTTCAACGCCCATGAGCTTTGCTATTGACAACCACATATTGGAATTCAGTGTTCCACTCTTGCACTGAATGAATTTTCCCTGCTTGATTTGTCCCTGCCCCTTTCCAGCAACTATGAATGGAAGATCAAAGAACTGGTGAGTTGCTCCATCACCCAAGGCAGCGCCATAAGTAACTATAGAGTTGTCGAGCATGGAGCTTCCATCCGATTCCTTAAGCTCTTTCATCCTAGATATGAGGTAAGCATATTGCTCCATGTGAAAAATGTCGATCTTCTGTACTCCTTTCCAACCGTCCCCTTTTTGGTTGTGGGTCATGTTGTGATGCTGGACAGGCTTATCGAAAACACCTTCATATAATAAAGTGGCGTCCCATCTTTCAGGACCTATCATGAAAGTACTAATGTTCGTGATGCCCATTTGAAATGCCAGAAGCATCAGATCAGCCTGGAGTTTAATGTACTCACCTCTGGGCAGGATCTGGTCTTTCGGAATACGGATATCCGCATCAGAAATCATTTTCTTTTGTTTGGCGATACGGACCTCAATGTTCCGTATCATTTCCATGAATTCGCCGAGCGTTTCCTTATCTTCGCGACCGAGCTTCCTTGAGAGCGATTTGGCATCCTCAAGGACAAGGTCAGTGATTTCAGTCAAGTGGGTCTGATAGGAGTCCGCCATGAAGAGTCTTTCATAGAGCTTTTGGGGATCTTTAATTGAAGGAGCAATTTTATCCGGTCCATACCAGGAAATGTTGTTAAAATAGATACCCTCCTTGGGTTTTGTGAATCCGTTACAGCTAATTTCGAGTGTGTTGAAAACACTCGATTGCCCAACATGATCACCGATGACCTGATCGAGGCTCCTGCCATTCGGATACCGCATGCCTTTTTCTGCAGCCTGCTCCGGAGAAACGCTGGTCAGATAACATGAGGCACCCTGTGCATGGACGTCCTGGCCATTTTTGAAAGTCCGGTCCATTCCGGTCACTAGGGTCACGTCCTTAGTGTGCCCCTTGAGCGGTTGCATTGTTGAGGTTAGCTCGAGAGGATAGATTCCTGGCTTATTTTCCTTTCGGACTTTGTTCTTAGTTTTATCAGCATTAAAACCACCAACAAAACCTGGCAAATTTGCTTCTTCTTCACCCGGAAAGAAACCTCTCCGCACGATCCCGTTTGGAATATACATCATGACCAGTTTCTTGGATGGCTTTGTCCCTTTCTTGGTCGCTGCAGCGAGCGAAGGCATGAAAGGCAAAGTAAGAACCGCGCCGTTAACTTTAAGGAATTTTCTTCTGGATAAATTCATTACACTTATAATGTCCTTTAGGTCTATAATTTAACACTTATTTGGTCTAAGAACCAAACATAAATACTCATATCAATCTCAGACTGGAAATATCCAATCCGACAAGGCTCCAGTGCTGTCAGCGAAGGAAGATTCTCTGATGCCCATTGATTGCAGAATACTTAGGAATACATTAGACATCAGCGTGTCTCCTTTCCTTATGTATTGACCATGCTTGAGTTTCATATTATTCCCTCCAGCAATTAGCGTAGGCAAGTTTTTTGAAAGGTGAGTGGTGCTGGCTCCACTACCATAAAGAACGATAGTATTATCCAGCAAGCTGCCTTTGGCATCCTTATATGTGTCCAACCTTCCAAAGAAGTAGGCAAGCTGTTCACTGAGGAACTTATCGTATTTAGCAAAGTTCAGTTGGCCGTTCTTGTCCTGAGCATGAGAAAGACTGTGATGAGTACTCTTGATACCTAATTTACGGGGAAACGTATCACTGATTCCCATGCCATCTTCGCGGTTCATCATGAAGCTAACACTCCTCGTGATATCTGCATCGAATGCCAGTGTGATCAGGTCGAACATATTACGATAATAATCCTTAGGCTCTCCTTCAGAGGTCACTTCAAGATTAAGATGCGAGTAGTCCTGTTTCTTGATAGGGATATCAATCCATTTTTCCGAGGCGATGAGGCGAGCTTCAACTTCACTAAGAGTTGTGAGATATTCGTCCATTTTGTCTCGGTCTGATCGGCCCAGTCTTCGGTTCAATGTTCGAGCATTTTCTAGAACAGCATCTACTAACTTGATTCTTCTTTGAAGTTGATCACGTTGTATTTTAAGTGAAGCTCGATCGCCACGGAATAATCTGTCAAAGACTTGTCTCGGGTTGTTCTCGGCAGGGATTGGCTTTCCTTCAAGATTATATGAAATTGTTCCAGTTCTGGAAACGTATCCAGTCCCCGCATCCACGGAAAGGACAAGAGAGGGTTGTCTGCAATATTTTTTAGTGTGTAGTGCGACGACTTGATCCAGTCCCACTGAGTTGAACTTTCCTGGCTGAGGGTTTTGTAAAGGTGCTCCTGTCAGCCACATGTCTGAACATACGTGCGGATCATTCTTGGGACCGTTCCCATGATAAAGGCCACCAAGAAAACTTAACTTTTTCCGGAAAGGGCTCAAAGGCTCAGTGGACTTTCCAAAGACAAAAGAACCGTCCTTTTCTGACTTAGGGAACCAACTCCAATCGTCAATGCCATGAGAACTTTTTGGCAGTGACATACCGTTAGCGGTGTAAAGCGCACAGAACCGACGAGGTACTTTTTCTAATACCTCCTCTCCCATCACTTCAAGAACCGGCAACGGTAGAGCCGTTCCTGCAATGCCCTTCAAGACGGTTCGACGATCAAGTTTAAATGTGTCAGGCATTAAAGTAATAATGGATTAAATTGACGCAGTTTAAAATATTATAGGACTTACTTTGATAAAGGTCAAAAACCACATTTCTAACACAATATTAATGGTGGTAAATACTGTGTTTTAAGGGTTTATAGATTGGATATTATTTTTCGAGGAAGATTGGGCTTTGAACAATGAATTGCAAAATATCTAGGACCGGATATCCAGCCTCTTTTAATGGTCCACTATTTTTCTTTAGGTATTGAATTTCATGGTAGCTGAGATTCCTTCCAATCGCATAGGTAGATAAGTGTTTCATGAAACTGAAAGCCAACTGATCGATACGCTCCTTGGTAAGGTAATCTTTGAGTTCATTTGTGCCGGAGATTTTTGATCTGTCTGGGAGTGTGGACTGAGCATCAACTATCTTTTTTTGTTTAAATAATCCACCCGCATCATACTCTTCGAGCGGAAGGCCCCAAGGGTCAATTTTGGCATGACACTCCATACAGCCTTTCTGGTTCCGATGCTGTTCGAGTTTTTCTCTTAGTGTAAGTTTGGTTTCATTGTCTTCAGGTAATTCGGGAACATTTGGCGGAGGATCATCGGGCGGCTCGGCGATTATTTTACGTGCCAGCCACGCACCTCGTTTGATGGGGTTAGATTCACGGCCATCAGAGAGGCCGGCCAGAATAGCGGCCTGTGTAAGAATGCCTCCCAATGACGTGCTATCGTGCTGTAATGAAACAAATTCAAATCCTGATTCCGTTTTATCTCCTAACCCGTAATAACTGGCCACCATTTCATTTGCTAGGATGAAGTCGGATCGAACTAGTTTCTTCAGGGGAAGGTTTTTCTGGAATAAATATTTTACAGTTTCGATAGGTTCCTTGCGGAGTTGCTTCTTCATCGAAGTAGTTAATTTTGGGAACCGACTATGGTCCACTTCGACGACATCAAATTTCTCAAGGCCCAACCATTCAGACACAAATCTTTCCGTGAACCTATTGAAGCGTTGATCTCGAACCATTCGTTCGGTTTGTGATTTGATTGAGGCGGTGAGCTTTTTCTGAGAAGCGAGATCGAGTAGATCTTTGTCAGGGGGACCATTCCAAAGGAAATAGGACAGTTTCGAAGCGAGTTCGAATGAGTGAACCGGTTCTGCTTGTGGGCCTTGACTCTCTTCAATTAGAAACAGGAACTGTGGAGATGTTAAAATGACCATTAGAGTGTCTTTGATGCTATCTTGAAAGTTTTTGGTCTTTGAGAACGAATCATTCCAAACTTTGTTCATCATTGTGATTTCTTCATTAGTGGGAGGGCGTCGGAATGCTCTTTCTAGAAAGTGCTTGATAATATCATCGGCATACTCTTCGGACCCTTCTTTTGCCTTGGATTTAATAAAAATATTTCTGTGAGAATATGGTGGCCAGTTTTCATAATAGGGCCCTTCAAACTCGATAGAATGAACCAGCAAACGTGGCATTTCGCGGTCGTCAGTAAATTCGCTGCGAATTCCAATTTCATGGAGACCAGCTAAATAATTTGCATTCCCTTTTTCGAGATCAGAACTCGGGAATCCGCTCATTGGTCCTTCAAAAATATATTTATTCAGATCATCTGATAGGACAGCTTTTGGTTCTTCTATCTGGGTAAATGTAATTCCGCAGTCGCGGCGTATTCCGAGGTAGGCGCCGAGCTTTGGATATCGATTACCCACGTTATTTTTATCACCTTCTTCGATTACATCAAGATGCCGAGCAGCTTCTACCGTTATACGGAAATCACCATTTTTAGGAAGTTCTCGTACAGGAATAGATAGTGTTGGAGCTAGGCCCCAAGGAAGAGGTTGGCCCGGAGACCAGTTAGAATAAATGCCAGGAAGGGCAGGGCGTAAGAGAAGTCCTTCCTTGACCATTTGATAAGAATTTTTTTGCTTAAATCCTCCTCCTGATCCAATCATGACTCCAAAGATCGCATGGTGAATACCTTTGAAATTGCGCCATCCTCTTACCGTTCCATTTCCCTTATAACCTTCAATAAAATCGAATTCATCTTTCATCCTGAAAGGTGTGAAAGGAAATGATTTTATTGGAGTTTGTTGTGTTATTTTTAGATCTTGGTTGGGCAAGATTCTTCCACCATTCAGTATTAACTTATCCTTGTGGGATTGAGGATTGATATTGGAACCTAGAATGACTTTAAAGTTTTGGATGATGGGTTTGGAATCTTCATCGACGATAGCTATTGCTAATGCTTTTTCTGCAATGCCAAAGTAAGATTCGATCAAGTGTGGTGTTAGCAGCATGGTCTGCTCATTATTTAGGAATCCATTCTTGGAAACGCTGTCAGGTGGGAGTATTTTTGTCAGGTCATCATCAATTCCAAGAAGTTCCCTTAACGTGTTTCTATATTGCGCAACAGTCAGACGCCGAGAAGATCCATTCTTTTTTTGAGGTCGTTTTTCTGCAGTAGCCAGTGCTTGCTTTATCCATTGTAGCAGTGTCTCAGATTCTCCCTCACTAGGTTGCGGTTCGTCTTCAGGAGGCATCGCATGATCATGCAATTGTTCCAGTATTTCTTTTAATAGGAAAAGGTCTTTGTCTCTGGGCCTACCATCAAAGAGGTCAAGACGCATCTGGGCTTTCTTTTTTTTCTCCCCGTGACACCGGAAACAATGCTTAGCAAACAATGGCCGTGCATCTTTCTTGTAATTGGCTTCGATCAGTGAGACCTGATTATTCCAGTTAAGCTCATGATCCTTTTGATCTTCAGCTAACGTTGATGAGCAAATCCCAGACAAAAACAATGCAATCAAATAATACTTTATTGTCGCTAGCGGTTTTGCCATGTGATAACTTATCAAAGGAACGTAACAAATCGCAAGACTGTGTAAACATCTGAAATATTACGATTCCAAGTGAATAAATTTGAGTTAAAATTTAGATAAGAAGTCATTATAATAAAGCTATAAAATTATAATTTTCTCCTCATCTCAATAGTCTAACATTTTCATATGAAATATTGGATAAGTAAAAATGGTCAGAAATCTGGACCTTATACTATGGACCAGATCAGGAAAAATTTTAAGGAAGGAACAATTTTACTAACTGATTATATTTATAAAGATAAGGAGTGGATTTCATTAAATCGGTTCATAGAAGATCGGAAAGTAGCTATAAAATCTCCTCAACAAAACGTTCATGGGGCTACCGTTACTGAAGAGTTGAAAGTTAAAAAATCGTCTTCAGAGGAGAGCCAAGCCGCATTGGTACTGGGAATTATTTCTATTGTCCTTGCTTTGGTTACTGCAGCGATTTCATGGATCCCGTTTATTGGGTTTTTGGCTTTGCCCTTAGGAGTCATTGCATTAATTCTTGCGATTATCGGCCTAATCATAGTTCTCGTTACAAAGAAACGGGGAATGCTTGTAGTAGTAATAGGCTTAGTTTTTTCTCTCATATCATGCCTACTGCCTTTTATTATGACTCAGGTATTCATGGATGCTGTTGACGACCCTGAATTCCAAAAAGCCATATCTGAATGGGCAGAGGAGGTAGATGCAGAGTTAAATAAGCTAGATGCCGGTGAGTTAAATAGGCCAGGAGTCGGTGAAGTTATGGAACTGAAATTCACTAGCTTGGCAGGCAAAGAAATTGACCTTGCAGACATGAAAGGGAAAGTAGTACTAATTGATTTTTGGGCCACTTGGTGCGGGCCTTGTATAGCAGAACTACCAAATGTACGTAAAGCTTATGAAGACTATCACGACAAAGGCTTTGAGATTATTGGAATTTCACTAGATAAGGCCAAGGATGAAGCAAAGTTAAAATCATTTGTTAAAGATAAAAACATGCCTTGGCCACAAGCCTTTGATGGTAAAGGTTGGGATAACGTTTTGGCCAAGCAATATGGAATAACATCTATTCCTGCCACTTTTCTGGTCGGTAAAGAAGGAAAGATTGTATCTACTAATTTACGAGGACCTGCCCTCAGTTCTGCCGTGAAAAAAGAACTTGGTCTTTCAATTCCTTAGCAATCTATTTCTTATTCTCATAGAAGATATTAACGAGGAACTGCATACTCTTCAGACTACAGGAAAAAATCTTATTTCAACTGATCCAATGCGATTGTATAAACTAAAACCGATACCCTTTTGCCTTTTCATAGGGGACCAAGGCTTCTTTCTCTGCTCTTGCGTTTGCGGTGAATCGTTCCATAAATTTTTCAAGTGACTCAGGTGATTGGCGATTTTTATAAGCATTAATTGCTGGATCTTTAAATTCAATCATCCATTCGAGCATTTTATCCCTTAACTTAGAAATCTCTTTTTCATATCCCGATTGACTCTCTTTGGAAATTAAGAGGTTATCAATAGAGTGAGGGTCTTTTCTAAGGTCGTAGAATTCTTCAACTGTCCGGTGCTGTAGATGATGGACTCTGGCTCTTATTTGAGGATTATCTTTGCCAGCTATTTGCATCGCCTTGAATGAGAGTCCCTGCATAGGTGCTGCTCTGTAGGCACGCTTCCCGTTAGACCATGGGTTGAAGATATATGTATATTCTTTGGTAATCACTGACCGCATCGGGTACGGGGTCCTCCCATGGATGTGATTAAATTGTGTAAAAACAGCATCTCTCCCTTCCTGAGAATCTCCTTTGAGTAGCGGCAGAAAGGACCGTCCGTCAGTCGGCGCATTGCTGGATATTTCAACTGCTTCAAGAATAGTAGGCATGAGATCCACTGTTGATATCATATGCTCCTTATCCGAAGAGCCTTTAATGGTTGTGCCAGGCCACCTGATAATGAGCGGTGTTTTGGTGCTTTGAACGTAGCAGTTGGTCTTTGCAAAGGGTAAAGACATCCCGTGATCAGAGAGAAAGATAACGATGGTATTATCGTAGTGACCTGATTTCTTCAGTTCATCTAGGATCGTGCCCATCATATCATCTAACCTGCGAACCGAGGTGCAATATGCCGCCATTTCTTTTCTCGTATCAGGAAGATTTGGAATGAATTTAGGCATGACTACTTCCTTGCTCGTGAATGTTTTGGATGACTCTATTCTCTCAAAGTGTTTTTTTTCGTTCTTGCCTCTACCGTATGGACGGTGCGGATCGTGTGAGCTTGCCATCAGAAAGAATGGCTGCTTGGAACCTTTTGCCATCTGAAAAAATGAAGAGCAGAACTTTTTATAGACATTAGGGTCTCTTCCCCATTCGTCTTCGTCTCCTACGCCTTGCCATTGATAAGTGACTGACCAACGAAACAGTTCCTGCTGATTGAGCGGTTTGCCTATGGTTCCACAAAGGAATCCATTCTCATTTAATATGTTAGGAAGCGTTTGAATATTTGGAAGGATTCTCTGGAAAGCCTTCGCCCCATTGTTTTGAGGGTAAAGCCCTGTCAGCATGACACTCCGTGATGGAGTACAAATAGAGATATTTACATGAGCGTTAAAAAAACGGATCCCCTCATCAGCGAGTCTGTCGATGTTCGGGGTGATTTCAGGAGCCGCTCCACCAAAGCAACCAGGACTGTCCCAGTTCATATCATCGGCAACCAGAAGGAGTACATTTGGCCTTTTTTTAGGAGCAACGAGTTGCTGTGAAAAGATTTTTGATGGTGATAAAACTATTCCAATGATGATGATTGATTGGATTAATGATTTGTTCATTTCGATATCTTGACGCCATTATACCTGCACGCCATACTAAATTTTCCGTGAAGAGGGTCATTCTCACCGCTATATCTTTTTTGTCTTTAGCCAGCATTGTTTCTGGCTCAGCAAAATTTGAGTCACAGATATTGCCTTTATTAGAGAAAAAATGCTTCAAATGCCATGGTCAGGATAAGCAAAAGAGTGATCTTAGACTCGATTCAGTTGCCGGTATTAATAAGGGAGGCAGTTCTGGGGAGCCTCTTTTTGTGAGAGGAAATTCGTCTCAAAGTCTAATTATCCACCTAATCAATAGTGATGACCTTGAGGAGAGGATGCCGCCTGAGGGTGAACCTGAATTGACGATAGAAGAACGTGAACTAATCAAAGGATGGGTAGATTCCGGGGCTCAAATGCCCTTACCATCGAAGGTTGTAAAACTTGGTACTGATCATTGGTCATTTCAGTCTGTTAAGAGACCTCAGATTCCAGAGATTAAAAGCGATTGGGGCAATAATGAAATTGACCGCTTTATTTTGGAAAAGATGCTGAGTAAAAAACTGAGCCCCTCATCTGTCTCAGATCCCAGAAAGTTAATTCGCCGGATTTATCAGGTAATGCATGGCTTGCCTCCCTCAGAGGAACTGATCGGCAAACATTTAAAACAGATTTCTAATAATGATTGGGTCTCTGTTGTTGATAAAGTGCTTGCGAGCCCCCGTTATGGGGAGCGAATCGCGCGGCACTGGTTGGACATTGTTAGATTTGCTGAAACGAACGGCTTTGAAACGAACCGTGAACGTCTCACGGCCTATCATTTCCGGGACTATGTGATTCGGTCTTTTAATCAAGACAAACCATATGATCAATTCATTATTGAGCAATTGGCCGGAGACGCGTCTGGAGTTGATGTGGGCACAGGTTTCCTGGTCGCCGGCCCGCATGACATTGTTAAAAGTCCCGACATTAATCTTACATTGATGCAGCGTAACGATGAAATGGCTGATATGATTAATACGACTGGCACGGCATTCCTTGGTTTGACCATAGGATGTGCGAGATGTCACAATCATAAGTTCGACCCTATCTTACAGAAGGACTATTACTCGATGCAGGCTGTATTTTCGGGTGTCCGTTACGGTGAACGGATGATGCCAAAGAATAATGATGAGGCAGCAAAAAAAGCCCTCGTGGAACTGGAGAAAAAGGCCCAGTTAATGTCTGAGGAACTGGATTCTCTAAAATTAATTTCGAGTCAACTCAAGGCTAAAGGGGCCGGTCATAATGTTAAAAGGGAATCTGTTAATGCTCGTGGTAATACTGAAATATTTGATGAAATTAAAACAAAACATGTCCGGTTCACTGTGCGTCGTACGAATAATGGGGGACAGCCGTGCATTGATGAATTGAGAGTTTTTAATACTGAAGGGCAGAACGTGGCTTTGGCTAAGAATGGTGCCAGACCAGAGTCTTCTGGAAACCTTAAGGGGTATGAAATTCACAAGCTTGAACACATTAATGATGGGAAAGATGGTAATCCCAGGAGTTGGATCTCGAACACTTCAGGTACTGGGTGGGTAAAGATTGCCTTTGCAGGGGCATCTAAAATCAACAGGATCGAGTGGGCCCGGGACAAAGAAGGTAACTTTTCTGATCGTTTACCTATCGATTACATTATTGAGCATTCCCTTGATGGTCAGTCATGGCACAAGGTCGCCGGGTCAGAGGACCGTGAACCATATGGCGGAGCCGCTGCCGCCAAAGATGCTTTCCTTGCTTTTTTGACTGATAAAGATGCAGAGAAGGGCCGCAATCTTATTCGAAATCTACAGAGGACAAGGAATGAGATTTCTTCCCGCAGAAACGGGGCAAAGGCCTGGATAGCTAAATTTGAAAAGCCCGGAAAAACGCATCGGCTTTATAGAGGTGATCCTATGGCCAAGAGAGAAGTCGTTGCTCCTGATACATTGGAAGTATTGGGAAGTTTAAAAATGAGTGAGGACGAAGATGAGCAGCAGCGAAGACGCAGACTTGCTCAGTCAATTGCGAATGAGAAAAACCCTCTGACTGCCAGAGTCATGGTGAACAGATTATGGCAGTTCGTGTTCGGTGTGGGCATAGTCGATACCCCAAGTGATCTTGGCTCGAATGGTACAGCCCCAACGCACCCGCAACTTCTGGATTGGATGGCTTCTGAATTCATGCAGAAAGATTGGTCCATAAAGCACATGCTGAAGATTCTCCTATGCAGTGATACTTTCAGACAATCCAGTCGTCCCAGAAGTGATGCTATTAAAGTAGATGCGGGGAGTCGTTACCTGTGGCGGTTCCCTCCACGGAGGCTCGAAGCAGAGGCAATCAGAGATTCGATTTTGGCCGTCGCTGGTACTCTTGATCTGAATATGGGTGGTCCTGGATTTTATCTGCTCGATGTGGATCGTGAGAATGTTGTCCATTATCATCCCAAAGAAAAGACCGGCCCCGAAGAATGGCGCCGAATGATTTACATGTTTAAGATTCGTCAGGAGCAGGACTTGATATTCGGTGCTTTTGATTGTCCTGATGGCAATCAGGTCATTCCTGAGCGGAGCCGATCGACAACACCCATTCAGGCCTTGAATCTTTTTAACAGTCATTTCATGATTCAACAGTCTGGTAAAATGGCGGATAAACTTCTTCAGGAAGCGGGCGATTCCGTAGAAAAACAGGTAAGAACTGCTTATCAATTATATTACGGAAGACCAGCATTAGTTGAGGAAATTAATGATGCGACTGCGTTCGTTCGAGATCATTCTTTGGCTGATTTTTGCAGAGCGATGTTCAATTCTAACGAATTTTTATTTACTTTCTGATGTTGGATAAACGTCATCTCATGGACCGAGGTCAATTTCTCTCTCATTCAGTGAGTGGTTTTGGTGGTATTGCACTCGCTCATCTGCTCAACTCTGAAAAATTATTAGGAACAGAAAAAGTAAGAGAGAGTGCCCCTGGCAAGACTCCTGTTCGTCCGGTCATTGATCCTGGGAATCCTAACGCTGCGCGTGATTCCCATTTTAAGCCTCGTGCGACTCAGGTATTGCAAATTTTTTGCTCTGGAGCAATCAGCCAGATCGACACTTTTGATTACAAGCCGGAACTCATAAGGCTTCATGGGAAACCAATGCCGGGAGGTGATAAGCTTATCACTTTTCAGGGAGAGCAGGGTAATCTTACCAAGAGCCCTTGGGAATTCAAAGCTAGGGGTCAGAGTGGAAAGATGGTATCTGAACTGGTTCCACATCTCGGATCCTTGGCCGATGAAATGTGCTTCATTCATTCCCTCACTGGTAAGACCAACACGCACGGGCCCGGGGAGAATTTCATGTGCACTGGTTTTACTTTGGATGGGTTTCCAAGTGCTGGCTCATGGGCCACTTATGCTTTAGGAAGTGAAACAGAGAACTTGCCCGCTTATGTAGCAATCTCAGACATTCGAGGGACCCCTCAGTCCAGTGTGAATTGTTGGGGCCCGGGATTCCTTCCAGCCGCATTTCAGGGAACGGAATTTAATGCTTCAAAACCGGTCCGCAACATTGCCAGGCCCAAAGGAATAAGTGATATAACCGATAAGGCTACTAGGGCATTTCTTGAGAGACAGAACAAGCGACACCTGAATGAATATCCCGGGGACACTGAACTTGCTGCGAGAATAGCCAGTTATGAATTGGCTGCGAAAATGCAAATGACTATTCCTGAGGTTGCCGATATTTCCTCTGAACCGGCACACGTTCTCAGAGATTACGGAGCAGACGAATCAGGGAACAAGATTAAGGATTTGCGTACAGCTCATGCTAAGAACTGTATTCTTGCGAGGCGACTCCTTGAGAAGGGAGTGCGATTTGTGCAACTCTTCAATGGTGCTTATCAGACCGGAGGAGAGGGGGTCAGTAATTGGGATGGGCATAAGAAAATAAAAGAACAGTATTCTATTCATGGACCTGTCCTTGATCAGCCCACTGCGGCTTTACTGAGAGACTTAAAGGCCAGGGGCCTTCTTGAGAACACTTTAGTTATATTCAATTCGGAATTTGGAAGAATGCCAACTTTCCAAAAAGGTGCGAGTGGGAGAGACCATAACCCTTCAGGTTTTACTTCTTGGATGGCCGGAGCCGGGGTCAAGACTCCCTTCAGCTATGGGGCCACAGATGATTTTAGTTACAAGGCAGTCGAGAACGTGGCTACTGTTTATGATTTTTATGCGACTGTCCTTCATATTTTGGGCCTCGACCATGAGAGACTAAGTTTTTATCATAACGGAATTGAGCGCCGGCTAACTGATGTGCATGGTCATGTTATAAAAGAAGTTCTTAGTTGAGACTAGGAAGAACCAAAGAAGGATCACCCCTCACAATCCCCGAACAACGGACCATGAATCAGGGGTTATTCGGCTTCAGCTTCTTCTACTGTATCAACAGACTCGCCTTTGCTGTTCCAAAATTTCATAGAGCCTACAACTGTGCCGTCCTTGTAGTTTGCTTCATAACGCTTCTGCCCGTTTTCATGCCACGTCCCCCCTAGACCATCCATCTTGCCGTCCTTGTAGTTTGCTTCCGCCCTCTTCTGCCCGTTTTCATACCACCCCATCCATAGACCATCCATCTTGCCGTCCTTGTAGATTCCTCCATTCCTCTTCTGCCCGTTTTCCCACAAAGCAATTGCCTTGCCTGTATAAGGATTTTCTGAACCTTTAAGGTAAGCAACACCCTCACGATATTCAATCTCATCATTATTAACCACATTCTCCCCACACCCCCCAAGAAGCAGGGGCAGTGATACTAGCAAGATTAAAAGGCGTAAGGGGTTCATGGGTTATTCTGATTCAGCTTTTAACTCTTCAATTGTCTTGGCTCCGTGTTTGCGCAGAAATTCGGCAGTTTTACTGCGTTTGTTCGAAAGTGCCTCATCTAAAGGCGTTTGCCCACGAATATTCCTCTCGTTTATTTGTGCGCCATTAGTAATAAGTAGTTCACATACTTCCGAAGCATGTTTTTCTGAATAACTCCGAGCCACCTCATGTAAAACTGTATCTCCCGCTTTTGAACGATAAGGCTCATCATCTTCAATCATACTACCCGATTTCAGTTTCACATTTACATCCGCCCCTTTGGTAATAAGCATTTTTGTTAAGTCCAAATACTTCTGAAAGCTCTTAGAATGACCTTGAGCTGCCCCATGCGCCGCTGAAAATAATGGAGTCTCTCCTGTTCGCTTAGTTTTTGCATTCACGTTCGCTCCTTTATCAATAAGCAGTTTTGCGATTTCCTTATTATTGGCCATATGTAAGGATGTATGATGGGTGTCGTCGATTGCATTCACATTCGCTCCTCTATCAATGAGCAATTTTATTGTATCAAAATTGGCTCCATTCCAATTGCCATTTACAGCATGATGCAAAGGGGTCATTCCCGGCTCATCCTGTAAATTTACGTTTCCCCCATTATCCAAATAAGCTTTGACAGCTTTAGTATTTCCACGACTAACATCACTTAGAAATTTTGATTCGGAGCGACCAAGGTAAATTGAATCAATGTGTGGATTGCATCCAACCATATGCACAAATGCAATTATTATTAGTATGTGCTTCATATTATAATATAACACAAGACCTTTCGTTTGATCGGTTTAATCCGTCCAGTGCATGAAGTGCATGATTTTTTTCAGAGTATTATAATTTAAGAGAATATATATAATATAGTGGAGGGAACTTTTGGAAATTTTCATGCACTTCATGCACTGCAATTTGATCAGATGGTGATTAGATCAGACTATTTTCATCACCCTCTCGAGTTACTACCCTAAGTTACTACTGGCGTTCAGAACCTCTGAGCACCTTAGAGAACCTCTATCGCTGTTAACACTGTAATAAAATCGTCTTCAGTGAAGAAGTTCTTTCTTGAGAACTTGTTTATTTTCGGTAACTTATAAGGCATGAGATCGATCCAAAAACGGAAGGGTGCTCCTATGAACCGGCGAGATGTTTTGAAGTCAGCGGGATGTTTAGTGATGTTGCCTGCATTGGAAAGCTTTGGTCAAGAGGCCAAGGGCGATGATGCTGTGAAGGCGAATCGTTTGTTTTGTATGAATATCGGCAATGGCATGTGCTCTGATAACTTTCCGACGTCGACGGGCAAGGACTATCAGAGCTCTTCTACTTTCCAGCCACTGGAAAAATTAAAGAATGATTTCACTCTTTGTACGAATTTAAGGAATTACGGAGATCATGAAAGCACGATGTACGCTTTTGCTGAATATTCTGACCACAGAAATCCCCAGTTGATTAAAGATTCGGTTGACGAAATCGCGGCGTCTCATATTGGCAATGACACGCGTATTAGAAATTTGGTCGTTGAACAGAGGCATTCCTATGGCATTTCCTATAAGGGAGGATTGCCCATTTCCCCAATCACGAATGGCCAAATTTTGTTCGAAACCATATTTGGCAAAGTAGACAAGAAAAAGCGTGCAGAATTACTAGCTCTTAAAAAATCTATGCTGGATGCTAGTAGAGAGGACGCTAAGAGCATGATGAGTAAAGTTTCTGGTGCAGACCGGGTCAAATTAGATGAATATTTTTCCAGTTTGCGTGAATCTGAAAAGTCTATCCAAAGATCTGAGCGTTGGTTGAATCAAAAACATGTAGATGTGCCATTCCCTGAAAATGTAAAGTTCAAAACGGATGGTCTTACTGAGTATCTGCAAAAGATTCTAAAATGCGCCTATTTCAATGAACGTTCAACCTATTTAGATTTACTCTTTCTGGCATTCAAATACGACATCACTCGAGTAGCCAATGTTTATGGTGAATGGAATTGGCTTGGTCATCATACGGATTCCCACGCGGTTAAAAGCGAAGCAGGATTTATTAAGAACATCGAGGCTGACCAGGCCTACATGA
>CACJBM010000043.1 GCA_902591645.1 uncultured Verrucomicrobiota bacterium | reverse complement strand
TCCAGCAAATGTTTGTATGAGCCAATCAGAGCAAGAGTTAGAAGATAATCTTATTGAGCAGTTAATTGCTCAAGGTTATACCCGTGCGGCAGTGACGGACGAGGCCTCAATGCTGGCTAACCTTAAAGCACAAATTGAAGGGCTTAATGATGTAACTTTATCTCAAGGTGAATTCACAAAAGTGCTACATCATTTGAATAAGAGCTCTGGTGTTTTAAACAAGGCAAAGATCTTGAGAGATCGGATGATGCTAGAGAAGGAGGATGGCAATACGGTTTATCTTGAGTTCTTCGATTCGAGTAATGCGCTACGCAATCGCTACCAAGTGACTCAGCAGGTGAAGATGGAGGGCAGTTACAAGAATCGTTATGATGTAACTATTTTAGTCAATGGACTCCCACTTGTTCAAATTGAGCTTAAGCGGCGTGGGCTAGAAATGAAGGAAGCCTTCAATCAAATTCAGCGTTATCAGAAACATTCTTTCTGGAGTGGGCATGGGTTATTTCACTTCGTTCAACTCTTCGTGATTAGTAATGGGGTTAATACTAAGTATTATGCCAATGCTCGTAAGCAAAGTTTCAAGCAAACCTTTTACTGGGCAAAGGAAGACAACACGACGGTTCGAGAGCTTTCACCATTTGCTGATGCATTTCTAGATCGTGAGCACTTGGGTACAATGATTGGAAAATACATTGTGCTCAATGAGACGGAAAAGATCCTAATGGTATTGCGTCCCTATCAATACTACGCCACTGAAGCGATAGTTGAGAGAGTTAAGAATCCACCTGAAGTCGATCCCAATGGTTATATCTGGCACACAACAGGATCAGGAAAAACCTTAACTTCATTCAAGGCGGCTCAGATAATGACTGGTTTGCCTGAAGTTCAAAAGGTTGTGTTCTGTGTTGATCGTAAGGACTTGGATTATCAAACGATTAAAGAATTTAATGGCTTCAGCAAGGGCAGTGTTGATAGCACAAACAACACCAAGAAGTTAGTGAGCCAATTCACTGACGTGGACACTAAACTGATAGTGACGACTTTGCAGAAACTTAATACTGCAATTAGTAAGAGCGCTTATTTAGAGGAGATGAAGGCTCTACAAGATGAGCGAATCATCTTCATCTTTGATGAGTGCCACCGTAGTCAATTTGGAGATACACACAAGCGGATCGTCGACTTCTTCCATAACCACCAAATGTTTGGTTTTACTGGTACGCCAATATTCACAGACAACGCCGCAACTAAGGGTGGTAAGAAGTACACTACTAAAGATCTGTTTCATCAAAAGCTTCACTCCTATGTCATCACCGATGCAATTAAGGACGAGAATGTTTTAAAGTTCGCCGTCGAGTATGTTGGCCGCTACAAACAAAAAGAAGGCAATCCCACAAACATAGATATAGAGGTCGAGGCGATTGATAAAAAGGAACTCCTAGAGTCACCAGAAAGACTTGGGAAGATCACTGACTACATTATAGATAGGCATCCTGTAAAGACTCGTAATAAGGCTTTCACGGCGATGATGTGTGTGAGTTCGATTGATGTTCTTATTAAATATTATGAGCTGTTTGCTCAGAAAAAAGAAGAGGGTAGACATAATCTGAAAGTGGCAACGATCTTTAGTTACACATCTAATGAGGAAGACTCTGATGCAGATGGTAATTTAGATGAGGATAGTGAAATTGTTGGAGGAGATGTAGGCAATCCACACACGAGAGATAAGCTTGAGGGCTTTATTGGTGACTACAACGAGATGTTTGGAGCCAATTATTCCACACGAGATACGAAAAGTTTTTATACCTATTATCAGGATATCGCCAAAAAGACTAAGGAACGAAAGGTCGATATTCTTCTCGTGGTTAACATGTTTCTGACTGGTTTTGATTGTCGGACTTTGAATACAATGTACGTGGATAAGAATCTTCGTTATCACGGTTTGATCCAAGCGTACTCACGGACTAATCGAATTCTGAACGAAGTTAAAAGCCAAGGAAACATTGTAGTCTTCCGTAACCTAAAGAAGCGAACAGATGAGGCTATTTCTTTGTTCTCCAATAAAGATGCCAAGGAAGATATCTTCGTACCTCCTTATCAAGACTATGTATCTAAATTTAATGAAGTAGTTATCCAACTGATCACCCTTACTCCAACCGTTAAGTCTGTGAGTGAGCTGCCTCATGAAGAAGCTGAGCTTAAGTTTGTGAAGATCTTTCGTGAGCTCATGAGATTGAAAAACATCTTGGAATCTTTCTCTGAATTTCAAGAAGATGACTTATCACTATCGAATCAGAAGTTTGCAGACTACCGAAGCGCTTATCTTGATCTATATGACAAGGTAAAAACTGCTACCCAAAAAGAGACAGCGTCGATACTCGGTGATGTTGATTTTGAATTAGAGTTAATTCATCGAGACGTTATCAATGTTCAATACATTCTTACTCTTTTAGCTCAGCTCTACGAATCTGAAGTACAGGAGAGGGAGAAGTTACGTGACCTTATTTTAGATTCAGTAGCTGGTGAAATAGAACTACGTAGTAAGAGAGAACTGATTGAGAGGTTCATTGAAAGTACGTTGCCAAATCTAGGCAGCGCAGCAGAAATTCCAGATTCCTTTGAAGAATTTTGGGAGCAGGAGAGATCATCTGCTTTTGAAGAGCTTGTAAAAGAAGAACAACTTGATGCAGATAAACTTAAAAAAGTAATCGACCGTTTTGTTTATACTGGTGAAAAGCCGTTACTAGATCCAGATATCGTTGAGCTCATTGAAAGACCGTTAACTTTAGCTGAGCGTGGCCCCGCAAAAGAAAGGGTTCTTGAAAAGGTTGTAGATTTTGTGGATACCTTTATTCAAGGAGTGGCTGCTTAATTAATGTATTTGATTGCGATTAAAAGAAAATGACAGACGAGAGATTGAAAGAGCTTTATTCAAATCTACTGAATGATTAGATTTTGAAGCTGAAATCGGAGATGGTGGGGAAGTTTACAGTGTTTATTCTCCTTATGACATTGAAAGTGGTAATTCCTTTGATTATTCAGAATATATCCATAAACCAGACTGATAGGATTTAATTATTAAATGAGTGAAGAAGAAATAAAATGTCCATACTGTGATGCAGACTGTAATCTATGGGAAGATTTTTGCTCTCATGTTTTAGCTATTATCGATTTAGGGGATAGTGCTGTGCTGGGGCCCGCTGAGGAATTGTTTGATCCGCCCGCCGTGGGGGCAATAGATGATGAAGATTTAGTTTATGAAATGAGAATAAAATACTTTGAGAAATTTCAAGAGGCGTGTGGGGATCTAAGTGGTCACTATATGAAAGAATTTTTTGATTCAGGTGGGCCAGGAACAGCAACATTTTATGAGTGGTTTTGGGTGAAGGATATTCAGAGCTCACTAATTTCTTTAGAGGAGAAATTAAATAAAATCACTCTTTAAAGTTTCACTAAAAAAGGAGTAAGAAAAACGGAGTAAAGAGCTTACGGCGCTAATTTTGAATGAAGAAAAAAAAGCTGCAAAAGAGGGACGAGACCCAGATCATGGAAAGATAGTAAAGAATTGGAAGAGAAACAATGGAGCGGCTTAGATTATAGATTAGTTTAAATTATGTCGTATAGAAGAAAGAAACATGCGTGGCTCTTTGAACAGAAGAACGGTAAGTTTAGTTTGTTACGTCAAGTAAGTAATCCTAGACTTATCGAAGATATCAAATCAATTGAAGATGCAGAAGTGATAGCTCAATTAATTGGCTATAAGATAGTGAAGGTAGTGCCCTACACAGAAGATGATTGAGCACAAGGATGTGTTGCTTCAAATGAAGGAGGTTTAATCGTTCTTCTCCTTAAAATATTTATAGATAGCTAATTTCAGTTATAAAATGGAGATCATTACGTTGAGGGCTTTTCTTTTATTTATTAATTTTTTCTTACTCCCTACATATATACAGCACACCTCGCACAAAAAAAATGGCCACCCCACCCGTGGCCCCTCCTCGAAGGTTTTGGAAGTTGGGGATCCATGCCCCCTGTCCATGTGCCGTGGACCATTAGCGGTGGTTGGTGATCACTGAGCCCCCAGCCCCTGTCCCCGTTATAATCTTCGGTGGATTTTGTAATTGGTCCGTTCGTTGTGCGGTGTTAGGGTTTTGGGATGAGGATTCTAATACTATTTTTCATTGTTCTGGGATCAGTGTGTCATGCAGAGTTGAGAACTTGGACTGCTGTAAATGGCAAAGAAGTGGAAGCTGAGTTTGTATCTAACGAAAAAGGAATTGTTAAACTTAAGCTGAAGTCGGGCAAGGTCTTTGAGGTTCCTGCAGACAAGTTATCCAAGGAAGACAATGAGTTCATTAGTTCTTTGGCTAAACCAGAGGGTGTTAATTATAATAATACTGAAGGGCGTGAAGGTATCATTTATCTAAAAGGCTCAGACACTCCTTACACAGGCAAGGTTTTTAGATTATATAAAAATGGAAAGCAGTCAGAAATTAACTTCAAGAATGGTAAGTTTGACGGAGCATTTATTACTTGGTATAAAAATGGACAAAAGGAGACGGAAGCAAACTTCAAGAATGGTGAGCCAGAGGGGCTGGGATTTGCTTGGCATAAAAACGGACAGAAGAAGAAGGAAGTAAACTACAAGGACGGTGAGGAGGTCGAAGGTTCTGCAAAGTTTTGGAACAGCAAAGGTGAGTCAGTAAATTCATTTGAAGAGACTGGCTTAAAATAACCCATGAAACCCTTACGCCTGTTAGTCTTGTTAGTATCACTGCCCCTGCTTCTTGGGGGGTGTGGGGAGAAGCCTGTTGGTGAAACAATAGTAGATCCAATAGTTAATTTACTTTCTGAGGAAGAGTTAGCGAGAGCTTATGATTATAATAAATTAGAAGAACGTGAAGGACTGAAATATCTCAAAGGTTCAGAAACACCTTATACAGGTATAAGTTTTGAATTGTATGAAAACGGGCAACGGGCATGGGAATTTGTGTTCAAGGAGGGTAAGTTTATTAGAATGAGGTCCTTTGACGAAAAAGGCAAAATGACCAGTTCCAATTCCAACTTTTAATAATTAGGAAAGAACTTGGTAATTTTAGGATTTTTTTTCTTACTCCCTACATATATACAACACGCCTCGCACAAAAAAACCGCCACCCCACCCGTGGCCCCTCCTCGAAGGTTTGGGAGTTGCGTCCTAATAATTCATCAAAGAATTCAATGAATCATTAGAACCCTATCGGAAGAAAAGATCCCCTGCATTTTGATCCTCTGAGCCATGAGCTTTGGAGGGAGGCAAAAGACACAAACGATGCATGACTTGTTGTCACTTTGTGTTGTCAGTTGGAGGAAAATGGAGGTGAATAAGCTTGAACGAATCGGCTAACACTGTAATAGTAGAGTGTATCACTTTTACTGACGTCATAGGTCATCAAAGATGTTATTTCTTAGTGTTCATCGCTTGATTAAGGGTTCTGAATCCTTCAGAATTTAATTCATGATTAGAGGATTTGTGAACTTATCATTTTTGGCGTGTTTTATTAATTTTCTTTTGATCGGCATCAGTACTACGAACCTTAACGCAGAAACTTTGAATCTTACTTTAAGAAATAGTGTCCGTTCTGTTCATAGTTGGCAAAAGGTCGAATGGAAGCCTAGTGAAGTGGCTATTGTTATTTGTGATATGTGGGACTCTCACCATTCGATCACTGCCGTGCGCAGAGTTAATGAGTTTGCTCCTCGATTGAATGAGGTTATAAAATCTCTCAGGAAATCTGGAGTCACGATCATTCATTCTCCGAGCGACTGCATGCCTAACTATAAGGATCATGACGCGAGGAAACGAGCATTAGCAGTCCCAGTAGCTTCCGACTTGCCAAAGGGAATTTCTTCATGGTGTCATCGTATACCTAGAGAGGAAAAAGCTTCTTATCCGATAGATCAGTCAGATGGGGGAGAAGACGAGGGCGAGTTTGAGAATCAGCAATGGGCCGAGCGTTTAGAAGCTGAAGGACGTAATCCGGGGACTCCATGGCTTAGCCAGAACCAGGCCCTTGAAATATTGGCAAAAGACTTTGTAGCTTCTGAAGGGGATGTGGTTTGGAATATTTTAAGGGATAATAAGATTAAGCATGTCATTCTCGCCGGTGTGCATACTAACATGTGTGTCCTTGGTAGGCCATTTGGTTTGCGCCAAATGGTAAGATGTGGAATGAACACGGTTCTCTTGCGGGACGGAACTGATGTGATGTATAATCCTGGAAAATGGCCTTATGTTAGCCATTTCACAGGTCTTGATCTGGTAATTAGACACATTGAAGAGAATGTTTGTTCTACTATAACAAGCAATCAAATAATTGGAGGTCAGCCTTTCAGTTTCACGCATGATAAGCGGCCCCATCTAGTTATTGTTTCCTCATCCGAAAGGGTCCTTGAATGGAATAGTTTTGCTAGGCGTTTCTTTGATGCTGATTTTCGTGTCGATTATGTGGAGTCAGATACAGGACAAGGAATGAATGATATAAGTAATGCAGATTGTCTTTTGTTAGCTGATGATATTAAGGATGAGAAGGTAAATGAATTAATTCAAGATCATGTGGCCGCGGCAAAACCTGTGATAGGAACAGGGAAATCTTGCATTGCAACTAAGCGTGGTTTGTTTGGTATCGATGAAGGGCCTGACAAAAAGGGAATCCAGAAAATTGAATGGACCCAAGGTAAAGCAAGGCATCCCTTGACTTCAGGATATAAGAGTAATGAATGGTCAGTAGAAAGTGGTTCAGATATTCTCGCAATAGATGAGGGGGTCGTTCCTCTTTTTTATGGAAAAACAGATAGTAAAGAATCTACCGAGTTACTTGCCTGGTCCTTTGCCAGAACCGATAGCGGTAGATCATGTGCCACTTTGTTGAGCCTTCCTGAAAATAAAAACGACTCATATTTTCAGCGGTTCCTATTCAATGCTGTTCGGTGGGCGACTGGAGAATTAATTTCAGAGCAACTACCAGTGAATCCTGATCTGCGCCGATCAAAGGAAGGTTGGGTCGTCAGAGGAAATTTCCATTCTTCAAGATCGATTGCTACAAAGCATCTGGACCTAAGAACATTAATTCGAGTTCCTGATGCATTACCTGACATTCAGCGATCTTTTATATGGGAATCGGTTCCTGGTTCTGTTGTTTACCTTAATGGTATACAGCTAGAAGAGAGTAAACTCGGGCATTGGATTATTCCTCCAAAAATATTAAAAATGGGTGACCTGAACTTGGTTGTAGTGAGGATAAGTAAGTCAGATCCTTTTAAGAGTTCGCCGACAATATTCAGTGCAAAAGAATCTTTCGAATTGGACATAAAACATTGGCAGGAGAGACACTCTGATGACGCAATTGATCCTAATTTCCCGATTCCTCCTCAGTTTGGTGCGCCTACAGATTTGATCCAGAAATGGGCACAAAGAAAATAATTTAATTTCTCCTAAATCCACTGATAATTAGATAATAATTAGACATTCCAATTACCGCTACTTTTTCTCGCATCAAATGTTATCAAAATGCTCAGACATTGTTGTAATAATTACCGCTTTCGCGTTGATATCGGGATCATTTGCTGAGGAGAAGGTGAAGGAGGGTTGGTGGTCCTGGGAGCCTTTGAGAGGCATTAAGTTGCCAGTTGTAGAGAAGGCTAACCCGATCGATCGATTCATTGTTTCAACATTAAAAGCACAAGGATTGTTCATGTCCCAGGAAGCGGACCGGAGAGTTTTAATTCGCCGGCTCTACTTTGATTTGTGGGGAATGCCTCCAACTCCCAAAGAGGTTAATAGATTTATTAAGGATCCTGATCCTAGCGCTTATAAGAAGTTAGTGGATGAGTTGCTCCTTTCTCCACGTTACGGGGAGCGCTGGGCGAGGCATTGGTTGGATGTGGTTCATTATGGTGAGACTCATGGTTATGATAAAGATAAGCCAAGGCCCAATGCTTGGCCTTACAGGGATTATGTCATTCGTGCATTCAACGAGGATAAGCCATATTCTCGTTTCATAAAGGAGCAGATCGCCGGAGATATTCTTTGGCCGGACACGGTAGATGGTATCGTTGCTACAGGATTCATAGCTGCTGGTCCTTGGGATTTTATTGGTCATGCTGAGGTCCCGGAAACCAAAATTGATGGGAAAGTGGCTCGTCACTTGGACCGAGATGATATGGTTACTACAACGATGAATACATTTACTTCTCTCACGGCCCAATGTGCTCAGTGCCATGATCACAAAAGGGATCCGGTGACTATGGAGCACTATTATTCATTACAGTCAGTGTTTGCGGCTTTGGATCGTGCTGATCGTCCCTATGATATGAAACCCGACATTGCGTTGAAGAGGCAAAATCTTAGAGAAAAGAAAAAAGAGACAGAGCGAGGTATTGCTGAGAATAAAAAGAAAATCGACGCTAGCCGCAGTCCTGAAATTGTTGCTCTTCAGAATCAAATTGAGTCCATAGAGAATAAGCTCAAAGCAGCAAAAGGTGACCAGAAAGGCCGGTCAGGTAGGTATGGATACCATAGTCAGGTAGCTTCGGTTCAGGGAACAATGAAATGGGTGCAAATCGATCTGGGCTCTCAAAGAAAAATTAGCAGTGTTATTTTGGCCGGTGCTGATGAGTATGGTTTTTCGGATTTTGGTTTTCCTCACCGTTTTCGCTTGGAAATTTCTACTGATTCTGAATTCAAGGATTCCAAAATAATTGCTAATAATACTGGTTCTGATTTTCCAAGACCAGGATCAAAGCCAGTGATCCTTAATGGAGATGGGTCCAAAGCGCGTTATGTTCGTTTAACTGCAACTAAGCTTTGGAGCCGTCGTATGAAGGGGCAACCTGAAACAAATGATTGGATATTTGCCATGGGGGAAATGGCAGTCATTTCCGACAAAGAATTATTGGGAGCTAAAGAAGTGACAGCTTTGGATAGTATTGAGGCTAAAGAGCGGTGGGGAAAGTCTAATCTCATTGACGGCATTTATGGGACACATTCCCTAGAGTCATTAATTGCTAGTGAGAAAAGTAAAACGAATGGATATCATAGCGCTTTTGCCAAAAAGATTAGCACACGGAAGTGGGTACAAATTGAACTGCCTGAAATTCAATCAATCGATAAAGTTGTTATTTATCCCGCCCGTCCTACGGACTTTCACAAAGACACACCGGGATTTGGTTTTCCTGAAAGGTTTAAAATTTTACTGAGTGATCGCGAGGACATGACTGGTGCCGACACCATCATTGATGAAACGGATTCTGATTATACGAATCCAGGAGTGGATCCGGTAGTTTTTGATATTGATACAAAGAGGGGTCGTTACCTTAGACTTGAGGCAACCAAATTAAATCATCCAAAGGGCAGTGGTGGACCCATGCTTGCCTTATCTGAGATGCGCATTTATAGCGGTTCTAAGGAGATTTCTAGAAATGCCAGAGTCACTTCGCTAGATACAATTAATAGTGGTCTCTGGCACAGAAGAAACCTTGTGGATGGATACACTAGTAGACGACTCATTGTCGATGATGTTACTGAGGGTCTTTTGAGTCTAGCTAAATTACAACCAGATGAATCTGAGAATAAACTTAATGAATTAAGGGTCAGATTAAAGGATCTTCAAAAATCTAGTATTGACCCAGAGTTGATAAAAGAGAAAGAAAGCCTAGCTAAATCTTTGTCCAGTATCAATTCGGAGTTCAATGGTTTACCTAAATCCAAAATGGTATATGCCGGTACCGTTCATTCTGGGAGTGGAACATTTAAAGGTAGGGGTCATACCGGAGGAAAGCCACGGGATATT
Source organism: uncultured Verrucomicrobiota bacterium (assembly GCA_902591645.1). Next base: position 8,345 of record CACJBM010000043.1, on the reverse strand, counting down.
TTTGTTTTGCACAGGGGGGAGGTCACTGATCCGAGGGATCCTGTCAGGCCAGGAACGGTACCCGGTATCGTTCCAGAGATTTCATATCAATTTAATTTACCCGAAGATCATAAAGAAGGGGACCGTCGTGTTGCGTTGGCTGAATGGATATCGCACAAAGAGAATACCCTCACTTGGCGAAGCATAGTGAACCGAGTGTGGCATTATCATTTTGGTCGAGGAATCGTTGATACACCGAATGACTTTGGTCGGATCGGATCCAAGCCGACTCATCCTGAATTACTAGATTGGCTTGCTATTTGGTTCCGTGATAATGGAGGTTCTATTAAGGACTTGCACCGTCTCATACTAAATAGTGCGACATATAAGCAGGTCAGTGATCACCATCAAGGAAATGCACTGATTGATGTTTCAAACAAGTATCTTTGGCGTCAGAACCGGAGAAGGCTCGATGCTGAGTCCCTCAGAGACACAGTACTTTTTGTTTCTGGAAAAATGAACTTTGAAATGGGCGGACCTTCTTTTAAGGACTTTGTAATTGAGAAGCCTCAACATTCACCACACTATCAGTACCATAAGTATGATCCTGATGATCCGTTAACGCACCGCCGTTCTGTTTACCGCTTCATTGTCCGTTCTCAACCTCAGCCATTCATGGATACTTTTGATTGTGCTGACCCTTCACAATTAGTGGACAAGAGGGGCGAGACGACTACCGCATTGCAGGCTCTTGCTCTTTTGAATAACCATTTCATGGTCAAGATGTCTCAAAGATTTTCTGAAAATATTTCTAAAAGTCCTGATCCAGTTCGAGTGGCATTCGTAGCGGCTCTCTCTAGGGTTCCTTCTAAAGATGAGTTAGATTTGCTTCGTGCTTACGCCGAGCGACACGGGCTCGCGGCAACGTGCCGAATCATTTTTAACCTCAACGAATTTTCCTTTATCGATTGAAATGAATAGACGTGATTATTTATGGCAATCAGGAGGCGGGCTAGGAGGCATCGCGCTCTCATCGATGCTTGGATCGGATAAGCTCGAAGGAGCAAGCTCTGGTCCAGTTCTTAATCAACCGCATCATCCGCCCAAGGCCAAGCGTGTCATTCAATTGTTTATGGGTGGAGCAGCAAGTCACATTGATCTGTTCGACTACAAACCATCACTGGTCAAACATCATGGGGAAAAGTCAGACTTCGGAGAGCATGTCGAAGCGTTCCAGAACGGCCTTGGTCCCTGGATGAAACCGGTCTGGGAATTTAAACCGTATGGACGTTCCGGTAAGATGCTTGGAGAAACTGTTTCCAAGTTAGGTGAGGTAGTGGATGATATGGCTTTCATTCATAATCTTATAGGTAAGACGGGCGTTCATAGTCAGGCCACCTATCTTCAGTCAACAGGATTTGATCGGCCCGGATTCCCTGGTATGGGATGTTGGGTAAGTTACGGATTGGGAAGTATGAACGATAACTTACCAACTTTCGTTGTCTTGCCTGATCATCGAGGCTTTGCCTCTAACGGTCCCAAGAACTGGGGGTCGGCTTTTTTACCAGCTGAGAATCAGGGCACAATCATTCGGCCCGGTAGAAAGAATCCAATTCCTGACCTTAATCCGCCTCCAGGAGCCGACTATATTAGTGAATCCGCTGAGTCTGATGCTCAGGCTATTCTTTCTAGATTGAACCGTGAGCACCTCGGTACTAGGGCCGGTGATACACGTCTCGAAGCACGTATAAAATCCTATGAGCTGGCTGCTAGAATGCAATTAGCTGCACCCGAGGCACTTAATATTTCTAATGAACCTCAATACATTAAAGATATGTACGGGATACGTCCTGATGGCACTACGTGGCCTAAGGAAATTAATCATAATGAGGAAGCGAATCATTTCGGGAGAAAATGTATTGTTGCTAGGAGGCTCCTAGAACGTGGAGTGCGTTTTGTTCAAGTCTGGTCAGGATGTGATAATGGGTTTCCGCGACGTAACTGGGACAGTCACGAGGACATTAATAGGGACCATGGTCCATTATCATATGGCATGGCTGTCGGAGCTTCAGCACTGATCAAGGACCTCAAACAGCGGGGTCTTCTTGAGGACACTATAGTACTATGGACCACTGAATTCGGCCGCATGCCATCGACTCAAGGCTCTAAGGGTCGAGATCATAATCCTTTTGTTTTTACGAACTGGCTCAGTGGGGGGGGGATCAAGGGCGGAGTGACTCATGGGCTTAGTGATCAGTGGGGTTACAAGCCTCTTGATAGGGATAATCCAACTGAGGTATACGATATTCATGCTACTATTATGCATTTGCTTGGAATTAATCATGAACGTCTGACATTCCGCAAAGACAGCATAGATCGTCGCCTTACGGACGTTCATGGAAAGGTAATTCCTGAAATTTTGGCCTAAAATGTGATTTCTCTATATTTATCGAATATTGAGAATCCTTTCGCTATAATTAAGTCATTAATCAAAGAATTTTCCTCATCCTATGCGAAATCAATTTCGTTTATTTTTTATATCAGCTTTTATTTTCCTCTTTCACTATGATCCGGGTGATGCCAGTGGAACGGCTGATAGTATACTTGTTTTTAACGAAGTTCATTACAATCCTGCAGATGATCTTTCCGAATCGGAGTGGATAGAATTTCATAATCTTAATGGGGTCAATGTTGACGTTTCAGGATGGAGGCTAAGGGGTGGAGTTAATTTTGATTTTCCTCAAGGGACTGTCGTTGATGGGCATGGATTTATCCTTATTGCAGCAGATCCTAATAGCCAAAATTTGTCTGGGAAAAGCGCACTAGGTCCATTTCAGGGATCATTAAGTAATGGTGGAGAATCTCTTCGCATAGAGGACAGGGACGGTAGAGTCATGGATACCCTAGTTTATAATGATGGAGGTGATTGGCCCGTTGGTCCTGATGGGTCAGGTGTGACATTGGCTAAGCTGAATCAGGAAACAGCAAATTCTGATCCAGAGAACTGGGTTGCTGCTAGATATGTGGGAGGAACGCCAGGATTACCTAACTTTCCACTGCCAGGAGCGCCTCCAGTTAAGATTGAGACAATCATAGTGAGTTGGGACTCAGTTTGGCGTTACAATGAAACAGATGATTTCGATTCAGATTGGGCCAGTGCATTTCATTCACTCGGTGGAAATTGGAAAGCAGGAGCTGGCCTGTTGGGGTGGGACACGTCACCTCCAGAGGCTCCTTTGGGAACAGAGCTTCGGCGGCCATTACTAAATGATCCGTATGTAATAACTTACTACTTTGAGCATAATTTTAATCTTAGTCAGACACAAATTGATAACTTATCAGAGCTTAAGATTGAACATCTATTTGATGATGGAGGAATTGTTTACATTAATGGTAAGGAAGTTTTCCGCCACAAAATGCCCGAAGGTAAAATCTCTTCAGAAACTCTTGCTGAACGCGGGACTGACCCCGACCTTGAGGCCCCTGTAGGCATTCCTGCTACTGCCCTAATTGTCGGATCTAATAGGATATCTGTTGAAGTTCATCAGGCGAATTCTGGAAGCTCTGACATTATGTTTGGTCTGCGGCTTACTTTAGTCGAAGAACCTCCTGATCCATCACTTCCTAAGGAAACCTTGGTCTTTAATGAATTTTCTTCATATGATGCGGAGGATGGTTTCCTTCTGGAGATGAGAAATCTGACATCTGCGTCTATCCCGCTAACTGATTATCAGATCGTATTTTCTGAGGGTGACATTTATACTATTGCAGAAGGAACCCTTGACGCTGGAGAATTGAAAACTTTGAGTGAAAAGGATTTGGGATTCTCGCCAGGGAACAATGATCGAATCTTTCTTTTTGATCCATCTGGTCAACTCATAGATGCGAGGAAGGTAACTGGGAAGTTAAGAGGAAGATCAGAAGAATTTAATGGTGAATGGTTGTATCCTTCATTGCCTACCTTTGGAGTCGTTAACAAATTCTCTTTTGAAAAGGATGTTGTAATTAATGAAATAATGTATCATCCCCGGCCAGAACCTGCGGTACCTGACACGGAGGCGATCTATGATAGTACCACTTTACTCGATTGGGATGCGACGTGGAGATATAATGAATCGGGTCCTGACTTGGGCAGTTCATGGCAGGAACGACCTCATGCGGTTGGTGGTGACTGGAAGGTTGGTATTGGCCCACTTGGTTGGGATAGCACCACTAAAGAAATTCCCGCAGCAACTATTATTACTCGTCCTGCCCTTAACCCGGCGGCTCCGGTCATAGCTTATTATTTTGAGACAGATCTCACTCTTACTCAGAATGACATTGATGACATTGTTGCCCTCAAATTAGTCCATTTAATTGATGATGGCGCCGTTTTCTATATTAATGGGCAAGAAGTGAATAGATTTAAGATGCCGAATGGCATAATTGATTCGGAGACCCGCGCATCGAGTGGAGGCGAAGCTAAAATTGAGGGGCAATTTAATATTCCTAAGGAGGTTTTATTGGTAGGATTAAATAGAGTATCGGTTTCCGTTCATCAGAGCTCTCCCGGAAGTAGTGATATTATTTTTGGAATGCAGTTATTAGCTGAAAAGGAAGTTTCACCTTTTGTGCCCGGTAAGCCTTTCAGATCATCAGATAGGACGTGGGTTGAAATTCATAACCGTAATACAGACAGGACTATTAATCTAACGGGTTGGAGCTTTGATGATGGATTTGAATTCAATTTTTCTGAAGATACGATTCTTGGACCTGGGGAATTCATTGTGTTGGCTGAGGACTCTGATGAGTTGAGGGATCGTCATCCTGAGATTAGAATATTAGGAGGAATAAAGGGTCGTTTATCACGATCAGGTGAAAGGATTAAACTAATCGATTCACATGGGAATCCAGTCGACGAGGTTCATTATTTTGATGGAGGAAGGTGGCCAGGAAAAGCTGACGGTGGAGGTTCGAGTTTAGAATTAAGGAGCCCGTACTCTGATAATAGAATTCCTGAATCCTGGTCAGCCAGTAATGAATTTGCGCGTGGGAAATGGAAAAATTTTGTAAGGACAGGGCGCGCAGTAAATGGCAGGTCCGATCCTCAGGGGTATCATGAGTTTATTTTTGGTTTGCTTGATGAGGGAGAGATTTTAATTGATGATATTAGCGTCATTGAGAGCCCTGGAACAGGGTCCTCAAAGGAGCTCATTCAGAACGGAAACTTTAGTTCAGGAACTGCAAGTTCTTGGAGAATGCGTGGAACTCAACGACATTTCGACATTGTTGAGGATCCTGATTCTCCTGGTAATGAAGTGATGAGATTGAAGGCTTCTGGACCAACTGAGCACATGCATAACTGTGCAGAGACTACTCTCAAGTCAGGTAACAGTTACGCAAACATTAGTTCCTCAAAGGAATACAAGATAAGTTTTCGAGCTCGTTGGATTTCTGGATCCAATCAGCTTAATTCTAGGCTCTACTTTAACCGTCTTCCTCGAACAGATATTCTGCCTATCGAAGACCCTAACGGTGGAGGAACTCCCGGCAGAGCGAATTCTGTTCTTGAGGAAAATTCAGGACCGACTTTTGATGTTCCAATTCACGATCCAGCTGTTCCTGAGGTCAATCAGGTGGTCGAGGTTAGTGCAGTGGTAGAGGATCCTGAAGGTATTGAGAGTGCAGTGGTACATTATTCCGTTAATTCTGGATCGTTTCGTCAGGTCCCAATGATTGCTGGTTCCAATGGTATTTATCGAGCGACAATTCCAGGTCAATCGAAGGGCTCTAGAGCTCAATTTTATATAGAGGCTATTGATACGCTTGGTGCTAAATCATTCTTTCCGAAAGAAGCTGAGGAATCAAGGGCCATGATCCCTTGGGATGATGGTAAATCTAAGCTGCAGTCAGGGTCCGTTCATCCAACAAATTTACGCATTGTTATGCCGGTCGCTGACGCGAATTTCATGCATAATGTAACGGAAGTAATGAGTAATGACAGATTGCCATGTACCGTTATTCATAATGATGAAATTATTTATTATGGTTGCTCTGTTCGGCTAAAGAGTAGTCAACGGGGACGATCTAACGAAGGACGAGTTGGCTTTAATATAAAATTTCCTGCTGATAATAAATTTCTTGGAGCTCATGGGACCATTGCTGTTGACCGTTCTAGTCAGCGTGAAATTATGATTAAGCATATAGTTACTCGTGCAGGAAAAATCCCAAGTATGTATGATGATATTGCTTGGGTTATCCAGCCCAGATCTAACCGTGCTACTTCAGGAATTTTGATGAAATCACGTTATGATGATGAGTGGTTAGAGAATGCTATTCCAGATGGTAATGATGGAAGAATGTTTGAGTTTGAACTTATTTATCATCCTAATGGCACAAATGGAGGAAGGGAAGGTCTCAAGCTGCCTCAGCCAGATGGCGTTGTTGGAGTTCAAATGCGGAATCAAGGGGGAGAGGATAAGGAGCTTTATCGATGGCATTGGCTAATTAAAAATAATAGAGACGCCGATGATTATTCTGGTCTAATTAATTTGTTAGATACTTTGGGCCTTTCTGGTTCGGCTTATCGAGATTCAATAGAAGAGGTTGTTGATGTGGATCAGTGGTTACGGTCATTTGCTGTGCAAAATCTTGGCGGGATCGGTGATAATTATTCAACACATGGGAGTGGGGCTTGGCATAACGCCATATTTTACATTAGGCCAACCGATGGGAAGGCAATGTATTTTCCTTGGGACATGGATTTCACTTTTACTAACAGTGCTACTTCTGGAGTCACTCCTAGCACGGATTTGAACAAACTGATCAGTATTGGGCCAAGTTATGAACGGGCCTATTATGGTCACTTGCTTGACATTATAGAGACTGCATTTAATCCAGATTATATGAGTCCATGGTTGCGGCACTATTCGGATTTTCTTTCCTCAGACAATCTGAATGGGAATTCTGGCTACATTCGTTCTAGGTCTAATCATGTCAGAAACTTAATTGGTAATGCAGTATCCAAAGTCCCATTCAGGGTAACGAGTAATAGCGGAACGAATACTAATAAATCTACGATTTCAGTTCGTGGGGACGGGTGGGTCGATGTTCGAGAGATTCGGTTAGAAGGGACTGATGAAGGGCTTAAAATTCGGTGGCTAGATGATAATAGCTGGGAAGTCAATTTGCCGGTAAGGTCAGGCCTTAATAACTATAGATTGGAGGGCATTGGATTCGGTGGAGAGATTATTGGGTCAGCTAATTATTCGATTAATGGGAATGGTTCAGTTGAGCCAGCAGGTCGCGAAAATTTAGCTATTAGTGAAATTCATTACCATCCCAACCCTCCAAGCAGGGAAGAAATTGATGCCGGATTCACAGACAGTTCAATGTTTGAATGGATTGAATTAGTTAACATAAGTGATTCAGATAAGATTGATTTAAGTAATGTACATTTTGTTAGGGGTATTAATTATTCCATTCCTTCAGGAACTCTTTTAGATCCCGGTAAAAGGATAGTGATACCTTCAAATTTTGCAGCATTTGTTCATAGATATGGTGATCTAAAAAATGGCACCTTGCTCAGTCATTCCTTCCTGGATGAAGAAGGTAATAATAAATTATCGAATGCAGGGGAAAGGGTCCTTTTGTATAGTGCTGACAATACTGCAATTGCAGATTTTTCATATAAGGATGATCGTCCATGGCCCGTGAGCGCTGATGGGGATGGTTACTCACTAACTCTAATGATGCCTGGAACTAATGATCCTGCTTTGGCGCAGAGTTGGCGTAGTAGTTTGGATTTGGGTGGTACGCCTGGGGGCACTGATATTATGCCTGTTCTGTCATGGGTTGATGAGAATGGAGGCGTTGAATTATTGAGTGATGTTGATGGTGACGGAAGATCAGCATTAATAGAATATCTTGAAAACACGGATCCCCTTAAGAAGGATAATACTAGTATTGAAGTTGAGTTGGGTGGTGATGGAGAGTTAAGGATGGAATTTTTACAGGCAATTGGTCATGACCAGATTTATTTTCATGCTCAAAGTTCCGCAGATTTTAATGAGTGGCAGGCCGAAGGAGTTGAATATAGGGGCCGTGTTAATAATGGAGATGGAACCGAAACAGTAAGATTTCGAATTGATAATTCTGTGAGATCACTTGGAAGAATCGGTTTTCTTCGGTTAGCGGTATCAGAAGACCCTTAGGGTCTTTTTGATTAGGCGGAGTCTTGTCTTGTAAAATTGAGATGGATTCTCCATCATAAAATCACATGAATCTAAAATATATTACTCTCGTTTTCTTTTTTGGTTTCCTTTCCTTGTCCACTCATGCGCAGCTTCAACTGCCGAAAGTGATTGGTTCGAATATGGTTCTGCAGA
>CACJBM010000042.1 GCA_902591645.1 uncultured Verrucomicrobiota bacterium | reverse complement strand
CGAATGGCCACCCGAGCGGTTCAAAAGATTTATGACATTTCCAACACTCCGCTTTTCTGGTCACTTCGAACCTCTGCCTTAATGTTTCATCATGAACTTCGGGAACATTCGCATCGACACCAATAGGCAATGCCGGCAAATTCCCCGCCAGGAGCTTCTCACGGATCCAGATTCCCCGGTGAACAGGATCATTTTCATCGTTTGTCGAATGAGCAATGAGCCAACTATTATCATGAAGAATCCCTGCTCTAAAAGTATCATTGGGCAAATTGTCCGCCTGCCTAGAAACTTTCTCATAGTTCTTGATGGCCGCTTCCCGACGATCTGCCGGGGTCTTTTTTAAACGTTCCTCGAATTGAGCCCTGAACACTGGTAAAAGTTTTTCCTTACTCATATTAAAACGTTCAGAAGTAAGTAGTTCCTCAAATACTCTAACGTCCTCGTTTACGATCCGGACAATCTGTCCTTGGGGTGCCCCCACTAGAGCCCTTGAACCGAGGGCGGCACCAGGGCTGTCCTTGAACGTGGCTCCTGCCCTAGGATACTGAAAGAATTCCTCAAAGAAACGAACGACCCTAGGATAATAACCGTAACCATGAGGAGCTTCTTGTAGCATTCGATGAAAAGCACTGGCCGGAAGATTTTTCCGTATCGGAGGAGAGCCCTCGGCAATCATTGCTCTGAGAACCCTTTCAACATCAACTCTTGTCCTGAGCTTGCCTGAACTTAGCGCATGACTGATAATCTTATTATTTGCAGGCGGCTCATCGGTAAGAGCATAAGATAACGCAAAAGCAATTTCCTGAGAAGACAGCATCCTTCTCCCATGCGAATCAGGATCACCGCGCCCCAGCTCCATTCGGTACACTGCACCAGTAGAAAGATATATTGCCAGTAATGAAGTTTTTAACCCGGCCTCATTGCCACCTTCTCTAATGTTGGCCTTCATGAAATTGAAATACCTATCAAACTCATCCTCATTTATGGGACGTCCGAACGCTTTATTAAATTCTTCTCTCACTACTCTGGCCATGGATTCCTCGCTCGGCATTCCTTTAGCCTCTGAAATTGCCTTGAAACTTTCTTTTCCTGCGATTCGTATCGGCTTCCCCTTATCTGACCCATAGCTCAGGCCCGGCAATTCTCGATCATGTATTTGGCTCGAAATGATATCACTAAGAGCCATTCGTAGTGCCATGAATCCAGCCTCATCCATAACTTCTTGTGAGGAGTAATCACGAATACCCGTTGATTTAGAGAGATAACTTACCGGCTCCGCTTCGATCCCTCCCCTCACGACTGATTGATAGCGCTTTCCCCTATAAATATGAGGGCTTATTCTCCATAATCGTGCCGGCGTGTAAGGCATATCCTTAACTGAGCCATCAAATAAGAGCTCATGACTGATCCTGTTTCCATACTCAGGCAGTAGTAATCGAGCCCTCACAGAAAATCCCTTGCCCACCCTATCCAGCTCATCCTTGATCCACTCTGCCACAATGGTTCGCTGAGTGGCGGTGGGTTGATCTTTTTTCTCCGGCGGCATCATTCCGATCTCTACCTGTTCGAGAATCTTTTCCCAGGCAGAGCTCGTACCGTTGACCTTAAAATTAGACTTTAAATCTTCAAAATTCAGCCCCCCCTTTTTCGAATCGTTGTCGTGACAATCTAAGCAGTACTCACTTAAGAAGGGTCTGATTTCTTCTTTGAATGTATTATCCGATTTCAAATAAGATATCGAAATAATGTAATAAATAAAAAGGTAATACCTCATATTAAAGGGAAATATAAGCGAGTTCTTTGATACGATAAGACCGTAAAAGGACCCCCATCAACATCTGTTTATAATTTTATACACTTCCATTTTTTATGCAATTTTGAGCGGACTTAATTATTTCCCGCTCATGAATTTTCGCATTCCCAACATATTAATGCTGCATTAAATTTAAGACAGTTTCCACTTAGATTGACGCAATACAGCTAGTGTACTGCCAGCCATTTTCTCATACCAAGCAGTCACTAACGAACCGTCATTCAACTGGACCGTCGTTGGATAACCGAGATCTCCACCAACTCCATCACCCGAAATAATGACCGGATCGCTCCAAGTCTTGCCATGATCGCTACTCACGCGGGCTTGATTACCAAAAGGTTTTCGGCGATGCCCATAACTCATCAAGAGCCGTCCATCCATCAACCGTAGCAAGTGTGATGGAAGTCCCCAAACGCCAATAGAAACAGGCTCACTCCAAGTCTTTCCTCCATCGGTTGATTCCGTTTGCAGTGTCTCACCATTGTTCGCCTTATTGTGATTACGGATGTGCACGACAAGATTACCATTAATCGCTTCTACCCCATGCAACTCATGATAGTTCTCTGGGTCATCGCCTTTACGCGTGGGAATTTGAGCCAAGCGCTTCCACGATTGACCGTCATCATTTGATTCGCACACACCAATCCATGTTTTTTCGTGCCAAAGATTTTTCCCGGGATAAATGATTCGACCATCTTTAAGATTCACTGGGCCATGCGGACTATTGACTAGAGAGTCATAGCGAGGGCTCCAAGTTACCCCTCCATCCGTAGAGCGGATCATCCAATTGCCGAGCTCTTTCTTGCGAGCTGAAGCAGGTACCCGGTTATGAGCTGCAAGCCACTGCTCACGCCTCTTCTCGGGCCAATTCTTATGGGAACCTTTTTTAAGGTAATATTCATCATAAGCGTTGGAAGTGAAGGTCGTAGCCAGGAGCGTACCTTTGGCAGTTTCCAGAATACCGGCATCGCGGTCATCGATGGGACTATCAAGCAATACACGGGGAAAGGTCCATGTTTGGCCACCGTCCCTAGAACGCATCAGTTCGACTTGACCAAAGGGACACACGTGCCCTTCACGACCTCCAGAACAGATCAGCAATAACTCACCGTCCTGACGTCGGGCAAGCGTAGGCCAACCATGATAATGGTTGGGACGTAAGCTAATGACTCTGGTGCCAGTGATTTTAATTTTTGGCTGTGCCCCCAGAGAAAGGAAAGGAAAGGCTAAACTGGCAGATGCGCAAGAAGCCATCATCTGGCGTCGGGAAGTAGTCAACATAGGTTTATCCTATAATTAAAAAGTGCATTGAGGGAACCCACAATGCACTTTTTTTTAGTCGAAATTTAAAAGATTATTTTATTTCTTAGCTCCATCACCATCCTTCTTGGCTTCGGCACCTTTCTTCTTGGCCGCATCGCCTTTCTTCTTGGCTCTGGCTGCGGCACCTTTCTTCTTGGCTGCGTCGCCTTTCTTCTTGGCCGCGTCACCTTTCTTCTTGGCCGCGTCACCTTTCTTCTTTTTGGGCTGTTGCTTAGCCGCAAACTCTTCCTTGCTCAATTTTCCGTCACCGTCCTTGTCTCTACGCTTAAAATTCTTAGCCGCGACCTCTGGCTTGTCCTTGAAATAAGGATTCGCTTTGAGCTCATCAAGTGACAGGCTCCCATCACTGTTCTTGTCGAACTTCGCAAAACGCTCAGCCGCTGTCTTGGTTGGTTTTTTTGCTGGCTTCTTCTTCTCATCCTCAGCCGCGAATAAAGGGGCAGTGAGAAGAGCAGTGAAAATACCAATGAGGGCAATTAAATTAATACTGTTTTTCATGATCAGTATTATGCACTTGTGGCGACAAAATCCCACTCAAATACTTATGAAAGATTTTTAATCGGTTCTGAATCAGCAATTAACGATTTTACTTTTCTCGGAATATTCTCCATTAACCGAACTTCACCCACATCGAGTAACGAATGCATCACGGTGCCAAGAAGATTATTCATTGTGACAGGATCACTGTTCGGTTCACCTCCGTCCCGGGTCGACTCCCCTATGACCTGACCATGATTGAATCCTCCTCCAGAAAGCATAAGAGGAGCTAAATTTCCCCAATGATCACGGCCCCCATTCTTATTAATCTTAGGATTCCTCCCCATTTCTCCACAACAGACAAGCAGGACCTTGTCCTGCAATCCCCTGTTATGAATATCTTCAATGAAAGCAGAAACCGCATGGTCAAAGGGATGACCGACGTAGTGCATTCCCTCAGTCACGGTCGCATTGTTCTGGTCCGCATGAAAGTCCCATACAAAGTTGGTCGTGACCGTGACAAAACCACAACCACGTTCAACTAGGCGTCTCGCCATGAGCATAAGCTTACCCAAAGAATTAACATGGTCCCTATAATTTTTATGATTGTTCCAGACCTTTCGAATGGTTGAATAAGGAACTAACGGAGCCGTATCATAGCGCTCAATAGTTTTTGGGTCCTCCGAGGACAAATCAAAGGCACCAGCGACGCCACCAAGAATGGTATCAAAGGCCTGCTCCTGGAAACCACTAACACCATCAAGTCTGCCCGTATCATCAACTCGACGGCGCAAAGAATCCACACTGCCAAGGAGGCCCCTACGGTCATTGAGCCTAGGCTCAGGAATGGACAGTACCATGTCCTGCTGCAAGTCACCTCCGCTTCCGGGAACGAATGGAGCATATGAACTTCCAATGGATCCAGTAGATACAAACTTGCCAAAACTTTTATTTCTTTCTTGTGCTTCCGGAACCACGGCCCTTGGAAAAAGAGCAACATTCGTTGGCATCCCACTCTGTGTCCGGTTCGGCCCCGCGACCCTGGAATAAATCGATCCTAAGTTTGCCCCTAGGGAAGTGTTACCAACGATCGGTTTGATGTCATGGTTCCCGTTCCCTGTAGTGAAAGATCGGACTATCGACATTTTGTCTGCCAGTCCCGCCAAACCTTTCAGAGTAGATCCAAAGGTGACCCCTGGAATCTTTGTTTTAACTTCACCGATAGCGCTACGAACTCCATCCGGAGCATCCATTTTCGGATCGAATGTCTCCGTTTGTGGAGGCCCTCCGTGCATAAACAGAAAGACCACGGCCTTGTCTTTGACTGGAATCCCCTGCTCCGCAGCACTGGCCTTTACTCTCAATAAATCTGCGAGCGTGAGACCCCCAATGCCTAGGCCTCCAACGCGAAGAAAATCACGCCTACCCATTGATGAACTGCTACAAACAGAGAGCATTACTCTGAACAGTTTACATCCCAATATGCCTTAACTGCAAGAATTAGCACCTGTACCGGTAAATCCCAATATTTTAGGCATAGATGCTATACGAATGGCTACGTTTACCCTATAATCGCAACCCAAATTAAAACAATATGAGCAAACAATATAACGTCGCCATCATAGGTCTCGGATTCGGTGCCGAATTCATTCCAATATATCAACGTCATCCACAGGCAAACATGTATGCCATCTGCCAGAGAACTGAAGAGTCCCTGAACGAAGTCGGAGATAAATATAATATCGATAAACGTTATCAGAACTATGATGATGTTCTGAATGATCCTGAGGTGGATTTTGTCCATATCAATACACCCATTCCCAACCATGCAGAACAATCAATAGCAGCCCTAAGGGCTGGCAAGCACGTTGCCTGCACCGTGCCCATGGCCACTTCCGTAGAGGACTGCGAAACCATTGTGAACCTATGCAAAGAAACAGGACTCAAATACATGATGATGGAAACTGTCGTCTATGCCCGCGAATTTCTTTTCGCTAAAGAAATGTATGAGAAAGGAGAGCTAGGCAAAATACAATTCCTAAAGGCAAGCCATCAGCAAGACATGGATGGTTGGCCCGGGTACTGGCCTGGTCTTCCTCCAATGCATTACGCCACTCATTGCGTTGGGCCTGTACTTGGCCTCACAAAGGGTCAGGCTGAGTACGTATCATGTTTTCCTTCAGGAACCATTCGTGAAGAAATGCATGATTGCTACAATTCACCATTCGCAGTCGAATCTACACATATAAAATTCAAAGATTCAGATCTCTCCGCTTATATTTATCGTTCATTGTTTGATGTCGCGCGCCAGTACCGTGAAAGCTTCGAAGTGTACGGTGACAAGAAGGCAATGGAATGGCCCCTCATAGAAGGGGACCCCCTCATTCTTCATACTGCCAAGAAGCCAGAACCTGAAATTCCAGAAAAAGTAGAATGTCCTGACTATGCTCACCTGTTGCCTGACGAAATTGCTCCCTTCACTACTGGAGGAGTTTATGGTGGAGAGGATGGAGAAGATCACCTCAGCTTCACTCAAGGCGCTGGGCACGGAGGATCTCATCCTCACCTCGTCCACGAATTCCTAACTGCTCTTGCAGAAGACAGGGACCCGTTCCCGAACGCAATCCAGTCCGCTAACTGGACCTGCACTGGAATCATTGCCCACGAAAGTGCTCTTGAAGGAGGCGAACTGAAAAAAATGCCTGGATTCGCTCTATCATAACAATGAAAACTCTCCTCTCTCTTGTTCTCATTACTGCATTCCTTGGCTCTGCAGAAGCAAATCGGCTCGAGGTTCTCTTCCTTGGCGATGAAGGACATCACAAACCAGCTGAAAGAGTTCCTCAGATCATGGAAGGGCTCGGGCCCCGTGGTGTGAATTTTACTTACACTGCTGACACGAACTGCCTCCATGATGGGACCTTGGAAAATTTCGATGCACTTATGATTTACGCCAACATTGGTAAGATCACGGAAGAACAGGAGAAAGGTATACTGGATTATGTGTATGACGGAGGAGCATTCTTGCCGATCCATTGCGCCTCTTACTGTTTTCTTAACTCAATGCAGTATGTGAAATTAGTGGGAGCCCAGTTCAAGTCACATGGGACCGGAACCTTCTCAACCAAAATAGAAAAACCCGAACATCCTATAATGAAAAGCTTCAAAGGCTTTGAAACATGGGACGAAACGTATGTACATCACAAGGGGACTAAGGACAGAAATATTCTACAAACAAGAGAAGGTGAACCATGGACATGGACACGTGAACCGGGAAAAGGACGCGTTTTTTATACCGCTTACGGACATGATCAAAGAACATGGAGTAACTCGGGTTTTCATGACTTGGTTTTTCGGGGCCTCTTATGGGCAATAGGTGAAAAGAAGAGTAAGGCGTTCCTCTCTACGAAACTCCCAGAACTAGTACGACGCGATGGGGACCTTGTCCCAAACTATGAAAGGCGACCCGAACCAATCAAAGTGCACCAACCTCTAAGCCCAGAGCAATCTCTAAAACATACACAAGTTGCCAATGGAATTGATATTTCACTGTTCGCATCCGAAGAGATCGGACTTTACAGCGTCATTGAAATTGACTGGGACGAAAGGGGCCGCGCATGGGTCATCGAGACTCGTGACTATCCGAACGAATTAAAACCAACTGAACTCGGAAAGGACAGGATCAGAATCCTTGAAGATACGGACGGGGACGGCAAGGCCGATAAAGCAACGCTCTTCGCTGACAAACTGTCTATCCCGACCGGAATGTGTTTTGCCAGAGGCGGATTAATTGTTCAAATGGCACCAGAATTCATCTTCCTCAAAGACACTAACGGGGATGATAAAGCAGACATTAGAGAAACTCTCTTCTCCGGTTGGAGCACGGGCGACACTCATGCAGGACCCTCAAACCTGAAATATGGTTTTGACAACTGGATCTGGGGAGTCATGGGATACGCAGGATTCAATGGGAAAGTCGGCGGTAAAGACCATCGTTTTGGTCAGGGCGTTTATCGATTCAAACCGGACGGGTCAGAGCTAGAATTTCTTGGAAGAACATCCAACAATACCTGGGGACTGGGTTTCTCAGAAAATAATGATGTCTTCATATCGACCGCGAATAATCAGTCCAGTGTTTATATGCCTATCGCAAAGACACATTACGACCGTTTCGATGGATTAGATCAACCAAGCCGTTTACCTGGAATAGATTCAAATAAAAAATTCTTCCCCATCACCCCCAACGTTCGCCAAGTTGACGTTTTTGGCGGTTTCACAGCGGCGGCCGGACATCATCTCTACACGGCCAGGAGTTTTCCAAAGGACTGGTGGAACCGTTCAGCTCTGGTCAATGCTCCGACAGGCAATTTAGTTTACAGGGCTCAGGTCCGGCCCGAAGGATCCCATTTCGTGGCAGAAAACGGTTGGAACCTAGTCGCATCAGTTGACGAATGGTTCTCCCCTATTTACTCCGAAGTTGGTCCTGACGGCGCAATTTGGATGAGCGACTGGTACAGCTTCCTAATCCAACACAACCCTACTCCAAACAAGGGCCGGGGAGGATTCGATGCTAAGAGGGGCCGAGGCAATGCCTTCGAATCACCCTTACGCGATTACACCCGTACCCGCATTTACCGATTCACAGCCAAGAATGGTAAGCCCAGTGAAACTTTCGATTTATCAAAGAAAAAAACCAAGGATCTCCTCAAAGCAATTCAAAGTGATAACATGTTCTGGAGAATGCACGCACAACGTCTCATCGTCGAAAGCGGAGACAGCGCCACATTTACCCAACCCCTAAAAGGAATCATTAAATCATCCAAACCTGATGAGATTGGTATCGCAGGTGGAGCAATCCACGCACTGTGGGCACTTCATGGACTCGGAGCCGTTGACTCTGAATCAATTCAAGCAGGACTCAATCACAAATCAGCAGGGGCCCGCCGCGCCGCTGCATCCGTGACACCTCGAAAAGAAAATTTCACAAAGCATCTTCTCAAATCAATCAATGACCCTGACCATCAGGTCCGCAAAGATGTATTACTTGCACTTTCTGAAATGCCTCCCTCTGAAGAAGTCGGGAACATCCTTTTCTCTAAGCGAAAAGACAACTTTATTCTGAACGATAGGTGGTTACCAACTGCATTTCAAATGGCCTGTTCACGGCACGGTGCCGGGTACCTCAAAGCGGCTCTGGCCGAGTCCTCTCCAGCGAACGCTACTGCCCCACCAAAAGCAGTTCAGATCCCCAAAGAAAACTTAATCTTAAATTCAGGCTTCGAATCCATTGACGGAACGATGCCAAAGAACTGGAAAGCCCGGACCTATTCTGGCCGGGCAGATCAACGCATCGTTTCTCCCGGCAGAGGAGGAAAAGGAAATGCCATAATGATTGAATCGGCTCAGGGCGCTGACAGCTCAATCCATTTTGATCTCAAAGTAAAAAAACGCACCACTTATCAACTCAGTGCATGGATAAAGACAGAAGGACTTAAGACTATCCGAGGAGGCCGCGGAGCCCAATTAAATATCCACGCACTGCCCGATCAACCAAGGACCCGGGCACTCAAAGGTGACAATGACTGGTCAAAGGTAAGCCTAAAATTCAAAACCGACGACAGAGGAACTATAAGCATCAATTGCTTGTACGGGGGATGGGGTTTTGCAACAGGGAAGGCCTACTGGGATGACATTGAGCTCATTCAGATCGACGCCGGGCAGGGTCCTGACATTAGCGAAGACACCGAATCGATCGTTGCTGCAAATCTGGTCAATCATGCATCGTCAGTACAGTTATCCTCAACCCTAAATGAAATTATCACCAAACCCACTGAACTGGGTAATAAGATAAAGAAAATGATCAAAGCACCTAAGGTAGTGGTGAAAGAATCATCAGAGGATGAACTCACATTATCAAAGACCCATCAGATATTAAAGCTCAACGCAATCGAAGGTCTCAAATTCGACAAAATTAAACTCGAAGCAAAGTCAGGGAAACCAATCGCAATCATTGTATCCAATCCGGATATGTTGCAACACAACTTCGTGATCGGCAGTCCTGGATCCCTAGAGAAAATCGGTTCCGCAGCCGACGCAATCATTACTAATCCAAAAGCAATCGAAATGAATTACGTGCCTCAGACCAATGAAATCCTCGCCGCCAGTAAGTTACTAGATCCCGGAACCGTGGCAGTGATCAAGATCGACCCTCTCAAGCCAGGGAAGTATCCTTACATTTGCACTTTCCCTGGTCACTGGCGCATCATGCAGGGTCACCTCGAAGTGAAATAATCATGGCGCCGATTCCAGATCCAATATAGCGACATTTAAAATAGTCCAAACAACACCATCATATTCGACCTTATAAGTTGCAAATTCATTAATGATCTGGCTATGCATCCAGCCGACCATTACATCAACCCTCAAAGGATGCTGCGGATCCTTACTTGCTTCAATGATCCATTTCATCGCAGGCCGTCCATTCATCCACTGAGAATTACTGGAACGGGAATAGAACTTGGCAGAGTCCACAACGGTTGGAGTCCTCCCTTTTAAAATAGCAACCATTGCCTTCCTATGAAGCGGATCACTGTCAGTGATCCCGTACGCTGCATAATCAAGGTCGCCAAACTTGCGGTCCTCATCAGGTAAATTATCCATAGCGTATTCCAGTGCCGCTAACTTGGCTCCCAAAAGGCCGTCCCTAGGAACTTCTTTAATTTTCCCATTTCCATCCTCAGAAGAGCCCTTGAAGGACTGGCATCCTGAAAACATTAGAAAGAGAAAAATGAGCCAAAACCTATATAAAATGAATGCCATTAGAATATGAAGATCACAATAATTACCCTTAAAAAACACCATAAAGGTGAGGAAAGATACTGATATTTAACTATAATCATTTTAAAACCTAATAAAATTCCTCTCCATCAGTTATACAGTTAACAATCAGAACTTGGCAGAACACCAAGCTAGATCTATTATATAAGCACACAGAAAAAGGTAATATCTCTAATAAAGAGGGTTCATCTCAGATTAAAGGCCATGCAACAACCACCTCAAGACCCCAACCAACAATTTAACCCTAACCAGCCCAATCAAGGCCATCAGGGTTTCGTTCCTGACCCTGCTTATGCGCCGGCTTCGACCATTGGCGATAATCCTGAACTAGATCCTCAAGAATCAATAGAGGACGTGGTCAAAAGGATAGAAAAACGTAACAAAGCTTTTTCTTTGTTTATTTCTATAGGAATGACCACCCTACTCATGGTTGTCTTATATTTTTGGGCGATCACTGCATTTCAGGAAGAAGAGATCGAACTCGTTGTTGCAGCTACTCAGGGTGAGAAAGATGCCCAGGTTGAGAAGAAGAGCTTTCAGCAAAGCGTTCGACAAAAACCTTCTCGCCCATCATCCAAGCCTAGTAGCGCCATATCAGCCAACAAGGCATCACCAATCTCAGTACCATCCATAGACAACATTGACTCACCAGATTTCGGATCCTCTTTCGGAGACGGATTCGGTGCTGGCGGATTCGGTGATGGTATCGGCGGAGGCATAGGTGTTCCAGGCGTCATGAAAGGCCGTTGCAACTCTGCGGACAGGATCGCTCGGTTACGTAAGGCCGGCGGCAAAGCATCGATGGACCGTCAGGTACTAGCGGCTCTTCGCTGGCTCAAAACTCAGCAACAGCCTGATGGGAATTGGGGGACCAAGTTCCCTGTAGCGATGACAGCCTTTGCTTTACTCGCTTATTCCGGTCACTGCGAAACTGTAGACTCTCCTGAGTTCGGTGAAACCGTCAAGAAAGCGATCGGCTTTCTCGTTACGGTTGCAGAAAAGGGAAAGGGCCGGATGTGCACTACCAATGACCGGAACCTGTCCTACGAGCATGGGATAGCAGTTTACGCTCTCGCAGAAGCCTACTCAATGAATAAGAACGCACGCAAGCCGTTCAAACGCATTTCTCCAAGTCTGAAGAAGGCGGTCCCTGTTATCATCGAAGGACAAACGAACGGTGGAGGTTGGCTCTACTCATACGGATCGAACGGAACCGGTGACCTGTCTGTCTCGGGTTGGAACGTTCAGGCCCTCAAAGCTGCCCAGCTGACCGGCCTCAAGTTCTCAGGACTCGAGACTTCCATGAAAAAAGCGATCCGTTATCTTAAAGCTGCCGAAGATCCTAAAGGAACTGACGGTTTCTGGAAGTACCGGGTCAATGATGGCCAGAAAGGCAAACTGAGCCTGACTGGCGTCGGAGCAGTCTGTGCAAGGATGCTCGGTGCCCCATCACAACTCGAGGACAAGGCCCTTGACCTCATCAACAGCAGGTTCCCCAAGAGTTTTCAGCCAAACCAAGTTTATTCCTGGTACTATCATTCGCAGGCAGCCTTTCAAAAACAGGGTAAGCATTGGAAAGATTATAATAAAACTTATCAGGACATCATGGCCAAGGCTCAGGAAAAAGACGGCTCCTGGCCCGCATCTGCCGGGCACGGTCAGGTCGGACAAGATGGTAAGATCTATTCCACAACACTCTGCACCTTGATGCTTGAGGTTTACTACCGTTACCTTCCTACCATTAAGTAGAAATCAATTCGTCTGATTAATTTCTTTAGGATTTTCAATCCCTGCGGACCGGCTAGCAATCAATAGCCAGAACAGTGTGACGACAAGTATTGAGGAGAGTCCTATGTGCAGGACCTGAACTACTGGGTGCACAGAAACATGTGACATCAGGATCCCAAGGACCATCTGTGCCAAAATAATACCGCAAACTGTTTTAAGACAAAATTGAGCAAGGTCCCCCGTGGCTCTTCTTGTCTTAAAGAAAGTCATAGCGCCGAGCACAAAAATAACCCAAGAAAAACTTCGGTGTATTAAGTAAATCGGTTTTTGCTCTAGGGTCTCGTGCCATACATTTCTGGGAATGTCTTTAAATTTCAATGCAAGCTCATCCGTTAATTCCCTGACCTGAGACCCCATGACGCCTTCACCAATACAGGCAAAGAAAAGAACGACTAATAAAAGCCTTACAGACCCAGTCCCGTTAAGATTGACCTGAGGCCTTCTGTCTCCTCCCAGATAAACAGCATAGACCAGAACACAAAGGAGAGTCATTGCTAATGCCATGTGTAAAGTAATGACCCCAGGCTTAAGGCCCGAACGAACCACAATTGCTCCCATCACAGCATTGGTAAGGACAAGGACCAGAGCAGAAATAGATGCGATGAATACGGATGGTCTTTTTCTTAAGAACTGAAAGCTGAATAGAAAAGTAGCCAGCGTAAAGAGTCCCACGGGAAGGCTCACTAGACGGTTAATAAATTCGATCCAGACATGGATCGGATTAAATTCCGCAGACAAGGTTTCTTTAGTTATTCCAGGATCGCGCTTTTGAAATTTAGCAATATCGAGCCGATCAAAATCTACCTGCTCCAGACTCGTCGGTGGAATCAGTTCTCCCCAGCAAGTTGGCCAATCTGGACAGCCCAGACCTGACCCAGTCACCCTTACTATTGCTCCTACAAAAATAAGGAAAACAGTCGCCAAAAGAGCCGCGAGAGCCGTTTTTTGGTAAACAGTCATCAAATATTACCGCTTAATTAATACAGAAATAACTAAAATATAGGGAAAAATAGGAAATTTAGCCAAATAATGAAATTAGTTGCTCAAATGCTTAAGAAGACTAAATTATTACAATATATTAATATCTGACCACGTCACCCCACACTTTGTGATTGGCAAACTAATCTCGCCAGCATATTAGGGGATTGTAAAACGCTCTCTAACTCTAAATAAAACCTATAATTATGACCGATTCGGCAGACAACAAACCAAGTAAAGCTCTCTTCTGGGGATGTTTTATCGCACTGATAACGACTTCATTTGGATTCATCACAAGGATGTTTCTCCTTGATGATCCAGCCATAACAGACACCCTACTGGGATTAGACCCAGCAGAAGTAGGAAAGTTCAAGGGGATACAAATCTGGCCCTTTGCAATCAGCATCATCCTTTTCAGCCTTATCATTGATAAGGTAGGATACAAATTCTCCATGATCTTTGCCGCGGTATGCCAAATTATTTGGGCAATCATGGGAATCGTAGGATTAAACATAGCTCAAGGCGGCGATGCTGCGACTGGCGCGAGCATGCTATACTGGGGCGGCTTGATTCTTGCCTTAGGTAATGGAACGGTCGAAGCATTCATCAACCCCGTCGTAGCCACTATGTTCACCAAGGACAAGACCAAGTGGCTTAACATTCTTCACGCAGGATGGCCTGGCGGACTCGTGATTGCAGGAATGATTGTTATTTTCATGGGAGATAATTTTGGATGGCCAATCAAGCTAGGAATCATCGTAGTTCCGGCATTCATCTACCTCGGGATGCTTATTAAAGAACAGTTCCCTGTTCAGGAAAGGGTCGCATCAGGAGTCAGCTACAAAGAAATGTTAAGCGAATTCGGAGTATTCGGAGCTGCGGTAGTAGCGATTCTGATTTATCTCCAGTTGGTCACTGAATTCCCAGACCTTCAAAATCTTTGGATTGGAATATGTATAGCATTTGTTGCTGCTTTTGGATTTTACACCCAAAGCCCTGGCCGCGGACTAATGGGCATTCTCATACTAATAATGATACCGCTCGCGACAACAGAGATTGGTACAGATGGCTGGATTAGTGGTATCATGGCTGAAGCCGTGACCTTTCATGCTGGCTGGATCCTCGTTTACACATCAATCATTATGATGGGACTGCGGTTCCTTGCTGGGCCAATTGTCCATGCTCTTAACCCCTTACCGCTTCTCATACTGAGTTCGGTTCTGGCAATCGCTGGCCTCGCAGCATTGGCCGGAGCAGGAGCAGCTGGAGTAGGAATGATTTTCGTAGCAGCTACACTATATGCATTGGGTAAGACTTTCTTCTGGCCAACTATGCTTGGCATTGTTTCAGAGCAGACCCCTAAAGGAGGTGCCCTGACACTTAACGCTGTATCGGGAATCGGTATGCTTGCTGTCGGTGTTCTTGGATTCCCATTAATCGGAGCCATTCAAGCGAATAAAGAAATCTCGGAAGTAGCAAGCACAGGAAATGCAGCATTAGTTAAAGATGGAGCAGTCATTGAAGAAGCGACAGAAGCTAAGAACATTTATAAGATCATTAATTATGAAGTTCTCACTGACACTGCCGTTGATGAAAAACTGGCAGATGCTAGCGAAGAAGACAAAAAGATAGTCGCTGATGCGAGGGCAGGTAGCGCACCCAAAGCTCTGGGGAGCATGACCGTGTTCCCGTTAAGTATGTTAATAGCATATATCGCTATTTATATGTATTTCAGATCCAGAGGAGGATATAAGCCTGTTGAACTGGGCGGAGGCGACGAAAGCTCTGCTTCGGACGGTTGAAAAGTATAAAAGTTTCCTTGTAAGGAACAAATTACAAAAGGGGTGTCCGTAAGGGCACCCCTTTTTTTATCGTAATTTTTTGGCCTGCTCAGAAAGCTCGTCAAATAAGAAACCAGTAACCGGGACTTCCACGTCAAAAACATCACCAATGACCTGAGCCCAACCCAGCACAAAATAGTCCCATCCATCTTCTATTAAAAGGGACTTATCCTCTCTCTGCTTCTTTGCCTGCTGTAAAAATCTTAGCTCTCCACGATAATTAAATTCCCAGATAACCCCACATTCAGGAAAAGAAGCCTGGTCCGTTAAGGGTGAACCGGGGCCATCCTTCCCAAGGCCCGTCGCGTTAACTACCATCGAAGCAACAGGAAGTTCATCCATAATCTGATCTGCTAACCGAGGCTCAGATGTAAGATACGGTATCACGCGGCCTTTAGCGCCCCAAAGCTCAGCAGTTCTTATAAGATTATCAAGACGGCCCTGACTCCTGTTCGCTATATGGATCTTTGATGGGCAATCATCAGCTCGGGCTCCATTGAGAAAATACCATACTAATGCCAATGAAGAACCACCGGCCCCGAGTATCAAAGCCTCAGCCCCTGATTTACTAAAATGATCATCCGGCATAAATCTTTCCAAAGCCATGCCTCCACAAGTCGGATCCGTGGCTCTGCCGCAAAGTTTCCCTCCCCTCTTATAAATACTACTTACTTCTCCTAATTCCTTTGCGAGCGGATCCAACTCATCAAAGTAAGCCTCACTAGCAGCAAGGAGATCCATCTTATGGGTCGTTACCAGAGCACCTAAAGACAAAGGATCAGATTTAATGAACTCTACAACTTCACGATAATTTTCGGGTCTGTCATGAATTTCCATGTCGATGCCTACGAGATTACATTGCCCCAGTCCTAGGATCTCGGCCCACTTTGGGAATATTCTGACACTGGATGAAGATCCTGTTGTCACACCGATAAAATACATGGTCGGCACCTCTGCTTTGCTCATTTCCATAGCGGAAATTAATGGATACAAGATTAGAATCTAAAAGTCCAACCCGCTTTGACAACTCCCTCAGTGAGAGTCCTATCAAAACGATCATCAAAACGCCTGTAGCCCTGATTAAACACCAAATACACATCACTCGCTGGATTCACCATCCATCTTATCCTGGAATTAAGACCAAGCTCATTGGATACGGTATCAAACTGGACTCTGGTACTAAGTGAAAGTTTCTTGGTCGGAGTATAACGGACCGATCCATTGACTATTAGAGCTTCAAATTCACCACCCTTAAGCTCATACCAATCCATGTCTGCACCGATGTCCATAGAAAATGATGGGGAAGGCTGCCAACCAACGCTCCCGTTTACGCCGTACTTGGTTCCATCAAGAAAATCACGAACTCCTAAGTCACTCCCTGCACTAAAATATATGCCCCTTGACTGGGCAGTCATTATTCCGGCTCGGGCACGCCAATACGAATAATCACCTTCAGGAACAATAATCTTATCATAAATCTCAAAGTCCTTCTCAAATAAGTCTCTCTCTCTTTGGACGCTAACGGTCACAAAGTCACCACTCGATAATTCGAATTCGGTTTCAAGCTCAATCTCTTCAGTCAGTGCATTAGAATCGAAATCTGTATCGATGTGTGTCTTTAAATCAAAGTCTATTTCGTTAATCAAATCAGTCTCTGGATAAATCTCATAACCAAGAAAAGACCACCACTCATAAATTCCTGGTCGCCGTAAAAACCCAGCTGCGGGATCAAGGTCTTCACCTACTCGCTGAACAGTGAGTCTCGCATAGAGCGGCTTATTTGGATAGATGCCTGTCAGTCCCCAGCCATAATCATCTCCCTTATCAGTCTCAGTGCGCATCGCCCAGCCTCTGAAAATACCGGTCTTTTGTTCTCTGAAAGAACTGTCCTTTAATGTGAAATCTAGACCCAAAGTCTCTGCATCCCCATCGGACCTAGGATCTCCAAGGGTAAATATACCACCCACTGACGATTCCTTGAAAAGGTCATATGATACCCTGCCGACATAAACATCATCACTTTGAAGCAGATCAGTCTGCTCGAGTCTGACACCAAGCAAACCAATGTTCCATTTATCAGCCTTGCCGGTGATCTTGGCCCCGAGTTGTATCGGAACACGGTTCCCATCAGAGTCCAACCCTATCGTTCTAGAATGGAAGGGTAATGGGCTACGCATTATTCCGCCGAAGCCGAATTTTTCAGCATCTTCCAGAAAGAAAGCTCTTTTCTCAGGAAAGAATAAAGGGAAACGGGTCGTATTTACTTGCCGGTCATCGACATCAGTTTCCGCAAAATCTGTTTGCCACGTCATGGTGGCTGTGAGTGAGGGAGTGATTCTATAGAACGCATCAAATGAAGGCTCAAAATCAAAGTCCGTACCATCCGACTCAGTTGAACGATACCTCCCAAGTAATGTCGGTTTAAAATCAAGACCCATACCAGTATCCAAATTCTCTAATCCCTTTAACTTACCAAGGCCCTGTAAGCTCCACATGGATCTGAGACGGGTAGGCGATGCCCAGCGGAGCCTTTCATGATCTCTTCTAATCTCCCTTTCAACATTGAAATTCCAGGTCGATTTTGTTTCATCAAAGGCCAGACTCCTAAATGGAATCTCAAACTCAACGTACCATCCTTTCGAATCCCTACTAGTATCGCAGTCCCATATCGTGTCCCATGTCAGATCAGGCCTTCCCCCGCTCTTTACTACCCCATCAGCTTTTCCTCCTCCTCCTGCGACACCAAAGTAATAACCGTTAATGCCCCTACCAAAAGTATCAAAAACTAACCGAACGCGATCATCACCTCTACCGGGATTATCTCTTCGTCTTTCCTTGGCTAGAATCTTATCAGGCTCTGAATCATAGCAACGGACCCCAACATAAAGAGCTTTTGATGTTGAGAACACCTTAAGTTCGGTTCGTTGACTCGGCTTAGCCATACTGATTGGTTCGACCTGAGTAAAATCTGAAATAGTTGCAGCTGAATCCCATTGTGCCTCATTCAAGATCCCATCTATTTTTGCTCCGTCAGATAAACGGGGAACTTGAATCTCAGGCAAAGGCCCCGCAGCCAATAAAACTGACTTAAACGCTCCTGAAAAACATAGGAACGCTATTAGATTTCTGAGACTATTTAACATTGAATAATTAAAGGGAAATTGCCCTAAAGTTTATAGAGGCTAATCACTTGTTAACTCATGAAAAAGATAAATCTCAACTCCAAAGCGTAGATCTCTGCATTCCAACAAGTTGCAGCATGATTT
>CACJBM010000041.1 GCA_902591645.1 uncultured Verrucomicrobiota bacterium | reverse complement strand
TTATAAATCAGTTCCATATTATTCGGAAAGTGTTGACAATGAATGGGTTTTGATTCTGAATTTAATAATAATGTTAGGTATATAACTGCAATTTCAGCTATAAGGATGAAATGCATAACAATAAATAAATTATAAAAAGAAAAATCATGAAGCTCCGCCACTCACTCAAAGTTCCCATTTTATTTTCTACTTTTTTTATAGGCCTTAGCCTCATTACGACGGCTCAAATTCCCGACCCTTTCCTTTATTACAACTTTGATGACCCTCAAGGCACTCAGACTGTAACAGACGGGAGCGGTAATGACCGGGAAGGGGCAGTCACCGGAAATGTAACTTTTGGCGCTGATGGAGCTCCAAACGGTTCGACCCCTTCCGGAGCAGCCCAGTTCTCGGTCGGAGGCACTGGTTTCATTTCAGTTAACAGTGTTGATGTACCAACTGAGTTTGGAAATAGGGATCAGGGAATCGAAGCGAGCTACACTATGGCTTGCTGGATCAGGCCCGATCAGGCGTCCTTTAATGGTGACCGTTTTTACTTTGGTCAGGGCAGTCAGGGAATCCATCATGGATTCAGAGGCGGGAATCTTTACCACGCTCACTGGGGATCAGACTTCCAGGGCCAACAAAGATTAAACCCAGACGAATGGGCGCATACAACCTTTACATACGATGCGGATAATAACCGGGGAGCAATTTATGTGAATGGAGTATTCGACTCAGAAATGAATAATCAGCAAGGCCCTAACGGTGGAGGAGCATTGATCATCGGTGGACGTAATGGTGGAGGAGAAAATTATGTTGGCCTCATCGATGACCTAGCCATATGGCAGGAAGTTCTCAATGATGACCAGATAGAGGCCGTTCATGAGGCAGCCAAGAGAGGTGTTAGCTTTGGTACTCCTAATCCTTTTGAGATCGAGATGGCAAAGGTTATTGTGGATTGGGTTCCATCTGTCGAAAAGGTGCGCATGGTTAACAGTGGGACTGAGGCAACAATGTCTTCAATCCGTTTGGCAAGAGGTTATACAGGCCGTGATAAGATAATAAAATTTGAAGGCTGTTACCATGGACACGTTGATTCCTTACTTGTGGCTGCAGGCAGTGGCGCTTTGACTCATGGTGAGCCTGATAGTGCCGGTGTACCCAAGGCATTTGCTTCCGAGACGATTACCTTACCATTCAATGATCCGGAAAAAGTTCAGCAGATTTTCTCAGCTCATGGCAGCCAAATTGCTGCAGTGATTCTGGAACCGATACCGGCTAATGCGGGTTTGTTTTTTCCTGAGGATGGGTTTCTTGAATTCTTACGTGAGATCACCAAGGAGCATGAATCATTGTTGATCTTTGATGAAGTGATGACTGGATTTCGTATAGCAAAAGGAGGTGCTCAAGAACTTTATGGAGTGATGCCTGATCTCACTGCTATGGGAAAAGTGATTGGAGGCGGGCTCCCTGTAGGTGCCTTTGGTGGGAGAGCTGAAATCATGGATCAGCTTGCACCGGACGGTCCAGTTTATCAGGCCGGAACGCTTTCGGGGAACCCTCTTGCAATGGCAGCAGGATTGGCTCAGCTAAAAGAGTTGGATAAGCTTCAAGGGTGGCAAAGACTAGAGCAAAGTGGAGCTCTTTTTGAAAAGGGTGTACGTGAGGCCTTATCAAAATCAGGCAAGGAATACATTTTTCATCGAATAGGCTCTATGTTTTGCCTGTTTTTTACTAAATCTCCGGTCAATGATCTTAGCTCGGCCACTGCTGCTGCTGAGTCAGGTTCTTTTAAGGGTTTCTTTCATTATTGTCTCAATAATGGAGTTTTTCTTGCCCCTTCACCTTATGAAACCGGTTTCATTTCTATGGCACATAGTGAAGAAGATATTTTAAGGACCGTCAAGGTGATTGAGAATGCTTTTAGTTAGATCCTTTGTTTGTTCTTCCACGCCACTGCAGTTGTGCTTAAGTTACTAATTGAAATGAAAATCAAAACCTTTCCTGCCGTGATCTGCTTGGCTCTTTTTTCCTTGTTAAATTTATTTGCTGAAGAGGAGAAGCCAGCGAAAACATCAGCTAAAAAATCGATTCCCCTTTTTGATGGCAAGACACTAAAAGGTTGGAAGTTGTGTAATTATGCCGGCATGGGTGAGGTCAAAGTGAATCCGGAAACGGGTACGGTCAGAGTTGCCCGTGGAGAGATTCTGAGTGGAATCAGAATTGAAAACTTTGATAAGAGAAAATTACCAAAGGTAAATTATGAATTATCATTAGAGGCAAGAAGAGTCGAAGGCGAAGATTTCTTTTGTTGCCTGACATTCCCATACAAGAAAAGTCATGCTTCTTTTGTTCTTGGAGGATGGGGTGGATCGGTTTGCGGTATTTCAAGTATCGATTTTATGGATGCGATGGAGAACTCAACAATGACCGTCAGAGACTTTGATGAGGGTAAGTGGTATAAGTTACGTTTATTAGTGTCTGACAACCGTTTCCAAGCATTTGTTGGAGAAAAGAAAATTGTTAATGTTGGTATTAAGGGAAGGAAAATTGGAATGAGGTTTGGAGAGATCGAGGAATCGGTGCCGTTAGGTTTGTCTACTTTTCGCACTACCGCTGAATATAAAAATATAAAGATACGTCATTTAGAGGATGCGGAAATTGCTGCGGCAAAGAAGCTTGATGAAGAAGATGAATTTTAAAAGGGCCTCATACTTTCTAGTAACCCTATTTCCACTATTTTTTTTGGGTTGTGAGACCCTAGAACCAAAGGATCCGAGAGCATCGATTCCCGGTCTGCAGCAATATTATAACGAAGCCTTACGCTTTACTCTACGATATCCCAGTGTACTAAATCTTAAAGTCGAGGACAGAGCTGTTGCAGGAGAACCTGATATTGTTTTGCGATTGGAGTACCCGGGAAATGATTTTCCGATTCTGGAATTAGCGACATATGCTCCTAGCTGGATAGAGGAAGTAAGGAGGCCATTAGTCCATGGAACAGAAAGAACTCTTAGCATTGATAATGAACGTGCTATCACCTTTGAAATAACGAATGATCCTGATAATGATGAAAGTACGATGAGGCGGATCATCGTGCGGAACTTTGGAAGAATTTATGTTTTTACCGGAAAAGGAAAAACCTTTGATGAAGTGGTAAACTCTTTTGATTTTATTGATACTGTCCTTGAAGGCGAAGAAAAGGATGCACCTAATTAATTTTCTTCCAGTGCATTAAATCTGAAAAATTTTGAGACTCCCTTCTCATAGTCAACGGTAAAACTTGTCCGGTCCCCAAGCGCGCCTTCGATGCTATCATCAATCTCTTCCCATAGGATAAGGTCATTACTGCTTTCGATTGAATAAATGAGTCCCGGTTTGCTGTAAAATTCGATAGTCATTTCGTCGCCTTCTATTGTGGCACCAATCATTTCGAAACGATAAGGCTCTTTTTCTGCTGCGACATAGTTATCGAAGGTCGCGTCAATAGGCACAGTGACGCCATCTGAAAAACTGAACACTCCCGCAATGCCAGATTCATGACTTTCATCAAATGCTTCGGCAACCGCAACTGGATTCAAAAGGTCTTCTTGAGAGTAGAGCTCCAAAGTCAGTTCTGGACCCTTGCCTCTAAAAACAATTCTCAAATTATCACCGAGAGCTTCCTCAGGAACTGCCTCCCCGATAGTGACTCCGGCTTCGTCATTGATGTTGGCAATATAAATTTTACCTCCCGGATCAGCGTCCCTTGGATTGTATACTGCTCCATATCCGTCCAGTGTTCCCAGTCCTACCTCGCGTACGCGTGCAAGGATCCCCATGTTCTGATCTATCGTTGGATCAAAAATAATATCTACTGCTATGTAAAAGTCTGAGTAGGTTGCTTCTTCTCTGAAGCTTCCAGCCCTTGGCTGACCAAGCGGTTCGATACCGTGG
Source organism: uncultured Verrucomicrobiota bacterium (assembly GCA_902591645.1). The sequence goes on along the minus strand of CACJBM010000041.1, from coordinate 14,611 downwards.
CCTTCCATGGCAATGCTATAGGAGTTATTGTTAGGAAAACCCCACGTTGCCGGGATGCCCTGTCCTGCCAAAGTATTAACCCTAACCCACCCGTTATCATTCCCGTCATCAAAATCGTCTGTTTGAGCTTGTGTTGTAAAAGTATTCACACTCAATAAGAGAGAGCACAAGAAAGGTAAGTGTAAGGGTTTCATGGTGAACATTTTACTATATGTTGATTGTTTTTGGCGAGTACCAAATTAGAGCACTAATTGATAGTTAGTTATGGGCCAAACATTTGAGTCCAATGCTTTCCATGTACTCCCATTCCTACACGTTTTGCATTAGGGCTTAGCATGTTGATGTGATGGCCTGGACTATACCACCATGCTCGGTTCGCAGCAGGGCCATCTTTATTGCCTTTAAATATATTTTCAGAATTGGCTGTGGTACCTACCAGTTTAGCTCTTTGCCAAGGGGTTTTTTTTCCAGGAATGGGGGAATCGTGTGCGAAAAAATTCTTTTTTTCCATGTCTTGTGAATGTTCTCTTGAAGCGAGGCATAGGCCCGGATCCAAGAGGCATGGTCTCAATCCAATGAGGATCCTGTATTGATTCATATCACGAACCGCGGCGGCCTCTTCAGGTGGTACAGTCTTATTGATTTTAGAGTTGAGATTGAGTATTTGCAGATGACCTAGTGGAGGACCCAATGCCAGTGAGGCGGTTAATTTTTCGTATTCTGATATTTCTTTGAGTCCAAAAGTTTCAGCTTCATCTTCTCGCAGAACCAAACGGTCAATGCATATCGCTCGTTGTTCGGAAAGGGCAATGATGTCTTCTCTTTGCTTGCCTAGCTTTGAGTTGGAATTAAAGATTTCTCTCATCTCAATTATTTTGAGCTTGTGTAAACGTTTTAATGCCGGATCACCAATCTGAATTATTTTTTCTTTGGTTAATCCCTTTCCCAAGCTTCTTAAGCTTTGCACTTTTAGTTGAAGTGCGGCGATTTCATTTCTGACCTGTATAGTATTTTTTCTGGCGCCTGTTTTTTGAGCACTGGCAGTAAACCCTCCTTGATAGAGTGGCCATTTTTTACGAATGTCACGATCAATAAGATCAAACATCTTCTGTGCTACCGGACGGCCAAGACCCATCATTTGGCGAATAATTTCTGTACGCCTTCTATGGTTACCCTGATATTTTTCGTAGTCCTTAAAAAGTAAAGAGGCGCGGGCCTTGTCACGTTTGTTCAAAGAATTAATATCTTTTGCTTGGGCATCTATACCTAACGCATTAGTTGATACCACCAATGGAGTGAGGGCAAAAAGTATGAGCCGTGTAATTCTTTGAAGCATTTACAAGATTTATTTTCCTTCCTATCAATGTTATCGCATAGGTGATTTTCACCTTTCATTAAGATAAAGGTGTGTCACGGAAAATATTTTTTGATTTGGGCTAGTAAATTGTGTTGCTCAAAAATAAGAAACGTCTACTTCTTCTTTGGCATTATGGGGCTTTCAAAGCCTGCAAGATCTGTTGGCTTTACCTTCTTTCGTCCACCTCCGAAGCTGAATGTTGTTGGTTGGTATGGGCCTACAAAATCGACATTCATGTCAGCTTTTATACTTTCTTCAAGACCCATGCACCAAAACACTCCATTAATAATACAACGCCTGACACCTTCACTAATAATATCTTCAGAAGCGCCCTGGGTAGAAGTGAAAACACGCCCCTCATTACCAGAAGCAGATTTGTAGCTACGGACCCAAATTGAGGGGCTAGGAGGCTTATTGGGGAGTGGCTTGCCGTCCGGTTTCATTGAATCGAGAACTTGGTTCTTGCCCAGTATGACAGATCCCTCGATAGGCACTGCACTGTACGCTCCAGCCATCGCGTGCATATCCTTTACTCCGCGCATGACAGGATGATTTTTTTGCTCTGGAACCACGAACATTCGTGTGCTGAATTTATGGTTTCTTCCATAATGTCCAGCACCTTCACGCGGTCTCCAGGTCTCACCTAGTATCTGACGGCCAAATCCCCAGTCGTAGCTCTTGTCTCGTGAGTTGTAATTGTACTTGCTGTTTTTTCCTTTGAGGCCATTGAAGCCATGCGTTGTCGTGCGTAATCCGAGGACCGGTCCTCCGCGATTCAGATAATTAATGAAATGTTCCATTGATGCGTCATCGGGAGCTAAAAATCTAAGGAATAAAAACATCATATCTGCTTTGTCCAAGGCCTCCATTCCTGGGATCTTTGAGGATCCTGGTTTGATGTGCCCATTATCATCTAAACCAAAAAGAACAGTGCATTTGAAACCGTATCGATGAGCCAGAATACGAGCAATGGCAGGGCATGTTTCTTCGCCACGATATTCATGATCACTTGCAATGAAAACAATATGTTTTCCCTTACCAATACCGGAAGTGCCTTCGTAGACTAGATTTTGAGCTTGTAGCGAAGGCGAAAAGAAACTCAGGCAAAGAACTGTAATGAGGAGATAAAATATTGATTTCATATTATTAGACTAACATCAATTATGTCCAATGGACAAGAGTGCTGATTTAATTGATCTGGAAGTCATTAATTTCTAATTAATTGTTATTTGGGTTTTTACTGAGCGTGCTAGGAAGCATTCGAGGTGAGCTTTTTGATGTATATCTTTTATGTTTGCAGGGTCACATTTTTCGCTTTCTTCAAAATCTATTGAGGGATTTAGTTCTATCTTAGAAAGCCACGGCTTACCGTCTTCTGCTTTTTCTAAGTATCCTATAGCTGTGTCAGAGTAAGAGTTCACTGTAATTTTCTGTAATGAACACAGAGCGAGGAAGGTAAGCGCATGACAACTTGCTAATGATGCTACAAAGGCCTGCTCAGGATCTGCCAGTAAAGGGTCTCCAAGAAAATCGGGGGCAGCAGATGCTTTCACGAGTTCATCGTTACCAAAGTCCCAAGTATGTGCTCTTGGAAATTCCTTATAAGTAAAAGGAGCACCTTGACGCTTCCAATTTAGTATGACTTGATGCTTAGACATGATATTAATTTTCGGGAAGATCCACTGAAACACAAATGGGATTTAGCTCATTGATTTCATTTAATCATTAGTGCATTTTGTTGAAGCCAATTCTAATTCGTTTTTTAAATCAAATATACCCATTACCTAAAACATGTTCCGTGATAAAAGAATCTGGATATTATGCTAAATCAGATTCCTTTGATTGGTTTTGAATTCAATGGATATTATTTTTGGGCAAATTGTTAAGGGGCATGGCGTCGCTTCAGGGCGAGCCGGAGATCCTCGTTTTCCTGAAGGTACTCTGGCCCTTCAGTGGCCAATATTTGAAAAGAATGGATTGAATTTGAACGGTTATTATCGAGCCACGATTAATATTTCGGTATTTCCTTTAAAACCAAATCCTGTCAATCCAACCCACGCATTTAAAAATGTTAAATGGCACGCTGATTGTCCGGCTGAGGACTTTTCTTTCTTTGAAGTGAGCCTGTCTGTTGGCTTGAGTAAGTGTGTCACTGGGCTTATTTATTGGCCCCATCCAGAAACTAAGCCTGAACATTTTCAAGATCCTAGTGTCATCGAAGTAACGGCTCCGAAGATTGATGAAGTATCATCTAATGATTCGGTTCGTCTTTGGGTGGACCCAAGAACTATTTTTTTTAATTGAGATTAATGAACGATAAGGGGTCTGATCCCGCAATACATGTAAATAATCTGTCAAAGTCCTACGGGTCTTTCTTGGCCCTTAAGGGAATAGATTTGACTGTAAATAGAGGTGAAGTTTTTGGATTTCTTGGTCCAAACGGCGCCGGTAAAACGACCGCAATTCGTTGTATGCTTGACCTTATTCGTCCTGATGCAGGAACAGTTTCCGTCCTTGGAAAGGACCCTCAATCGGATCCAGTTGCAGTCCGTAAGTATTGCGGATATTTGCCAGGTGAGCTTAGGCTTGATGAGAATATTTCAGTGCATTCCGTTTTGGAGTTTTTGAGAGAACTTCGCGGAGGAGGAGAGAATTGTCGCAGTAGAGCTCAGGAACTTGCTGAGCAGTTGGATCTTAATATCAAGTCGAAAATAAAGAATCTATCAAAAGGCAACAAACAAAAGGTGGGGATTATTGCTGCATTTATGAATTGTCCTGATCTCCTTTTACTGGATGAACCGACGAGTGGTCTGGACCCGCTAATTCAACAGACTGTACTTGAAATGGTCAAGGAATCACGCCGTTCAGGGGCTACGGTTTTCTTTTCTTCACACGTCCTTGCCGAGGTTCAGGCCATTGCCGACCGCGTTGCAATTATAAGGGAGGGGCAGATCGTTGAAGTTGGAGAAACGAGTTCACTTTTGTCTGGAAGAGCTTGGAGGATGAAAGTGATTTTTGCAGAAAATACAGTAGTGCGTACTGAAGAAATAGAAGCATTGACTGGTATCCTATTGGACGAGGTAAGTCCGGATGGACGTGAGTTAAAATTAATGGTTGATGGGGAAATGGATGACCTCATTAAGGTATTGGCTGGATATAATGTAGAGTCTATCGAGACTGGTAGGCCTGACCTTGAGGAGGTTTTTCTTTCCTATTATGGAGAAGCGATTGAAAGAGATCAGCCGGAAAAAAAAGGAAATGAATAAGTTTTATATTATTACCAGATATTCTTTTCGTCGATCGGTTTGGGCGATCATAGGCTGGGGAATTCCTCTAATGCTTTTGGGCATTATAACGATTCCTTTCTATGATTTGGTTGCAGAAAATGAAAGGCAATTACGACCAGTCCTTGAAAACTTAAAACCATTAGTTAAGAGTTTCATAGGGGGTGATGAGGCTGAACAGATTTTTACTCCTGAAGGATTCATATCATTACGATATTTTGCATTCCTACCGGTCATCCTTGGTATTTACGGATCAGTGTCGGGGAGTGGTCTATTAGCAGCTGATGAGGAGAGAGGGATTCTTGATTTTGTACTCGCTCATCCTGTCAGCCGAGGACAACTTTTCTGGGGAAGGGTCATTGCTTTCACTGCTAGTCTTTCGTGTATTATTGGTCTGGGTTGGCTGGGTCTGTGGATAGGTGTTGTTAAGGCAGGATCTATGAACTTCCCACCTTTTCAATTGTTACTCCCATATGTATCCGTATTTGTTGTGACATGGTTCTTTGCCTGTTTCAGCTTGGCACTTAGTATGTGCGTGCCGTCCCGTTCCTCTGCCGCAATGATCTCAGGCATCCTGGTATTAGCAGGCTACATCATTACTACTTTATCTAAGGCTATTAAGGGTCTTGAAAGTTGGGCTGTTTTTTCCCCACTCACTTATTACCAAAGTAATGCAATGATGGGCTTTGAAATTGTCCCTTTCATTAAGCTGTTTCTAGTTGCTTTGGTTTTATTATTTCTAGCCAGAACCGGTTTTGGATTACGTGACATCCGTGTTGCGGGTGACGGTGGTTGGAAGTTACCGTTCATAAGGGGTTAACGAAAAGTAATAAAGCTCTAGTATTTACAGCTTTTTTTAAGGGATATATATTTAAGGAAGCTAAATATTCAATCTATTCTTGCAACTTATTCTCTGGTTGCAGATGCCCCGCAATATAAGCTATATTAAACCATAATGAAGCGGATAAGGATTAGCACTGCTCTGGCATTTTTTACTGCCTTTTTTGTTCTAGATGCAAGTTCACAACTTGCTCAACGAGCAGGATCTGTTTCCAAAAGCCAATCAGTTGAATTTCAAATTGAGGCATCAAAAAAAATCGACAGACTCGTGGGTGCTGATTTCAGAAGAAAGCAGATACGGCCACTTGGAAAGGCTACCGATTCCGAGTTCCTCCGAAGAGCGTATCTTAATGTAATTGGTCGCATTCCTTCTTACGAAGAATCTGTAGAATTTCTTAATGATCAGGATCCAGAGAAGCGCAATAAACTCATTGACCTGTTGTTAAGTTCTTATGGCTATAACATGCATATGTTCAATTGGTGGGCAGACTTGTTAAGGGCCACTGACACATTTGAGAACACTTCCGGTGCACCTTACATAAAATGGATTAAGGATTCCATCGCCGAAAACAAGTCATACAAAACGATGGTACACCAACTAGTTGCAGCTACTGGAGGTGGATGGCAGAACGGTGCCGTTGGTTACTATGTGAGGGACACTGGCATGCTTAAGGACAATATGGCCAACACGACTAGGATATTTCTAGGGACTCGGATCGAATGTGCGCAGTGTCACAATCATCCGTTCGATTCATGGAAGCAGATGGACTTTTATCAGATGGCTGCGTTCACCAACGGTATCAAGACAGCCAAGAGTCATTTATCCAACTATCTCGAAGACAAAGAAGATATGGACGGCGTTAGCAGGGAGCTTAGGGACGTGTCGAGGTTAGTTAGATATGCGGTCTATGATTTTTCAATTAGTGATTCTGGAACAGGCACCATTAAGTTGCCGAAAGACTATAAGTATCGTGACGGAGATCCTGGTGAGAGGGTCGGAGCCAAGTCCTTGAGTCATTTCGGTAAGACGGTCAAAGTTAGTACTAGATCCAAGAGCACTGATCCAGGGAAGGCCCGGCAGAAATTTGCTGATTGGTTAGTGAATTCTGATAATCCAAGATTCACAAAGGTCATAGCAAATAGAATGTGGAAGAGGGTCATGGGAACGGGTCTATTTGAACCGCTTGATAACTTCAGCTCAGCCTCTGAGCCGTCTAACCCTTCTCTAATGTCATATCTAGAAGAACTCTTAATTGATCTTGATTATGATCTTAAGGCATTTCAGAAGGTTCTTTATAAGAGTTACGCTTTTCAGCTCAGCCCTAACACCATTCAACACCCTGACAGGGCCGCTTACCATTTTAATGGCCGCCAATTAAAACGTTTAAGCGCTGAGCAGATTTGGGATTCTCTATTAACTCTCAAAGTTGATAATCTTGATGAGAGGAAAGGGAACGGTTATGGAGGAGACGCTATCATTTATAGGGGGAGACCCGTACTGGTTGGTAAGAAATCCATGAAGGACCTTTATAATGATGTGATGGCCTTGGATACGGGTACAGAAGTTTGGGATTATACAAAGAAACTGCACGACCAGATAAAGGGAGACAAAGGTGGCAGTAAAGGAGGTGGAGAGAAGATGCAGATGATGATGATGGCTTATAATTCTAGTAAGAAGCACGGGAATGAAATGCGTGCTTCTGAACTTAAATCACCAATGCCTAATGGTCATTTCCTTCGACAGTTTGGACAGTCGAACCGTGAGGTCATTGAAAACTCAAGTACTGATTCAGATGTTACTCAAGTACTTTCAATCCTGAACGGACACGTTGAGCGACATATCACTGCTAATGGCAATGCAAAAGTTTTTCGTGTAATTAAGAAGGGTAAGACTGATGAGGAAAAAATTGACCGTGCCTTTATTAGTATACTGTCAAGATTACCTACGAATTTAGAGAAAGAAATATTCATTGAGGAATTTAAATCAAATGGAGCTGCGGCCCCAGAGAACATGGTGTCGGCCTTAATTTCTACTGCGGAGTTCATGTTTCTTCAGTAATTAATTTGAGAAAAGATTTCAGTACATAAACAAGTAAACTGCTACAAAAAAATGTCAGATAAAACCATATATAATAAGAGCGACGAACTAACTCGTAGGCAATTCATGATAGGTGCTGCCAAGAATTGCTTGGGAGTAAGCGTTTTGCCAATGCTTGGAGCCACCGTTGCAACTAACGATACTTTCGCAGCAGCTCCACCGATGCGCCGTGGTGCGGCCAAGAGTGTTATCTTTCTTAATATGTCTGGGGGCATGAGTCATTTAGATACCTTTGACCCTAAGCCTCAAAATCAAGAAGTTCAGGGACCGACTCCGGTAATAGATACTAGTGCAGATGGTATACAAATCTCAGGATTCCTTCCGAAGACTGCGGCCATGATGAAGTACATTACTCTTTTCCGCGGAATGCAGACTAATCAGGGCGCGCATGAACAGGGCCAGTACCTTCTTCATAGGAGCTATCCTATGCGTGGCACTATTGTGCATCCGGCTTTAGGAGCTTGGGTCATGAGATTATCAGGCCGAAGGAACACGACAATTCCAGGATTCGTATCGGTTGGAGGTTCCGCTGAGAATGCGACTGGAGGATTCATGGGTGCAAAGTATGGGGGTGTTCCACTCGGCAATGCGAATGATGGGCTCAAAGATTCTAAGAGAGCACATTCAGTCAGTGAGCCGGATTTCAATCGTCGTCTTGAGCTTGCTGATAAGATGAATTCAACCTTTCACGGAAAATTTAAACAGAAACAAATCAAGACCTACAATGGTCTTTATGATGAGGCCATCAAACTGATGACCAGTGAAGACCTTAAGGCCTTCGACCTTAATAATGAAGATATTAAGATTCGGGACCTATATGGTCAGAACGGATTTGGTCAAGGTTGCCTATTGGCACGTCGTCTAGTTGAGCACCAAGTCAGGTTCATAGAAGTGAGCATGGGTGGATGGGACACACATAATGACAACTTTGTATCTGTAGAGTCTAGGTGTCAGATTTTAGACACTGCTCTCGCAGGTCTCATATCTGACCTCGAAAGAAGAGGCCTCTTGGATTCTACATTAGTTGCGCTTGGAACTGAATTTGGAAGGACTCCTGAAATTAATGAAAATACAGGCAGAGATCATTTTCCTAGGGCCTTCACCTGTTTAATGGCAGGCGGCGGTGTCAAGGGTGGCTTTGTTTACGGAGAAACTGATCGCAAAGCACATACAGTCAAAGAAGGTGTAGTTACTCCTGGAATGTTCAATGCTACGATTGGTCACGCTTTGGGTCTACCTACAGAAAGAGTTGTAAATTCTCCTTCGGGCCGTCCATTTACCATTGGCGATGAGGCTAAGCCTGTCAAAGAGGTCTTTGCATAGTAATTAGATAATATAAATTGAGGAGTCCCTGGTAACTCCTTTTCTTATTATTTGCATTGGCATGATGCTGAATATTCCTTTACGCAATTTTTCCATTACTGTGATGGGAATCGTGGTTCTGCCTTTGGTGGGCCTTGGGCAAGACGTTGATTATAAAAAACAAATTGCTCCTATCATGGCATCGAAGTGCAATTCTTGTCACACTGCCAAGAAGAAGGAATCAGATAAGAAGCCCAAAGCCGGCCTTGCTCTGGACACTCCTACAGGAATAAGATCAGGCGGTGTCTTGGAGCCTGGAGACGCATTAAGTAGCGAACTTTACATACGTGTATCATTACCCAGGAACGCTGATGATATAATGCCGCCTCCAGATGATGGTAGTCCTTTATCAGCCAAGGAATTGGCCTTAATAAAGAAGTGGATTGATGATGGAGCTAAATTCAGTTCTGGTTCTGGCGGATCATTGGGTAAAATTCCTGCTGACCTTGATGCGCGAAAAGTAAAGAGTACGCCGGCTAGGGAACCGAACGCAGATGCAATAGCTCACCTCGAAGGTTTAGGAGCAACAATTAATCCAGTTTCTGTTACCCTTCCAGAATACTTATCAGTTGAATGGATTTCGACCTATCACAAGATAACAGATAAGGAAATAGAACAGATCCTGCATTTAGCGGCAAATGTAGTTGAAGCCGATCTTAGTCGGACCAAGGTCACTGATGCGGGTCTCAAGCATGTTGGGAAACTGGGAAGATTGACTCATTTGAATCTTAATCGGACTCAGATCGGTGATAAGGGAATTGAAGCGTTAGCTGATTTACAATCTTTGGAATGGTTGAATTTATATGGGACCAAAGTCACAGACGCGAGTGTGCCGATCATAGCAAAGTACCGGGATTTAAAAGCACTATATCTTTGGAATACTGCGGTCACTTCTAATGGAGTTTCCACACTTCGCAAAGCTTTGCCAGAAGCGAAAATCGTTCGTGACACTGATGATAGAGCTGGTCGTTTTGACAATCTTGAGGATCCTGGCAAGTTTGACTTTTAGTCGATTCACATTTGTCTCGAGTAGCATTTCAGCAAATTGAAATGCATTTTTAAAGGGCGGGCATTAATAAGAATAAATCGTTATTTATTTTCTTGTTGAATACTTGAAGTCGAGATCTGCAGTCGATCTGATTCAAAAGTTTTATAAATTTAGGCCGTTTGCCCTTTCAGATCTAGATAAAGCAAAATTGCTATAATTATCAAAAAAATGTTTTACAAATGAGAAAAGAATGGCATTATTATTCTATTTTTATCTGGATGGCTCGGCAAAAAAATGCGATTTCCTCTGTGCAACTGACCGTTTCTGTAACGGAAAGGGTTCGCGAACACCTAGATCGGATGACCGAGACGGGGATGTTCGGTAAGAATGCTGCCGAGACTGCGAACCTTTTACTAATCGATTCGATCAGGGAATACATAGAAAAGGGATCTACGTTTTTGGATTCAAAATCCGAAGATCAATAGATCCAAGAAATACATTACATAAAATGCCTAACCCAAGATCGAACAGCCCGGAAAATATTGATAAAAATGAATTTGATATGCCTTCAGAATTAAATGGAGACAAGCCGGGAAGTCATGATGATCCAAGCGATTGGATATATGCTAAAGAATCTGCTGAAGAAGATAGCCTCAGAGAACTTGCCGAAGATATAATCAGATATGATAGTGATTTGGCAAGTATCCTAGCCGATACGGTATCAGGAGATTCGACCACAGGAGAACTTATTCGTCGCATTAGTGCTTGGCAGGCAGCTAATGGGGGAGGTTACAAACGTTCTCGTTCTCGAGGGTCCGTTCCTGCTAAGCCTTGGCTTTCTTAAAGAAAAGAATAAGGTTCTTTTCTCAGATCAGACTCGTTATTTATATTACGGGCATTAGTATATCTGGTGATGTGGATCCGGTTACTCATTGCACTCGCCTTCATTAGTCAATCCTCTGCTGAGTTGGTTCCTGTTAAGGACCTTGGTTTGAAAATTGCTCCAGGATTTGAGATTACTCATTATGCTGATTCAGTAATTGCTCCGGATGTCTATTCAATGACTCTGGACCCTTCCGGATCTGTGGTGATTTCCTCTAGAGGTTATATCAAGCGGTTGACGGATAAAGATGGAGACGGAGCAGCAGATACAGAAACCATACTCATTAAATCCAGTTCCGGCGCAATGGGCATGCTTTTTCTGGATGAAAGGACTCTGCTAACGACAGAAGGAGGATATTTTAACCGTTACATTGATAAGAATGGAGACGGAAAATTTGATTCTAAGCCTTTTAGGATAGGTAAGTTTGGGGGCGGAGAACATGGAATTCATGCAATTCGAAAGGATCGGCAGGGAAGAATATATTTAATTGGAGGGAACGATTCTAAATTTGCCGGACATCAGGACATGAAAGGATATCCACAATTAGAGGGTGGTGCTTTGATCCGTTATTCTTCAAATCTTTCGGAACCTACTCCCCTGTGTCATGGATTACGCAATCCTTATGATTTTGATTTTAATAGTGATGGGCAAATATTTACTTATGACAGCGATTGTGAGAGGGAATTCTTCCTTCCATGGTACTCTCCTACCAGACTCTATAGGTTAGAGGATGGGGCACATCATGGTTGGCGTTTGTCAGGTTGGAAGCGAGGTTGGAAAAGGCCTGACTATTATCATGATAGCGTAAAGCCAGTAGTTAATGTTGGTAGGGGATCTCCGACAGGAGTCGCAGTTTACAGGCACACGGCGTTTCCAGCACATTATCATGATGCTGTTTTTTATTGTGATTGGACCTTTGGCAAGGTCTATGTCACGCAGACCGCTGGCCTCATCAAGGAAGTGGGATTTCCAGTCACTGATACTTTTATCGAATCTTCTGGAACTAATGGTTTTGCTCCGAGTGATATTGAAGTGGGACCAGATGGCTCAATTTTTCTTTCGGTAGGTGGTCGAGGCACGACCGGATCCGTTTATCATATTAGACATAAAACCCCGGGGCCTGAATCAAGGCCAATCGAAATGAATGAAGTAATTTTGAAAGGATTCAAGAAAGGTTCTGAAAAAAAGAATACTGGATTCAAATCTGAAGAAGCGATGATCGTGGCTAGGCATCTTGACAGTACATTATTGCAGGCGCCTATAGGAGACAGGATGAAGTCCCTGCGTTTATTGATGAAAGCCTTAGGCGATTGGAACTTGAAGAGTCCATCAAAAGAATCTTTCACTGGATATGAACTGTCGACGGATGAAATTTTCAGTAAAGAACATAACGATCTGCTTGTGATAGCACGTAATTCGTCTAGAGCCCTGTTACATTCCCTAGACTCAGACGAGCGAAGAGAGTCCGCCCGACTCATTGCTATGTTGCGAGATTCCCATCCCATTTCCTCCACAAGGATATTGAATTTTATAACTAAAGATTCTAGGCCCGATGAGGACTTTCATTATCTTGCATGTCTGGCCCGATTATCATCGCGATTGGATTCGGATTCAGCTAAGCAAATATCCGAATCGATCCTGCGTCTCGATTCAAAGGTCCAGGGAAAACAGATGAGATCCAAACAGACTTACATTGATAGACTCAATGAAGTGATCGCAGGCCTTGCGGAAAGAGGGCCGATCTTTGAACATTTGTGCAAGAGTGAACTTTTAGCCAGACCCAATCATGCTGGAATTGCCGGTTCCTTTCCTGAGCCTTTCCGTAGCAGGGCCGCTGAAGTTTTCTTTTTAGCCGCGTTAAATGAACCTAAGAATGGTTGGAGAGCTGATTTGATTAGTCTAATTTCTGATCTTGATCTGACACGTTCGGCTCCACTTTTAAGAATCCTAGCAGAGAGCCCTTCTCTTAGAACTGCTGCTGTAATTCAATTGTCCAAGGAGCCAGCAGAAATGGACCGGCATTTATTTTTGGCTGCACTAAATTATGGCGATCAAAGTGCAGTTTCATCATCTATCAAAGCCTTAGGAATTCTTGGTCCGAGAGCTGAACCTGAAGAATTAATAGCGCTCTTTAGTGTGTCTGATATGCGTCTTAGCTTACCTTTAATTGGCCGTCTTGCGGGAAAGAAATTGGAAGATAGGAGTGAGGCTACTGAGTGGCTTGGAAAAAACCATCCTTTGATTGCCAGTTCATTCGGGGCGGACAATCCAAGCTCCAAGGTCAATTGGGATGATCTCTTATCTGACGTTGATTGGACTGTAGGGAATTTAAAGAATGGACAGAAAATTTTTGCAGAGAGAGCATGCGCTTCTTGCCACCTTTCTACAAATGCATTGGGTCCGGACCTTTCCGGCATTTCGAAGAGATTGTCTCCGCTTGATCTTTTCCGATCGATTATAATGCCAAATGCTAATGTGCCGCCTGCTTATAGGGCGACAGTTTTTACTATGAAGGATGGGACCAAGCACATCGGAAGAATTGCGTTTAATTCTGCGGATGGGGTCATAGTAAGGACAGGTTCGGGAAGGACAGTCAGATTGGATGAGCCTAACATCATTGAACAGAAGGACTGGTCCAACTCACTCATGCCGGAAGGATTGCTTTTTGGCCTTGGGCCTGATCAGCTCGCGGATCTATATGCGTATTTAAAGACGCTTTGATTTGATATTATGGTTTGTCAATTTCGCTACCGCAGTGATAGCAAAAAATAGCACTCTCGTGGTGTCCGTCCCTGCTACATTCTGAACAAGATCGACCACTAGCTGCTGTACGCTTTGAATCTCTCATGGCACCTATTACGATACCGGTAGGAACCGCAATGATTGCATAACCAATGAGAACCATGATGCAGGTGATTATTTTCCCTACTGCGGTTAGAGGCACAACGTCTCCAAATCCTACAGTGGTTATAGTTATAATTGCCCAATAAATGCTTGTAGGAATACTACTGAATTTCACGTTCTGAGAACCTTCAACTATATACATGATTGAGCCCGTTACCGTGACAAGTGTCAGGATAAAAAAGAGAAAAACAAATATCTTTCCGCTACTATCACGCATGGCTCTGATGAGTCGGTTCGAATCTCCAATCAGATCAATTAATTTAAGTATTCTGAATACTCTCAGCATTCTTAGAATTCTTACGACGGCCAAGTAATGAGCGCTGTCCTCATTCAGTAGAAGTGTAATCCATAGAGGTATCCAAGCGAGCAGGTCGATGATTCCGTAAAAGCTTAGAATGTATTTGAATGGCGATTTTACTGAGTAAATCCGCGCAGCGTATTCAAACATAAATAAGATAGTGAAAATCCATTCCGCTGCTCTGAGTGCAGAGCCGTACTGGATACGAATGTTTTCCATGCTTTCAAGCATCGTTGCGAAAACGGCTAGAAAGATTAAAACAAGCAATGCAATATCAAATCCTTTAGAGGCTGGAGTATTGTGATCAAAGATGATCCTCCGAATTTTTTCCCGGAAATGAACCGGTTTTATGGAAGTGTTATCACTCATTGTGTTTTAACTATTAATGCATAATTGCCAGATCTGCAAAGTAGTGACTTCATTGATTAGTTTTTGGTCTGAATTTTTCTTAAAGAGATCGATTCAAATTCCACTTTAGTGTCATAACTTGCTACTCCAAGAGGCTGACACTTTTCAATGGGGCCCGGGCGAATAGAAATGTGCTTGTCCTTGATGAGGCAATTAACGACTAATCTTTTATCTATCCAGCATCGGATT
>CACJBM010000040.1 GCA_902591645.1 uncultured Verrucomicrobiota bacterium | reverse complement strand
ATATCCTTAGGAACCGATGACTGCTCTCTATGCACATTTTCACATCCCAATAAAAGAGAAAGGGGCACCATTAACGATAGCATTCGTTTCATCAAAGTGATTCTATCAGATGCTAACCAAGGCCCGCAACTTGATTCCTAAATCAAGTACAATGCACTAATCATTGATAACAAATTCCAGTAAGCATAGCAGAAAAACATTTTTGTAATTGATAGTAATTACCGAACATCGCTATACCTTAACGATGAACATAATATCTGCTTGCTTTGCCACCCTATTAATCTTTGCAGGGACAGTTGGAGGTACGGAGGTCAAGACGGTTAAACTAGAGATTAAATCACTAACAACGATTCCAGGTCGTGACAAACAATGGGACTGGTGGCAGGCAAGAACAGCATTTGTCCCGGCATCGAAAGCAGGAAAGAACAGCAAGCCCATTTGGATTACCACCATGTCGGAAACGGGCCGGGAAGGGACACACAATTTTCATGATATCTACCAATCCGTGAGTCGGGACGGAGGGAAGAACTGGACCGACCCGAAAATCATTCCGGACCTAAAGAGGGCCAAACAAAAGGATGGATACGAGGTCTCTGCAGGTGATTTGTGGCCCACCTATCATGCCAAATCAGGAAAAGTAATTACGACAGGAAAAACATTTAATTTTGAAAACGGAACCAAAGAGAACCGTCGAAGAGAAAAGGTTTCTTACGCCGTGATGAATCCCAAGGACGGTTCCTGGGGTCCAATGCGATTTCTAGAAATGCCTAAAAGGGATCATCGTGGAAACATCATCATGGCAGCAAATGCAGGAAATACGCAACGAGTTGATATGCCAAACGGCGAAATTTTGTTACCGGTCCGCTACATGGCAAATGCAAAGAAATTTAATTACACGAGTATCGTCGCACGGTGCAGCTTCGATGGCGAAAAATTGTCCTACTTGGAGCATGGATCAGAGCTCGATATTCCACAGGGACGCGGACTCTATGAACCCTCACTGATAAAACACGACAAATGGTTCTATCTCACCTTACGGGCAGATCATAGTGGATTCGTAACGCGGAGCCGCGATGGATTGACTTTCGAAAAGATCCGCGAGTGGACATTTGATGACGGTAAGCCCTTGGGTAGTTACAATACTCAGCAGCACTGGGCTAGAATTGGAGGAGGACTCTTTCTTATTTATACCCGCCGAGGAGCCGAAAATGACCACATCTTCAGGCACCGTGCCCCTCTCTTCATCGGGCAAGTTGATCCTAATCGTCTTTGTGTAATTCGCCGAACAGAACGAACTTTACTACCTACTAATGAGGCCACACTCGGGAATTCCGGAATTTGCCACATCAGTAACGACGAGAGTTGGATCACATGCGGTGAAGGATTGCTCCGGCTAGGTAAACGCAAGAATGAAATCAATAAGGTGCATATGGTCCGAGTACGGGCGGTGACAACCGGATCATGAATGTATATCCTGGATATATTTCAGAAATATCAACGATTGCGACACTCCTTTACCTCATAGATATTTTGCTGTTATCCTTATGATTTAGCAATGCATCCTTTTTTTCAAAATCTCCTTATTTCACTCCTTACATTAGGAATATGTTCTTGTGGAAATAAGGACCCAGAACATAGCACGGAGGATAAAAAATCCGTCAAATTTTCAGAGAATCAAAAGGATGGCCTTATCAAAAAAGAGTTTTTGGAAATAGCCGAACGCATCGAATCGAGTCGGGATCAATTTCACGGTCGGCTACAAACACAAGAAATCGAAAATGCTCTACAGTTAGCACTCAAAGAGAATCCGCCAAATCCCCAGAAACTCATTGGCAGATGGTTCGCTCGTTCTTTTGATTCTTTGCGACTCGGAGAAAATAGCAAAGCCGCTAAGTCCCTGAATGAGGTTTTTGCTATCATCAACTCAGCTAAAATTGCCCCCAGCCCACCATTATTTGCGATGCAAGCGCTAGTCGAACTGAGGCAAGCGGAATACGCTAATTGCATCCAAAGGCACAATCGAGATTGCTGCATTTTTCCTTTAGCGGGTCAGGGAATACATTCGAACCCGAATCCAGCCAATCGATCAATGAAGGCCTTACTTAAGCTCCTTCAATATTCACCTGATGACCTTCGAAGTCAGTGGTTACTTAATATTACAGCGATGGCCACCGGCACGTATCCGGAAAGTGTTCCGGAAAAGTACAGAGTTCCTGAGTCGTCTTTAAAATCAGAATTCGACATCGGCCAGTTCATTGACGTTGCTCCAAATCTGGGACTCGATACTTTCAACTTGTGCGGAGGCGCAATCGTAGAGGACTTTGATAATGATGGCTTTCTTGACATCGTATCCTCAACCTCTGATCCTCGCGGTTCGCTCTCACTGTTTCGCAACACTGGTGACGGAAAGTTTGTGAACCTGACAAAAGAATCCGGTCTCGATAACCAGCTCGGAGGACTTAACTGTATCGCTGCTGACTATGATAATGACGGAGATGCGGACATCCTCGTTCTCCGAGGAGCCTGGATGAATAGCATGGGAAAGATTCGAAATTCACTCCTCCGTAACAATGGTTCATCGGGTCCAAACTCCAATATCACTTTCACTGACGTGACCCGGACTGCTGGATTGGCAGAACCGGCCTTTCCTACGCAGGCCGCTTCTTGGGGCGACTATGACAATGATGGAGACTTGGATCTTTATGTTGTTAATGAATCCCAATCGGGACCCGGCACTGAGAGTCATTTTCCTTCACAACTCTTTAGAAATAATGGGAATGGAACTTTCACTGACATTGCTGCCGAGGCTGGCGTTACGAATGACCGTTTTTCTAAGGGCGTCACTGCGGGCGACTACGATAATGACGGCGACTTGGATCTTTATGTTTCCAACGTGGGGAAGAACCGGCTCTATAGAAACGATCTGTCCGCAAATTCAGACAACGGTTCAATGAAATTTACAGACGTGGCGGAAGAACTTGGGCTCACTTCTCCTGAAGGTTACAGCTTCGCTCCCTGGTTCTTTGACTTCAATAACGACGGATGGCTTGACCTTTTTGTTACTGCCTTCGAGTCCAGTGCTGCTAGTGTACTTTTAGACTATCGCGGACTACCACACGAGAGCACGCCACCTTGCCTTTATGTAAACAATAAGGGGCGCTTTGAGGAAGCGGCCAAGGATTCGGGCCTTAATCACCCGTACCTTCCAATGGGAGCAAATTTTGGTGACCTTGATAATGATGGATTCTTGGATGTTTATCTTGGAACTGGGGATCCGGATTATCGTAACCTTGTTCCAAACGTCATGCTTAGAAATGATCGAGGTGAAAAATTTCAAAATGTAACTACGTCAGGCGGGTTCGGTCATCTTCAAAAGGGTCACGGGATCGCCTTTGCTGATTTTGATCATGATGGGGATCAGGACATTTTCCATCAACTCGGAGGTTTCCTGCCAGGCGATCGTTTCCATAATGCGTTATATTTAAATCCTGGTCACAAAAATCATTACATTGCTATTCAATTAGTGGGAACTAAGAGCAATCGTAGCGGCTTAGGAGCAAGGATAGAAGTGGTCACCAATTCAATGGACGGCCAGTCTTCCTTTCATCGGGCAGTCGGATCAGTGAGTAGCTTTGGAGGCTCTCCACTCTCAAGGACTGAGATCGGGATAGGGCAAGCCGAATCGATCAAAGAAGTGAAAATCACATGGCCAGCATCAGGTCAGACTCAATCATTTACTGACATACCTCTCAATTCAATGATTCGCTTCACGGAAGAGGATTCAGCTTTCCTCTCAGTAGAAAGAGAGGAATTCACTTTGTCAGTAGAAGCGAATTAAAGAAATACAGTCAATCGGCGCATAAAAATCGACCCCTGTCGCCGGCACTTGTAAGGAAGAAGATGTTGATGTTAGGATCGGGTTATGAAATCACTCAATGCCTTTGTATTGCCGTTTATTTTAATCGTCACTTTAGCCATTTCCGCGGGCGCCGAGGGTCCACTTGAAATCGACAATGTGACTGGCCATTACAAGGACCTCTCATACGATAAAATAAGTGACGAAAAGTTATCCTGGCAGGCCCGGGCCAAATTATTTGGCGGGGAAACGATACATTATCTTGAACTGAACGAGGATCAGCGCACCACTAAAGAAGCCGAGCTCAAAGAGTTACTGCGTCGTATGAGTGTCGCAGAATTGATGCTCACTGGCAAGCAAGAGCATAACCTAAGTGGCCGTGTCGAATCAGCGATCCGTTCGTGGCTCGATGAGCAAATTGCAAAAATTCCTGAAAGTTATGAAGGGGGCGATGCGGGTAAATTAAGGCAATCCGCGATCGGCTTTTTCCGTGCTTTTGAAATACTCGGTAATAAGAAATACCTCGAAGCAGGTCTGACCTGCGCTGACCGTATTCTCAAGAAGCAGTTCCCCCGAGGTCACTGGGCCTATGGAAATAAGGGAAACGACATGATGCGTGTGCAGGATGGTTTTGTTACCCGGCCCTTCTGGATCATGCTCTACGCGTACAAACTGAGTGAAGAAAAAAAGTACTTCGAATCGGCCAGACAGGCAGCTGACGTTTTACTTTCAGCACAGAGCGAGGCCGGAGGATGGCCCGATCAGTGGCTATTTCCCGGAGGGTCGACCCCATCTAGTGGAGTCCGCAATGGAAGCATCTCGTTCAATGACGGTGCCACAAATGCGAGTTTTCAAATAATGATCATGATGTATCACCTAACCAAAGACAGTAAATATGTGGCCAGATTAGGTAAGCTCGGACCTTGGCTAGCCAAGGCTAACCTGGGAGAAGGCGATGTCGTGGGCTGGGGACAGCAATATCACGGTGATGGAAGACCGACGCGGGCCCGGCAGTACGAGATCGAACTTCCCTATACCCGGGTAACTGCCTGGCATGTCGGGCCTTTACTTACCTGGCTTTACATGATGGATGGAGACGAAGCACACATAGAGCTGCTGAAGGGAGCCTATGCCACACTCGAACGGATAAGACAAAAGGATCTAGAACCGGATAACATGGCTGACTGGGCTGCGATCCATGAAGTCTGGATGGATGCCCCCTCCTATCCCCGCCTCAAGTACCGTCCGGGTTTACCGGACGCATTCTTTCCAGATGGATCGAACTGGGGTTGTGTTCAAATCGCCTACAAAATGATTCCGTACTGGCCAGTGACTAAGGAACAGCGAACTAAGTACGGTCAATTCATGCACACGCACCGGCCCGGTGTAAGTGGAATGGCTAAGATGGCTCGAGCGTACGAAGTGCCTCCTGGCCGCAACAATGTGTACCTCTACTCTCATACATCCTCGAAAGTGATTAATGCGATGTTGGGGGTCCGACGCGCCTTACTCGAGTACAAAAAGGGAGGCCGAGAGGCAATGCTTGAATACCATTCATACCCCACAAAACTCACTCCGGACCAGTATCTCCAGACCCGAATCGAAGCCGCAAAGCGCGTCCTCGACTACGACCGCAGATCACTTGCTGTGAATTGGGGAGACCGTCCGTTCAGTAATGGAATTTCCGCTTGGAAGGATTTTGGATGGGTGAATCGCAAAGAGACATGGTATGCACGAAATGGTGCCTTTCGCACGTCAGGACCCTGGTCAGGAACGGTCTGGTATCAATGGCAGTTGGTCTATGACAAAAAGTTGGCTCTGGGCAGGATCGACCCGGACGCTGCGGCTCGTGGAGGTCGCGGCCTAGCAAATGCAGCCAATCATCTCGATTCTTGGGACGTTCTTGGTGCGTGGCGAATGGCCTGCCATGAAATGGAAAATTACTTCGATGTCCCGATAGGCAAAAAATAATCAAAAACCCATAAACTTGATCCTTATGAACCGCGAAATTATTTTATCCAGCATGGCATGGGTTGTCAGTGCAGCAGTTTCTTTGGCAGCGTCAGTTCCCACAAATTTAAAATCCACTCCCATCGTCAATTCGCTCGGTCTTTCCTTGAACGAATATTCCTTATCATGGAAAACGGACAAAGGCCAAACAGCGTACCGAATCCTTGTCGCGAGTGACCCACAAAAACTCAGTTCGGGCACAGGAAATCTCTGGGACAGCGGACGCCGAAATTCTCCAGACTCATCTAGGATTCCGTGCCTCGGAAAGAGTTTCCAAGAAGGGGAAAAAGCGTGGTGGAAGGTACAGGTATGGAATAATGACGGGGCAAAAAGTGAATTCAGTGAACCAGCATTAATTCAAGTTCCTAATAGTCAGCAGCCGACGCGGAACCGAGTTATCTTGTTGGGAGATTCTTTGATTTCAAGGATGGAGAAGTTTGGCTACTTTGAGACGGCAGTAACGATCCGCTGGCCTCATCATGATATTGCTTTTCGTAATCTGGGGTGGCCTGGAGATGATGTCTTCGGAACTGCTCGTGCGGAGTTTAAAGATGGTCGAAATACTAGGGCCTGGGAACCGGGACCATCGAATGGAATCGGGTACCAAATTCTCATGCAGCAGGTGAGAGACTCAAAGGCACGTACGATTATCGTTGGATACGGAAGTGAGGTCGCTTTCGCTGAATCGGGTCTGTCCCTCGATAAATTCAAAGCCGGTTATTCACGGTTAATGAAAGATCTCAAAGAAAATGGCTCTTCTCTCATCTTATTGACTCCTCCTGCCCAGGAATCCACCGGCTCGCCCGTTCCCGATCTCGAAGAGCGTAACAAGCGTCTTGCCGAAGCAGCCAATTTTATCATCGAATATGCTCAAAAAAATGACCACCTAGTCATTGATCTTTTCAGAAAAGTCATAACAAAAAAAGATGAGACTCTGACCGAGAATGGGATGCACCTGAACGATGAAGGGTATCGCAAATTGACAGCAGTAATGGCGAGTGGCTTGGGAATTTCAGACGGGATCGGCTCTTTGGTCACGATTGACCCTGAGGGCACTGTTTCGTCCCAGCACGGAGCAATCGTAGAAAATCCAATAACAACGAAACGCGGCATTCGCTTTGACCTGCGTCCCGATAAGCTTTTTTGCGACTTCCTTCCCAATACGCACAAGATTCTGATCAATGACGCTTCAAACAGTTATCGACTCAAAACTGATGGGGTAGAAGTTCTTAGTGGAAACGCGGCTGGCTGGCGGAGCGGCTATTTAATATCCCGCGGCCCCACTCTCAAGGACACTAATCGGCTCAGGTCCGCTATCATCGGCAAAAATCTTCAGCACCGGCGTAGGATTCGCCCCCTCAACAAGACTTACATCTTTCTTTTCAGGTCCTACGAGATGGGTCACTTACGCTATGAGATGGCGGATTTTGATCGGTTAGTCGCGGCCGAAGAAGAGACCATAGCCAGACTCCGTGTCCCGCAAACTCATCGCTATACCATAGAACGCATCGATCCCTGGAAACCGGTTCATAATGATCCTGAACATGAGGTTCCCCGTCACATCCCTGAACCGGACGTGAAAGCTGAGCTTGCAAGTATGACTGTTCCTGAGGGCTTCGAGCTCAACCTTTTTGCCTCTGACCCAATTCTAACTAATCCCATTAATTTAAATTGGGACACTAGGGGCCGTGCATGGGTGTCAATGAGCTCCACTTATCCCCACATCAAACCGGGCAAAGAACCCAATGACCGAATCGTTATTCTGGAGGATACGAACCAGGACGGTAAGGCTGATAAGTCGACTGTATTCGCTGATGGATTATTGGTACCCCACTCAGTGATGCCGGTCAAAGGCGGCGCTTATGTCTGCAGCGCTACCGAATTTTTATTTTTGAGTGATACTGATGGTGATGATCGAGCCGACCAGAGACGAGTCGTCTTCTCGGGCTTTGGCAACGCGGATGTTCACCATATGATTCACGCCTTACGGTGGGCTCCTTGGGGCGAACTCTATTTCAATCAATCAATCTACATTAACAGCTTCATCGAAACGCGTTGGGGCAAGAGACGACTCAATGGGAGTGGTGTTTGGAGATTTCGACCCGAGACTGAGCGCCTTGAGATTTTTGCGCGGGGAGCTGTTAATCCTTGGGGCCATGCCATTGACCGATGGGGACAGTCCTTCATAACGGACGGTGCCGGGGGACAAGGGCCTCATTACACGTTCCCGGGAGCCGCGTTCCGCAGTGCAGTAGGCGCTCCCAAGACTCTTCCAGGACTCGTCCCTGGAAAGCCCAATGGGACCGGATGCGAAGTCCTCTCAGGACGCCATTTCCCAGAAGAATGGGCAGGGAGCATCGTGGAGAATGATTTCCGTGCTAACCGGACCGTTCGCTACAAACTCACCGATAACGGTAGCGGCTTTGCAGCTAAAGAAGTTGAAACACTCATTCACTCGAGCCGCCAAACCTATAGACCAGTTGATCTTAAGGTCGGTCCTGACGGCGCTCTTTATGTCGTCGACTGGTACAATGCAATCATCGATCATGGAGAAGTCGACTTTCACCACCCGTTACGCGACAAGGCGCACGGAAGGATCTGGCGACTCCAAGCCAAGGACCGTCCACTGGTCAAACGCCCAAACATCAGCGGGGCTCCAATCGAAGCCCTTTTAGATTATCTGAAGGCACCCGAAGACTATGCCCGGACCCAAGCCAAACGCGAATTAGCAACTCACTCACAAAATGAAGTGCTACCAAAACTCAAATCATGGTTAGCCAGTTTGCCGGTCGACGATCCTGACAGAGAGCATCACTTACTCGAAGCGCTCTGGCTCCATGGAACCATTAATGCGCCTAACGAGGAATTATTACGCAATGTTTTAAAATCCACCGAGGCTCGGGCAAGAGCCAATGCAGTGCGAATACTATTTCATTGGAGAAATGACATAAATAATCCGTACGAATTATTCCGCGCCGCGATCGACGACGAGCATCCCAGAGTACGCCTAGAAGCTGTGAACGTTCTACGCGAAGTAGGTTCCTTGGAATCTGCCAACATTGCTCTTGGAGCGTTGCGTCAGCCACGGGACAAGTGGTTAGAATACGCAATTTGGCTCACGTCCCGCGAGTTGCGTGATGATTGGCTACCGGCCCTCAAGGCCGGAGAGACAGTATTTAGTGGAGACACCGATCAGTTACGGTATGCCCTCGAAGCGACTGGTGATTCCCGGGCCACCGAATCCCTAGTGACCTTACTGCAGAACGGCAATGTTGATGCCCCTAATTTACCGAACGTTGTCAAGACCGTTGCCGGACTAGGTGGAGTGGAGGAAATTGATATGGTCCTGTCCTTGGCCGAAAAGCAACCGACCCTTCTGACTCCGATAGTCGATGGCGCGCGTCACAATAAAGCTACGCCAAAAGGCATTAAAAAAATCCTCCCACTTTTAGAAAATCAAGATTCAGACGTTCGCCGAGCCGCCGCAGAGCTGACAGGCATATGGGGAATTACGGACGCTGGTGAATCGTTGGAAAAACTAGTGCGAAATACTGAAAACATTCAAGAGCGCCTCACAGCAGCAAGGGCTTTGGGCCGCCTGAAGCACTTTGATCGTTTAGCCAACCTCGCAAACCCAAATCAAAGTCAGAAAATTCGCATCGCGGCCACAGCAATTTGGGCCGAAAATCAACCTGACAAAGCTCGTGAATCGATAATTGAAATATTCTCAAAGGCATCCACCATTCAAGAAATTGAACCTCTTTTCTTATCCTTCATAAACCGGCAATCCGGCGATAAGCAATTGCAAGAAGCGCTCAAAGACACACCTCTTCACCAAAGCATCGCAATTGAAGGGATTCGCCTCATCAGGTCATCAGGCCGCGAATTCCCCGAACTCGTTGCCATGCTGACTAAAGCGGGAAATCTTAAACTGGTCCCTCTTGATCTTTCCCAGAAAGATCGAAAAGAACTGCTTAGCAAAGTCGCAATCTCCGGCAAACCTGAACGTGGAAAGGAAATCTATCATAGGAAATCAACGGCCTGCACAGTCTGCCATCAAATTGGCACAAGAGGTGGATTAGTAGGACCAGAGCTTTCATCAATAGGAGCCTATGCCCAACCAGCTGCTATACTCGATTCAATTCTGAGTCCTAGCAGGGACATCAAACAGGGATTTGAAACTGTTCTAGTCACTAAACAAGATGACACCATCGTAGCGGGAATTTTTCAGCGCCGTTCCGACACTGCTACCCTTATCCGTGAAACCACAAATAAAATCGTACCCATTCCAAACAGTGAGGTGAAAAAGATTGAAAAAAGCCCAGTATCTCTCATGCCTCCTGGCCTCACTTTGAGTTTACGAAGTGACGAACTCGTTGACTTGCTCAGTTTCCTAGTGAGCCTTGATGGGACCACTGAAAAGACAGAAAGAAACAATTAATAATTGGGTAGGCAGGGTTCGGATCTGCAACTAAGGAATATAGTGAACTATTTCTTCGGTGTGTTTAGGTCCCTCTTTTTATCAACCTTGGCCTTGATATCAACCTTCGTTGTTTTTACCAGATTGGCTGCCTTATCGCCAAGGTCACGGGCGATCAGACCACTCGGATCACACCCTTTGCTGATAGCGGCAATTTTACCACCCTTTCCGATGAGAAAATTACTAGGCATGGTATTGGTGCCAAAAATCTTCCAGCTATCTTTTCCTGGATCCAAAGCATACTGCATATTTAGTTTTTTTGTTTTCACATACGTTGCGAATTTATTATCCGGCTCAGCAAAAACGGCAACGAACTTAATGCCGTCTTTCCTGTATGCTTCATGCAGTGCTTGGAAATAGGGCAACTCGCGATCACAACCCAGGCAACCGCAGGTAAGCCGCACCAATACCGGCCCACTCTTAGCTAGTTTGGCAAGATTAATTTCCTTCCCTTTAGTGTCCTTGATTTTGAATTGAGGAGCAGCATCGCCAACCTTTAACGGCTCAGCAGAAGCATTCCAATTCATAGCGAGAATGATTGTTAAAGTGGCAATGATACTTTTCATAATATTTCGAATAGGATAAATCCTAAATGAGTAAAGGAACCATTCCAAACTTTATTTATACACACCTAAAAAGCATTCTAACAATGATACCATGATATAACTAGCACCAAGAGATATTCTTTGGGTATTCCTCATTAGCTCACGCTGCCTGAGCCCTTCCCCTATTTAATGCCCTTCCTAATATCAATGAGTAATTTATCGCATCGTTCTCGCATCGAATTCAACTTCTCAAGATAGTTAGGATCCTCCGAAAGATTATCCCTTTCATGAGGATCATTTTTAAGGTCATAGAGCTCCTCATAAATTGGGTCCTGCTCGAAGTAGCGAATATATTTCCAATTCTTCGAACGGACTCCCTCACTCTTAGGGATTTTTTTATGCTCAAAGAGGTGCTCACAAAGAAAATCCTCACGCCATAAATTATCGGCATCGCCTGAAAGGAGAGATTTAATACTCCGCCCATCCATTGGAGGTTTTTTCTTTATCATAGCAAAATCGAGAAGGGTCGGAGCCAGATCCAAATTGAGAACCATTTCTTGACGCACTTTGCCCCGCTGACTCTTTGTCCTTGCCCGAGGATCGTAAACGATCAGAGGAACACGGATCGATTCCTCATACAGTAACCAGCAATCACTCAGCCCACGTTCTCCAAAAAACATCCCATTATCGCTGGAATATATAATTATAGTGTTCTCTGCTAGATCGAGCTTATGTAATTGGTCCCGTAAACGACCGACTGCGTCATCTACTCCGCTGACCATCCGGTACATACCCTTCATCATTCTTTGAAATTTTTCGGGCGTATTAAATCTCCAGCGCCACCGTTCTCTGCCAAGAGAACCCTGCAGAAAAGCGGGCTGTCTTTTAAAAAAATTCAGGTCTGAATTGAGAGGCTCAGGTATTGTAGATTCTACATAATAATCATCAAAGCGAACTGGCCAGATGTATTGCCTCTCATCATCATCCTGAGCATGAGGGGCATTGAAACACAAAGTCAAACAGAAGGGCTGGTCACTCTTGCTTCGCTGCACCAGAAATGAATTGGCCTTGTCAGCCGTCACATCAGTCAGATGTTTTTTCCGACCTTTTGGATCGGTAACAAAGTATCCTTTAGGACCACTCTTACCCCAATGCTCAAAGTTATCAAAATCATCAAACATCAGCCCTAATGATTGGTCTTCATTCTCAACCATGATTTCACCATTCGACTCAATACCAAACTTCCCTATCAGTGCGGTCCAGTAACCATTTTTCTTCAATTGTGCAGGATAGCTTTTTGCCGCCAATTTGGCCTTTAATGGATCCGTATTAAAAGTGAATTCATGGCGACGGCGGTACATGCCCGTCAGGATACTTGCTCGACTGGCACTACAAATTGGAGTCGTCACAAAAGCGTTCTGGAAACGTACACCTTCGGCCGCCAAACGATCCAGATTCGGTGTGGAGATAATCTTATTACCTGCACATCCCATGGCCCAAGCCGGTTGATTGTCGGATGTGATAATAATGAAATTAGGAGGCCCCAAAGCTTTTACCTCAGCAAGAAATAATCCTATCAAAGAAAAAAGGATCACGGAAATAGCTGAGGATCTCATAAGAATTTAACGCCGTTTAAAAGAACCATATAAAAAAACGCATATCTTTTATTGCGTTTGAACAAGAAAAAATAGTTATTTTATAATCTAATTAGCCATCATTGTTTTCAGTTTCTAATCCGTTATCTCGGAAAATTTTCGAAAATCGAAGGACTGCCCAAGGGATTCCAAACAATAGAATCCCAGCAACTTTGAACACACTAACAAAGAAGAATAACTGTAACTTCCAATCATATTTGAATTGCTCCATATTGCTCTCCTTGATTCCAATCATAGAGCCATGAATAGCGGCAATCTCATCGGATCCAAAAGCAAGAATTGATAACGTGAACATCTGAAAACCGATAGCGATAAGAAACGCTCGAAAGGCAAAACTCTCGATTGCTCGTAAATATTCATTTTTCATGCCCCCATGTTTACTGCATCCTTGAGCGTTTTCCAAGTTACAACTCATCCCTAATTCATGGCTCACGGTTTCCCCTTATAATCTTCGGTGAATTTTGTACTTGGTTAGGAATACAAACAATAAAGAAGTGACAAAGGATGAGATTCTTGATTTAATTTTTTAATGCACATCCTTATCATTAACTTCAACTTACAAGATTTAAGCAGAGAGCAATTTGAAGAAGCTTGCCAAGGTCTAGCTCATACCTTCGCTGAGATACCTGGTCTGATCACCAAAACATGGTTAGCTAACGAAGAAACCAACACTTACGGTGGAGTTTATCACTTCGAAAACAAACAAGCGATGCTTGACTATAAGGAGTCAGAGGTCTTTGCAGCAATCGGTAATAATCCAGCTTTTATTAATCCTACCATTACAGATTTTGGAATCCTAGAAGGACCGTCAAAGGTCACGGGAATCGGTTGAAAATAAGTTAGTTATAACTTTCTTAAATGGCTAACCTGTTACTGAAAATAGACCAATTAGATACGTAAATTTTTAGACAAAAGGTAAGAGCGTATTTTTAGCTTAAGATAAACCTCCTCATTCATCCAAAGCAAAGCGGTAGAACTTTTTGCCATCTTTTAGCTGAATAGTCTTGGTTATCTTCTCGCCAGTCCTTTGCCAAGTTTTTAGGTCTTCGCTTTCCTCGATGTTGAATGTAATTGTGACTTCACCATTAGAGGCATCGATTACAACAGATCCGGCCCTTCCATTTTGGTATTGAGCAAGCCGCGATTCGAGTTCAGCAATTCGGAAATCAGGAGCATTCCAAATTGTACCACTGAGGTCAGCTCCTTCGAGATTGGCCACATTGAGAATGGCTCCACTCAGATTGGCTCCGCTCAGATCAGCATCTCTGAGAATGGCTCCAAAGAGGTTAGCGTCCCTGAGGCTAGATCTACTTAGGTTAGATCCTTCGAGTTTCGCTCCACTAAGAATCGCTCCAAAGAGATTGGCTCCTTCGAGATTGGCTCCTTCGAGATTGGCTCCTTCGAGATTAGCTTCACTCAGATTAGCAACAATGAGACTAACTTCTTCAAGATTGGCTCCTTCCAAGTCAGCTCCTTCTAAATCAGCATCTCTAAGAATAGCTTTAGTTAGGTCAGCTCCAATGAGAATAGCTCCAATGAGGTTAGCATTAGTGAGAGTAGCTCCTTCAAATTTAGCAACAATGAGACTGGCCCCTTCAAGATCAGCCCCTTCAAGATCAGCCCCTTCAAGCTTAGCTCCATTGAGGATAGCTCCATTAAGCTTAGCTCCACTGAGATCGGCATCTGAAAGGTCAGATGAAATAAGATCAGCCCCCGTCAAGTCAGCCCCAATCAGGTCAGCTCCACTAAGATCAGCATCAATGAGGTCAGCTCCAATGAGGTCAGCTCCAATGAGGTTTATTTTCGGGCCTATGACATTATTCTTAACGACAATATACCCCTGTGGCAATCCAATCGGATCACCCATAATGCCCACCATCCTCGATCTTTGCATTATGCTATCAGTGTAGTCCGCATCCGCGATGCGGGCCCCTTCGAGGTTAGCCCCATTGAGATTAGCTTCATTTAATTTGGTTCGACTCAGGTCAACACCTCTAAGATCGGCTGAAAGAAAATTAGCTCCTGTAAAGTCGGCAGCAATGAGGCTGGCTCCTTCAAAATTGGCTTCACTAAAGTCAACTCCAATGAGATTCACTTTCGGGCCTATAATATTATTCTTAACAACAATATAGCCTTCTGGCAATTCAAGCGGATTACCTGAAATTTCCACCGCTCTTACCATTTCCAAGTCAGCCCCAATGAAACTGGCTCCTTCGAGATTCGATCCACTCAGGTCAGCAGCGATAAGCTTGGCTCCACTGAGGTTAATTCCACGGAGATTACCATTAGTGAGGTTAGCCCCTTCAAGATTAGCCTCTTCAAGATTAGCTTCTTTAAGATCAGCTCCAATGAAGTCAGCCCCACTAAGATTTACTTTAGGCCCTATAATGTTATTCTTAACAACTGAATAGCCTTGCGGCAATTCAAGCGGATTACCTAAAATAGCAACTGCTCTAGCCATTTCGAGATCAGCTCCACTAAGATCGGCCCCAATTAGATCGGCGCCTTCGAGATCAGCTCCCTCGAGCTCAGCATGGAGCGTCGCCCCTTCGAGCTTAGCCCATCTCAGATTGGCTCCACTAAGATCTGCATTAGTCAGGTCAGCAACAATGAGAATAACCCCGCTCAGGTCAGTTCCTTCTAGCTGAGCTCCAACGAAATTAGTTCCACTGAGATTTGCTCCGCTAAGATTTGCTCCACTAAGATTCGCTTCATTAAGATTAGATCTACTGAGAATGGCCCCTTCGAGATTCGCTTCACTAAGCTTGGCTCCATTTAGGTTCGCAGCAATGAGAATGACCCCGCTCAGATCGGCTCCAGACAAATTGGCTCCAGACAAATTGGCTTCCGGCTTAATCTCATAAGTTTCGCCATTAATCTCAATAATTCCTGTCTTTAATTCTGTATCTGGATCGACAGTCTGCTCGATCCATACGGCCTGACCAAATGAGGTGATTGTGCTGAAAATAGAAAAGAATAAAGCAATAATAATCGGCTTTTTCATATCCTATTTCTACTGCATTTAAAACCTTTCTACAATGAGTTACTTTCCCCACACCCCACCACGAACCGACCAATTACAAAATTCTACTAAGGTTATAACGGACAGTGGCTACTAGCTATCGATCCCCGAACAACTTACCACCAATTATTGGTCAAGCTAAAGGGTTCATGGGGTTAAGGATCCTCTTGATTGCTTAAAGGATTCTTTTATTGAATCAACATGTTCGCCTTTGTTGTTCCAGAATTTCTCAGAACCTTCGACAGGATTACCGTCCTTGTAGTTTACTTCCCTCCATTTCTGTCCATTTTCATGGAATTCCAGCGATAGTCCATCCTGCTTACCGTCCTTGTAGTTTACTTCACTCGCCTTCTTCCCGTTCTCATGCCAAGACTCCGACAACCCATCCAACTTGCCTTCAATGTAATTTGTTTCTACCCTCTGCTGTCCCGACCACTCTTCGAAAACCTTTCCTGTATAAGGAACACCTGAACTTTTCAGATAATAAAGATTGTCTAACCGATATTCTATTTTTTCACGATTAACGCCGTCTAATTCAAGTGGAGTTTCAGTAGCAGGATTTACTGAGGATACTAAAGCTTTCGATAAAGGATGTTCTGTTGATAGTTCAGTTTCTCTTGTGAAACCACACCCCACCACGAGGATAGCAACAGCAATCACGAGTAAAGGTTTCACGGGTTAATATGTTCGCAACGGGAACGGCATTTCGTACCTTTGCCAATCCATCAAATTTGCAGATGATGCAAAAGGGTACGCTATCCCCGGTTCTCCAATAAAGTTAAAGCGAAAAAGCCCTTCCTCAACAGGGGTAATATCCAAAAATGGAGAACCTATCATTTTGAGATTCATCATCGGATTTTCAAAAACATTCGGTTAACACTGATTATTCATTTTTTCTTGTCCTCAAAACTTTTGACGCGTTCAATAAATTCCCTAACAGATTTGGAAAAATTTGAATCTGAAAAATTCTTATCCTTTGGAATAATCCATTTCGAATCGTAGTATTTTTTAAGCTCACGATCCTTAAAAATATATCCATTCAGAGCGTAAGGTAAGTTTCTTATCCGTCGCAGCTTCTCTTTGCTGTAGCCGGAAAAGTCCTCTTTATAAATCATGTCATTATAGTCTATCCATAGTACGGCATTACTACTTTTAAAAACGACCATGAGGTCTTCGGTCGGCTTAAAATTCTTGAGGTCCCATTCATAGACGATCTTATTGTTTTTGAAACTCATTTTGTGCCCCTCTGGCTTCGGTGCAAAGGCTTCGTCTCCAGCTCCCTTTTTAAGGAGAAAATTAGGATCATCAACAATCACTTTGAGCCGTGAACGTCCAATCGTGCCGTCGTGCCATAAGCCTCCAGTCTTTAAAATGTACTCGGCGTAGAGATTACCACTAGAGTCGCCAGTATATGCCAGCTTGTAGGTATTGCGGACTCTGTGCGTTGCCCCCGGTCTAAAGCGAATCGGCCAGGTATAGGCCACCTTGTAATTCATACTTGGAATTTTTGGGTTCGCTACGGGTATTACTTTGGTGGAGCGCAGTTTTCTGCCGTTCACAAAGGTTTCAAATTCCCA
This sequence comes from uncultured Verrucomicrobiota bacterium, assembly GCA_902591645.1. Next base: position 1,688 of record CACJBM010000040.1, on the reverse strand, counting down.
GACCAGTGGTTGACCATCCGGAGGAGCCTTAGCCCCTTTTGGCACGTTAATCATTTCATCTTCAGACTTTGTCCTTTTTGAGAAGGGCATTCCCATCAAGAGATTCACCGTTTTCCTTGAGACATTTTTGAATCTGAATTCACAGATGTAAATCCACGAACCATCGCTCGCGTTGCTCTTGATAGTAATGTCCTCGGAAACCATGCGAATTTCATCGGTGTGGATGGGATACGGAGCTGAGGCGCTACCGCCGAAGGCCGTATCATTGGCACGAGCGATTTGAGAGCTAATTAGAAGGTAAAGGCCGAGAAGACTCAGTGAAGAAAAAATGAACGGTCTCATTCCAAAATCATAACACCCCAACACAAACTGACCAATTCTTATTTCTCAACGATACAATCACCTAAGATCTTGGGTAAGGGGTTCATGGGTTATAGTTGGGAGCACGTTGCGATCGAATCCTTAAGGCTTGAGAGCCGGTTCCGGCTGCATCATTGGATACTCCAAGTCAAAGCGACTGGAGGGACCGTTGCGAAATTTGTCGAGCGCCGGGTTGTAAGTGTAGACCTTTATCTTGTTTTCGTTTGGTTCAAAGACCATGTAGCGCAGCCATGATTCCCCCCCGTTGTTCAAGTGCTGGTAGTCGCTCAAAACCTGATGAACCTGGTTGCCGTGGTCCCCCTTGGAGGTGAGGACCGCCTCTCCACTTGAGTGACCGCAGAGAACCATGAAGATGTTTTTGTGTTTACTAACCAATTTTTGCCACATCTCTTCACCGGCATTTCCTTTGATTTTATATCCCAACTTATCGATCCTGCGGCCATTCGCTCCCATATATGCATGCGTGAGCACGATGACACGGTGCTCGGGGTACTTGGCGACCACTTTATTTGCCCAAGCCAACACTTCGTCCCGCGGTTTGCATTCGAGCGAGACGATGAGGAACTTCATCCCGGCAGCCTCAAAATGGTACCAAGAATTGTCATGGCGGTTCGGATCGAAGGTTCCTCCAAATTCCTTTCGTTTGGCAAATTTTTCACGCGGAAAATATTTGTTGAAGTGGGTGGTGCGGTTGACGGCAATATCACCGCCATATTTGTTGTTCGATTTTTTGAATCCCATGTCATGGTTTCCCAGGCACATGCAATAGGGTACTTTACCGTCCAATACCGACATTGCTTCCTTGGCGATGGCCCATTCCTCGTGGGCATCCGCCTGCACGATATCTCCTTCGTGGACGAGAAAAGCAATATTGAGGCGCTTCTGGTTGTCACGCACCCAACGGGTTTGATCGAAAAAGTACCGTCGCAGATCTCCGTTGCCCCACTTTTTGGACAGCTTGAGTCGAGTGTCGCAGTAGAACTGGGTGTCAGGTAAAACTGCAAGAGTGAAAGGTTCCGTTGTCTGGGCTAAATGCTCCGCTGCCCTCTGCTTCTGCATCGTCGCGCAGACTACAAGCACAGCGGTCATTGCCAGGATAAGTATCTTTCTCATGTGTCTCTTATGGCTGAATGTCCGCGCTCAAGCGCGCGGGGTTCATCGTAAGTGGTTCAATTACTTTTGACGCATTTGTTTAGAAATCATGAATATGGATACAAGCATACACATACTTCCTACAAGCTGAATTGATTCATTTTTGACACCATCAGGTCCACCTCGACCTAAAAACATATACAAAGAAAATCCAA
>CACJBM010000039.1 GCA_902591645.1 uncultured Verrucomicrobiota bacterium | reverse complement strand
TGCCCTTGGAAAATGATAGGCCCTTCGGGCACTTCCTTACGACCTCCACCAGCGCCTGTCCCTTTTGGTAACTTGACTTTATCATGTATAATTACGCCATTGTGTTTCACTGTGATAGTGGCATCACTGATTTTTTTCCCACCGTCAAACTTTGGCGCAATAAAATCAATATCATAAGTTTGCCAACGGAGTGGAGGAAAGCACATCGGAATATCTGCAGCTTTGAATTTATAGAAACAACCACACCACTGCTTAGGGTCTGACTTGAGGGGAACCTTTACCTGATCCTTATCATAAACCAAACCAAAGCTATCAAGTATCTGAGTCTCATAACGGTTCTGTAAATAAATACCGCTATTGCCACGGTCCTGACTACTTAGTGGTGAGTCTGGTTTGTACGGAAGCCTAAACTCCAAGTGAAGAGTAAAGTCTCCATAATTGCCTGTCGTTTGTGCGCCAGCCATGAGCAGACCATCCTTAACTGGACCATTAATATGTTCAGTTTTCTTTCCATCAAATAAAATGGTCGCTCCTTCGGGTGCCTTTGCTCCAAGAGTCGGGCTGACACGTTCAGTCCTTTTCATGCCATTAATTCTTTTCTTCAAAGACTCGACATTAATCAGCTCAACATGAGGATTCGACTTGTCCCATCCTTGTCCAGGCAGACCTCCCTCAAACTTACTCACATAGAATGTTCCCTTTCCTAGTGCCGCTACCTGCACACCCACTCCCTTAGAAACATATTCCCCTTGCAACAAATAGTCAGGATCCTCAGTCGCTGCTTTGTCCGCGTCCGTCCAAATGCGTCTGGACTGCTTATCCGCTGACAAACAATAAGAAGAACTTAAAATAGTAACCCAAATAAAAAGGCTAATAAAAGTGGGACATGATCGTAAGAATCGTTTCATTAAGCAATTTTGACACTAATTCCAAGAAAATTGCAACAGAGGAAAATAGATGCACTGAAAAGGCAATTTGAATATCACCCCTATTTTATAATTGCCTTTGCCTCTGCCATCATAGATTCGACGGCCGCTACATCATTGCCTGCGCCTCTAGCCATGTCAGGCTTTCCTCCACCCTTTCCTCCAATGATCGGAGCCAACTTAGAAATGAGGTCTCCAGCATTAAAACGGTCCGTAAATTCAGAAGAAACAGAGACTCCGAGATGAACTTTATCTGAATCGATAACAGTTAAGACTCCGACACCTGAAAACTGTTTTTTCTTCAGTCCGTTTAAAAGTTCCTGTAATAGAGCGGGCGTTCCTTCAAAGTTATGAACGATGAGGGGCACCTCGCCCTGAACATCTGAAATTAAACTAGAGAGCATTGAATCTGCCTCCGCTGCAGCATTGGCTGATTGTCTTTTCTTGAGAGTCTTATCCGCATTAATTACGGCATCCTTGAGAGAGTCCCTGAACAGTATCCAAGTTTCAATCTCTGAATCATCACCAGTGAAAACAGGCATGTCCTGACTACCATCATCGAGAGATTGGAGAGCCGATTCAAGCTTCTGCTGTAATCCATGGGATTCCCCTTTGAGAGCAGAAATTCTTTCCTCAACAAAATGCTGAGCAGCGATACCACAGACCGCCTCAATGCGTCGGACACCCGCAGCAATAGCTCCCTCGCTTTTAATCTTAAATAGTCCGATATCACCCGTGTTTCTGAGATGGGTTCCACCGCACAATTCCATTGAATAACCGTTCAACTCTAATTCGGAGCCACCTATCTGAACGACCCTCACCATGTCACCATACTTGTCACCAAAGAACTGCATGATGTCCTTTCTTTCTCTAATATCTGAGTGTTCCACCTCGACCCAAGAAACCGGATCATTGTCCGAGACCTTTTCATTGACTAATCTCTCTACCGCAGACACCTGATCAGGTTGCAAAGCCTCACTGTTAAAATCAAAACGGAGCCGCCCATGATCGACTAAAGATCCCTGCTGAGCGACCTCAGGACCGACGACTTCATGCAATGCCCAGTGCATTAAATGAGTCGCAGTATGGTGCGTTTCAATCATTCTTCTACGTTCAGAATCGACCTTCAATGTCACATCGATTGGGCTCCCTTCCCACGAACTAATCTGCCCATCAATACGAAGGCAAAAAGCTGCACCTACCTGAGTCACATCCAATATTAAAACAGTTTCATCACCAACTACTAATTGACCATGGTCACTGACCTGACCGCCCTTCTCAGCATATAAAGGACACCTATCCACAATCGCGTAACACTCACCATCACGCTCAAGAAATTCGACAACGCGAGCCACTGATTCATCCTCATCAAAACCGGTGAATTCTGTCTCAACTTCAGACTTAAAGTCCAGAGCAGCAATGACCTCAGATTGAGCGTTACCCTTGCTAATTTTTTGATGCTCCTCGAGACAATTGGAGTAATCCTCCATATCCACGCGTAACCCACATTCAGAAGCCATCAGTTCTGTAAGATCAATAGGAAATCCATAAGTCGATTCCAGATCAAAGGCCGTCTTCCCTGAAAATATATCACCGCTTGTCCTTTTCTGTTCCGTTTCGAAGAGTTTCATTCCACGATCAATCGTCTGCCCAAAAAGCAATTCCTCAGCATTAAGTAATTCTATGATCGTCTCTTTCTTTGCACTTATTTCAGGAAAAATTTCACCAAATTCAGAAACCAGAGTCGGAATTAAAGAACTAAGAAAGGGACCATCCTTACCTAAACCCAATGAACGTCCAAATTTGACCGCTCTTCTCAAGATCCTCCTCAACACGTAATTGCGGCCCGCATTACCTGGCCTAATCCCGTCAGCAATAGCAAAACTTAAAGTACGTATATGGTCTGCTATGACTCGGAACGCAATGTCAGTCTGCTCCTGATCCGTTAACCCTTCCTTCTTGATTGGAAGCGTACAGCCATAGGTCTTACCGCTCGCCTCTTCTAATGCGTCAAATATTGGCCTGAAAACATCAGTCTCATAATTCGAAATTGGTTTTGAAAAATCAGTAAATCCTGCTGTTCCCTGAACCATAGAACAGGCTCGCTCAAAACCCATCCCCGTATCAACATGGCAGGCTGGAAGAGGCTTAAAGGTTCCGTCAGGCTCAGCATTGTATTGGATGAAAACAAGATTCCATAACTCAATGCACCGCGCATCATCAGCATTGACTAATTCTCCTTTAGTATCTCCTTCAGGGGTCAGATCCACATGAATTTCAGAACATGGTCCGCATGGACCAGTGTCTCCCATCATCCAGAAATTATCTTTCTTGTTTCCATGCACTATGTGCACATCAGGATCAAGGCCAGCACGCTCAAAGACCAAACGCCAATACTTGTAGGCCTCCTCATCAAACTCGGCAGGGTCCCCATCTCCCGGCATATAGACAGTCGCAAAGAGGCGAGATGGCGGAAATCCCCAACGATCAACGAGAAGCTCCCAGGCCCATTCTATTGCCTCTTTTTTGAAATAATTACCGAATGACCAGTTCCCCAGCATCTCGAAGAGCGTCTGGTGATAAGTATCAAATCCAACATCTTCAAGGTCATTATGCTTGCCCCCTGCCCTGATGCACTTCTGCGTATCAGCTGCTCTCGGAGGTTCATAGGGTGCCTTTTGCGTTCCTAGAAAGAATGGCACGAACTGATTCATTCCAGCATTAGTGAAAAGGAGCCCAGGAGATTCGGGCAACAAAGATGAGGAACGAACGATACTATGTTCCTTCTCTTTGAAGAAATCTAAAAAGGACTGTCGAATCTCTTTGGAAGTCATTGATATGAACAAAAAAGAAAAGAACTCAACTTGCGATCATAAGCAAACGCCACGTTCATCTTATTTCACCTTGAATAATAACACTTACATTCTGATGGGAGTCTGTGGATGCGGAAAAAGCACCATAGGCGCACTTTTGGCTAAAAAAACACAAGGAATTTTCAAAGATGGAGACATTTTTCATCCAAAAAAAAACGTCCAAAAAATGAGCTCAGGAATACCTCTGAACGACAAGGACAGGGAAGATTGGCTCAATGCGATATGTGAATCGATCACTTCACATACTGGTACTTGGCCATTATTTTTCGGCTGCTCGGCGCTAAAACGTCAATACAGGGAACTATTAAACTCTGAGATCAAGGGAAGTAATGTCCATTTCATTCATCTCAAAGGAAACCGTGAACTTATCAGTGAGCGTATGCAAAAGAGAGAAGGACACTTCATGAAATCGCAAATGATAGAATCTCAGTTTGAAGATCTTGAGGATCTCGAAGAAGGAGAAAAAGGATTTAGTGTTTTAATCAATAATAGTCCGGAGCAGATCTGCACAGAGATTATTGCCCATATTTGAGGAACTTAACTGAACAGACCGCTCCTCTTCAGTAACGCTTCCGGATCAGGGTCTCGACCCATAAAATCGTGGAAAAGTTTTTGCGGATCCTCAGAGTTGCCTTTACTCAAAATCTTAGAACGGAATTCGAGGCCGACCTGAGGATTCATGATCCCTTCTTCAAGGAACCGAGTAAATGCATCTGCGTCGAGGACCTCAGCCCACTTATAGGAATAATAAGCTGCAGCGTATCCTGTGGGACTCGCGAAAAGATGGCCAAAACGACGAGCCATCGTCGAAGCTTTGGTCAGGGTCGGAATAGTGTAAGCAACAAGGAGCTCTTCAGTCAGTGCATCAAGATCGCGCCCAGGCTCCGCTTTTGAAGCCTCATTAATATGCAGTTCAAGATCAAGCTTACCAAGGCTAAGCTGACGCATCATAGCAGTGGCCGAACGATAATTGCGTGCATCTAGCATCTTCTTAAAAAGATCATCCGGAATTAATTCGCCCGTCTCATAATGCCGCGCAAAACGATCCAGTGATTCTCTTGCCCAACAAAAGTTCTCCATGATTTGAGATGGCAATTCAACGAAGTCCCAAGCCACGTTGACTCCATTAAGTGACTTAATATCCACTTCACCTAAGAGATGATGTAAAAGGTGTCCAAATTCATGGAATACAGTCTCCACTTCATCATGCTTCAAAAGGGCTGGTTCATTACCAACCGGAGGAGTCATATTGCCGCACATTAATCCAAGGTGAGGCGTCCTCTCTCCAGTATCTTGAGGCTCTCCAGTAATAAGATAATTCATCCATGCCCCGCTGCGTTTAGACTCACGAGGAAACCAATCAGCATAAAAGGAACCGAGATGATTGCCCTTTTCTGCATCATGTATTTCATAAAATTTAACCGATTCGTGCCAGACATCAGGCCTTTCATCCGGTTCCGTGATCTTCACTCCAAAAATTTCCGTTACGATAGAGAACATTCCCTCAATGACGCTCCTTATTGAAAAGTACGGCCTCAATTCCTCATCATCAAAATCGTATTCCTCCTTGCGCCTCTTTTCTGCCCAATAAGCAATTTCCCATGGTTCTAGGGGACCCGATTGATTTCCCTCTGACTGGGCCTTGTAATCTTCGAGTTCTTTAGTTTCAACATCAAAGAATGGTTTTGTCCTGTTATGTAAATCTTCAACAAATCCTAATGCCCTTTTACCATCCTTGGCCATTCGGCGCTGTAGGACCTGATCAGCAAAGTTCTCCTCTCCCAAGATTTCTGACTTCTCCTGACGGAGGCTCAATATTGTCCAAACGAGATCGGTATTATCATAATCTCCGCTAGCGCCTATAGCACATGTCCCTTCCCAGACCTGCTTACGTATCGAATTTGATTCAACATGCTCAAGGACAGGGAAAAAGGATGGCGCCTGTAAAGTAAACCTCCATTTAGGTTCCTCATCACTCGCAATGCCTTTGGACTTTGCGCTTTCAAGAGCAGCTGACTTCGCTAGGACTGGCAAGCCCACTAAATGATCCTCTTCCTCAATTACCATTTCCCAGGCATTGGTTGAATCGAGAACATTCTCTGAGTATTTTTGAGTTTTCTGCGCCAGTTCGGATTCCAGCTCCATGAGCCTCCCTTTCTTCTCATCGGACAACTCAGCTCCACTGTTCCGAAAATCAGTGATCGTCTCATCAAGGAATCTTCTCTTTGTCGGAGATAATGAATTGGCCTCATCAGTCTCACTGTAAGATTTGACTCGGTTCCAAAGACCAGCATTCAAAGGAATCTTAGCAAAAAATTCAGAAACCTTTGGGAGCATCGTATTTTGCGCTTCACGCAAAGGATCCGAGTTACAAACCGAATCCAAATGACCTACTAATCCCCAAGGACGGCTCAACGTTTCATAAGCGCTCTCAAGTGCCAATAGTGTATTTTCAAAAGTTAGTTCAGTTTTGGGAGAATCATCACCAGACAAGGCACTAATCTTATCCTCGGCCCTTTTTATAGCTTCGGAAATATCAGATACCACATTTTCCGGCTTCAGTTGAGACCAGCGAATTTTAAATTCATCTTCAAGAAATGGATGTTCCATTCGGATAAGTGACTGAGATATTGCCAAGCATCCAGAAAAATATTCCTTTTTATCACAATCTGAGCTTTGACAAAATCATCGAAGAGTTATAAAACCCGAAGAATCTACAATGAATAAAGAATCCGCTGTAAAAGAGAGATACGCTGCCGGAGCAGACATCCAGGAAGAGGCGCTCTGCTGCCCAGTCGAATATGATCCAAAATATTTGGATATTATCCCAGAGGAGGTCATTGAAAAAGATTATGGTTGCGGTGACCCGAGTCAATACCTCAACGAAGGGGAAACGGTATTGGATCTTGGGAGCGGGACCGGAAAGATCTGTTTTATTGCAAGTCAGGTCGTAGGGGCCAAAGGCAAAGTCATTGGTGTCGACATGACTGATGATATGCTTGAAGTGGCACGACGGAACGCTCCAATCATTGCCGATAGGACCGGATACGCTAACGTCGAGTTCCGCAAGGGCCGCATTCAGGATCTCGCTCTTGATCTGGAACTGCTTGACCAAGGACTTTCTAAGGGAAAGGAAAATGGTTCTGAAGCTTATCTTCAAGCGGAACAATTAGCCTCTCAGATCCGATCCGAAGAGCCAATGATTCCGAATGAATCTATTGACGTCGTAGTATCAAACTGTGTCTTGAATTTAGTCGATAATGATTCAAAGAAACAACTATTCAAAGAAATTTACCGTGTCCTCAAACGAGGAGGGAGAGCCGTCATATCCGATATCGTTTCGGATGAACCTGTTCCCAAAAAAATGCAAGATGATGACGAACTGTGGAGCGGGTGCATATCGGGTGCTTTCCTTGAAGAGGAATTTCTATCCGCATTCGAAGAAGCGGGATTCTATGGTGTCCGCGTGCTAAAACTTGACACAAAACCATGGCAAACAGTCGAAGGAATAGAATTTCGTAGCATGACGATTGAGGCCTCCAAGGGAAAGGAAGGAACATGCCTTGAGAGGAATCAAGCCGTCATATATAAGGGCCCATTCAAGCAAGTCCTTGATGATGATGGGAACGTAATGGAAAGAGGCAAACGCTATGCAGTCTGTGATAAGGTATACAACATATACAAAAATGAACCCTACAGTGATTGTTTTGAGCTAATAGATCCGATAAAGGAGATCCCAATAAATGAAGCTAAGATATTTGATTGCAGCACGACCCGATTAAGAGATCCAAAGGAAACGAAAGGCATGGATTACAAAGTCACCGATTCGGGTTCGGATTGCTGCGGTGAAAGTAATTGTTGCTGATTCAAATTTGTCTAAGATCGATTCTGGATCCACTCGAGGACAATTTTAAACAGCTCATCTCTTTCTTTATCGAAAGCAAGGAGGTGGTGACTTTCCTTAAAGAGATTTTTTGATTTATCTTTGGCCTTTAAGGCATTAAAAAATTGATCTACCTGATGTGGCTTTGTGAAAATATCTTTTCCTGGATAAAGAACTAGGGTCGGTTTCTTGATCTTCGATGCGGCCTCTGAACCGCTAAATACCATACGCTCAATGGTCCCAAGAATCCTCAAAGTAAACTTGGGAACATAATGTTTAGTCTTGGCCATTTGCTCCCAGTGATCCTCACCCTCGGATACCTTAGCTTCACCGCCTCCAGACAAACTGCGCAAGGAAACCCTGTAACTGGGCCATAATAACATTGCCGTACGCACTAATAAATTTTTGATCGGCGGTAATTTTCCTGGCAATGCAATCAGGGGAGAAGAATAAATCATTCCTCCGATCTGCTCCCTATTCTCTTTGGAAATTGCTGAGAACCCATGCATCAGTATCAGTGAACCGATACTCTCCCCATACAAAAAAATAGGAACTGTGCCAATTTCTTTTCGTACCGAGCTGATGAAGGAGTTCAAATCAGAAAACCACAGCTCAACATCTTTTAAATCACCGATCCTCTCAGTGTCAGGATCATTTCCCTGACCACGCAATTCATACGCGTACACGGATATTCCTTTTTGTGAGAGTTCTGATCCTAAGTTGTTGAAATCAGAAGCAGCACCACTGATACCATGGACCCCAATTATTACAGCACGAGGAGCGTTCCCATTCTTAGCAATCCATTTAGAATATGGGAATTGGGCCCCATCAAAGCTTTTCCACTTTGCAGTTAATGCCGCATCTTTCCCGTAAGAAGGCACAGACATCAGGATTAAGGCTCCTAAGTAAATGATCCTTAAAGGACTCATATGCATACTAAATACTATAATCACAGATTTGTGAAAATCCTCAAAAATCTATAGATGAGTTATTCAAATCAGTACAAACCATTTCAAGAAACCTATAAAGCAAGAAAAGTACTAACAGTTTATTATTTGATGATTTATAATTGATTTTTAGTCTCTCAATTGCATCATTACTTCGTGCTGAATAAAATCAGAACTTTGCTTATCTGCATATTTATTTTCACTGTGGCCGGAGGCCATTGGGGAATGATGCAGGTAATCGCTTGGTCTGAAATGTCCAGCCAGGGGAATAATATTAGCTTCATTGGAGCAATTTTCTCAGACTCCTGTGAGCTCTGCCATAAGATTTCAGAAGAACGTGGTAAAGAAAAGAAGGACCCTCAATCTTCAGCCAACGTTAAAAACCAAATAGTTCCCGGGACCGAGTTTCAAATCAATTTAATCTATTCCCCGCAAATCATTGCATTAATAGATTATCATTCCACTTCACTCAGAGGCATTAATTTAGAACCCGCAACGGGGCCTCCCCGGAGCTGCTAATCCAATCAGCTTTCAAAATGTCTCGAGAGTCCATTACTGGACCTTCATTCGCGAGACAATTTTTCTGTTTCTCGAAATAATTATAGAGACCCAGAAAAATTAATTACGAACAATTTTTACCACTCTATTACCTATAACTATCAAAATGAATAATTTAATACTCACTGTCACAATCCTCTGTGGTTTCACTCTCAATGCTTCAATTACATCCGCAGACGAATCTCATTCATCAGACAAATCAAAATGGAATCCCGGACGCCCCGACAGCCATGCTCCTATAGGAGTCATGGGTGATCACACTCATGGAGCCAATGAATACATGTTATCTTATCGTTTCATGTCCATGGAGATGAACGGACACAGACAAGGGAGCCGTTCACTTACTTCAGCAGATGTGTTTGGCCTAGGCTATGACATTGCAGCTTTGGACATGAGCATGGACATGCACATGTTCGGATTCATGTATGCCCCGTCTGATAAATTGACATTTATGGGGATGATTAATTTTGTAGAAAATTCCATGAACATGTTGCACAAGCCAGATCAAATGGATATGGGAGGCGGCATGGATATGGGAGGCGGCATGGATATGGGAGGCGGCATGGATATGGGAGGCGACATGGATATGGGAGGCGACATGGATATGCATCATCATGGCGAGAAAATGGGCCACAGTTCGTCAGGAATCGGAGACCTATCAATTGGTGGATTATACAAGTTTTATGATGAAAAAAATCAGCGCGCACACTTGAATCTTAGCGTAGTCCTTCCAACTGCTGGGGTAGAAGAAAGTGAGCATGGGATGCTACTACCTTACGGAATGCAACTCGGTTCCGGGACCTGGGATCTTAAGCCAGGAATCACTTGGCTAGGACAATCAGGTTCGTTCAGTTATGGGGCTCAACTCATAGCCACAATTCGACTCGAGGATGAAAATGAAGCCGGTTACGCGCTCGGAGACCGTCTCGATACAACAGCATGGCTGGCCCGCGAATTAATGGATGGACTCAGTGCTTCTGTGCGGCTCAGCTATACAAAGTCGGATCCTATCGAGGGGCACTTTCACAACGCGCACAATCATAATTCACCCACGTTACATCAGGCTAATTATGGAGGAGATTTTCTGGAAGGTGGAATTGGCTTAAACTGGCAATTCAAGAAAGGCACACTCAAGGGGCACAGATTCGCAATTGAAGGTATCTTTCCTCTCGATCAAGACACGAACGGAGTCGGTATGGATCGCGATTATACAGTCGTTGCAGGCTGGCAATTTGCATTCTAGGAAAATAATTATCTCCAGATACCAGACTCTTTTAATTGCTTCTGAGCAGTCCCGCTCCAGTCCCGGTTCGCCGCCGGACTGGCGGGGCTCGGATGCAATACTCTCGACACATTCATAGAAAAATTTAATTTTTCTGAAACCGTAGAAATCTTTGACTCTGCGAAAGCTCCAACACCAACGGCCCACTCAGGTTTCAAAATATCCAGTATCCTCTCAAGGTGCTTATCACAGAATGCATCCAGTCTCTTCTTTTCGTTAGACGGTAACTTGTCAGGAGTCCGGTTCTTGCCTGATTCTTCCATGAAAACTAGAGGACAATAATTAGCAACGAAATGTTCTTCAAAAAAATCTTCCGCTGTTCCAAATTTTTCGGCAAACAGACCCCATAAACGGCGACCGCTCACTTCGGACCGAGAACAGTTAAAACCCTCGACTGGGCGCTTTGGATGTTCGGGACTGGGCCTCTTCACTTTACAATCAATGCGCATCCAGTCACGGACAGCAGGTATTTCTCCGAAAGGTATCCCTGTCTGCGCCATTCCCCAGGGACCCGGATTCATTCCAAGAAACAGTACCTTTTTCTGGGAACGAGAAAATCGTTCCAGATATTGCTCGTGCGAATCCCAAGCATATTCCAATGGATTGTAAACACATGAAACAGGCGAAGCAAATTTGAGCCCTGAGACAAAAGAACTGAGTTCCTTTGCCGCGTCCTTCATTTCCTTCGCTGTACTCATAAATAACCTTAATAGTTCCTCTTTAAAGAAGGCACAAGACAAAGAAGGCCCGAGCATTATGCCCGGGCCTTCAGTCTATTTAATCAAAGGTTAATTATAAAGATTAGTCGTTATATGCAGTTTCTCCGTGAGCTGCCTGGTCCAGACCAATACTTTCATCAGATTCACTGACCCTGAGGCCAACTGTCATATCAATAATCTTCAGAATAATAATGGTAACTACAGCAGTGAACACCACAGCAAAGATCGAACCTTTGGCCTGTATTACAAGCTGTGCCATCATGTCATACTCCTCACCAGCACCATTTTGAGTTCCCTGCAAGGCACCAACGGCAACTACTGCCGCGAGAAGCGTTCCAACAAGTCCACCGACACCGTGAACACCAACAACGTCAAGTGAATCATCATATCCAAATGCGTTCTTCACCTTAATTGAGAAATACCAGCAAATCGCACCCGAAGCGACTCCAATGATTAGAGCCCCAATAGGACCAGCGACTCCAGAAGCGGGCGTGATGGCCGCGAGACCGGCTATCGCACCAGTACAGATTCCAAGTACCGTTGGTTTCTTTGTAGTAGCTACATCAATAAGCATCCATGTCAGCGCTGCCGTAGCTGCTGAAATATGAGTCACAACGATGGACATGGCTCCGGCACCATTAGCTGCCAATCCACTTCCACCATTGAATCCGAACCAACCGACCCACAGCATGCAGGTACCGGTCAGGGTCATTGCAAGGTTATGCGGTGGAGACGTCTCCTTACGAGGCCCTACCATGATACAAAAGATGAGAGCTGCGATACCGGCCGTTATATGAACGACAATGCCTCCAGCTAAGTCAATGACTCCATCCTTGAACATCCATCCATCTGCATCCCAAACCATGTGACAGATCGGAGCATAGCAAAAGAGTCCCCACAGAATAGCAAAGAGGATCACTGCTGAAAACTTGACCCTCTCAACGAAGGTTCCAACGACTAGTGCAGGAGTAATGATGAAAAATGTCATCTGAAAAGCAAAACCTAAAATGCCTGGAATATCAGTTCCTCCAGAGTCATCCGTTGTAAGGCCCTTGCCAAAGAGTGCTGATAAGTCTCCAATCCATGCTCCGGCACCTTCAAGCGCCAAAGAATAACCGGCAACGAGCCAGACTACACTCAATACACAAGCCATCGCAAAGCAATGCATGAGAACTGAGAGCACGTTCTTTTTGTGAACCAGACCGCCATAGAATAGAGCGAGTCCGGGAAGAGTCATGAACAGGACCAATGCGGTAGCGGTCATAATCCATGAAGTATTTGCCGCTCCTATCGCCGAATCGACGGTAGAAGAGGATTCTTCTGCTAATGCCAGTGGGGCACTAAACAGAAACAACATTAAAGCGCCCAAGGACGCGTTTAGTTTTTTCATTTTTAGTGAGTATATAGGGTTATATATTTATAGAGTGGAAGGTACTATTGTGCCTTCTGCTCTATATATCAGCAGTTCTTGTTCCAAACTAATTCACTAAATTAAAGAAAAAGAGCCTCAGCGGTTAATCCGCTGAGGCTCTTTAATAGAAGAATATATACTGTTATTTAAACTTATTTATTAATTATAAGCACTTTCTCCATGAGAACTCTGGTCAAGACCAGTTTCCTCATCCCCCTCATCGACACGAAGGCCGACCGTAAATTTGGCCACGCTCAGTGCAATGACTGAAGCAATGGTACTCCAAATAATAGTGACCAGAATCGATTTTACCTGAATGATTACCTGAGTAACTCCAGCTTCGCCTGCCCCTTCACGGATGAAGACTCCAGTCAATACCGCACCAACAATGCCTCCAATGCCATGCACTCCAAAGACATCCAAACTATCATCGTATCCGAAAGTCTGCTTGAGCTTGGTCGCTCCAAAGTAGCAAATGACTCCGGAAGCGAGGCCAATGACAATAGCTCCCACTACTGTGGAACTGCCGGAGGCCGGAGTAATGGCAACGAGTCCGGCAACGGCACCAGTCGCAGCACCTACTGCAGTCGGCTTACCGGTACTGAAAGTTTCAATTGCAACCCACGCAATGACCGCGGCAGCCGTAGCAATTTGTGTAGTAAGCATTGCGTAACCTGCATCTGCTCCAGCACTCACAGCACTACCAGCATTAAAACCGAACCAACCGACCCAGAGAAGAGCCGCGCCAATGACCGTGAACGGTACGCTACTCGGAGGACTTAAAGTATTTGGATATCCTTTACGCTTGCCTAGCATAATACATGCGACCAGACCCGCTATACCGGCATTAATATGGACGACCGTTCCACCGGCAAAATCAATAGCACCTGTACCTGCTGCCATGAGCCAATTGCCTTCATCGCCACCGGCAAAGAGTCCTCCGCCCCAGGCCATATGCCAGATCGGGCAATAAGATAGAATTGCCCACAAAGTCGTGAAAATAAGGACCGCGGAAAACTTCATTCGTTCAGCAAATGCACCAACGATCAGGGCCGGAGTAATGATGATAAAAGTCATTTGGAAAGTGATAAAAACACTTTCTGGAATCGTACCACTTTCCGAATCAGCACTCAAAGTCTGCAGAAAAGTATTTTTTAAATCACCCCAATAATTATTACCTTCTCCTGCAGCAAGGCTATATCCGCAGATAACCCAAAGGATTGACATGACCGCAGTGATAAAAAAGCACTGCATGAGTACGGAAAGGATATTCTTTGATTTGACGAGACCTCCGTAAAAGAGGGACAGGCCCGGAATTGTCATTAATAGGACAAGGACAGTGGCCGTAAGCATCCAGGCAGTGTCTCCAGAATCAATATTAGAAGCTCCAGCTTCCTCTGCGACAGCTAAGGGCGCAGACAGCGCCAACAATAAAAGTGCCCATAGGGGCTTCAATAACTTCTTCATTTTCAGTATTATAAGGGTTGTAAAGGACACTTTTGTGCCTCAATACCTCTTAATAGCAATGTCCATGCCAACTTTTGGATTATTAGCAAAAAAGGAGATTGAACTAACTCAACCCAGGAAATCTGGACTGGTTAAAATGAAAATTTAGCACGGACCGGATAATGGTCTGATAAATATTTTCCCTTTTCATTATACCTAATAATAGCCGCAGATTTTACAGAAACCGTACCGGGCAAAACAAAAACATGGTCAATCTTTCCACCGGTATATGATCCCCCACGAAAACCATGGAAAGTTCTTACCAATTCTTCTTTGGGTTTCACTTCCCGATACGTATCAACCAATTTTAAAGGTTTCTCCTTAAAAGCTTTAATTGCCGGGTTCGTTTCTGAAGCATTAAAGTCTCCCATAAGAATGATCGGGTCTTTAAGGTTTTTTCTTTTCGCAATTCTTTGGATGATTAATTGTGCAGCGCGGACTCGGCTCGGCTGACTCTGATGATCCCAGTGAACATTATAAACATAAAAAGCACGTTCAGAATCCTTTTCTATGAGTCTGGCCCAGGTGCAAATCCTAGGGATCTCATTGCCCCAGGACTTCGATGCAATTTTCTCCGGCGTATCACTTAACCAGAAAGTTCCGCAGTCTTTCTTATCTAGGACGAATCTTTTCTTTAAGTACAATATAGTACAATGCTCACCTGAGCTCTTGCCATCATCTCTGCCGACTCCGTACTCTGCATAGATTGATGATCTCTTTCTTATATCGTCAATCTGATGACGCTTTGCTTCCTGAAGGCCAACGACGTCAGGAGATTGTACCTTCAGCCATTTCCCGACCATGTCTTTCCTCTTTGGCCAGGCATTGTCTCCGTCCTTTGGATTATCAAATCTGATATTGAAAGAAAGTGCATCAATATCAAGCGGAGCAGCGAACGCGTTCGCTCCTAAAAGAATCAAAAGGACTAATATTTTTCTCATGATTAAATACTGCGTTTTCATAAATTTTTAATTAAACAAATTTTCCTGGATTAAGATTCGATTCCCTATCCAGTGCTGATTTGAGTCTTCTGTGTAAATCCAATGATCCCTCATCCAGAGCATCCTCGAACCATCTTTTCTTGGCAATACCTATCCCATGCTCTCCACTCACTACACCGCCCATGCTCAAAACCTTCTTAAATAGCTGGTCTAAGGCCTCGTCCGAACGTTTTCGGTTCTCTTCAATTTCAATGTCTTCGACCATAATATTCACATGTATGTTACCGTCCCCCGCATGACCGAAACAGGCAATAGGCATACCACATTCTTGCTGCAATCCTTCGCAAAACTCGACCAATTCAACGAGCTTACCGCGCGGAACAACGATGTCCTCATTGAGCTTAGTGAGACCAGTCGCACGTAAACTATAACTGAAGGCTCTGCGAATCTCCCAAATGTCCTCACATCCTGATTCGTCCGTTGCCGTTTCAATGGTCAAAGATTTCTGTTCTCTTATCAGTTCCGCCACTGAATCCGTTTCCTGTGCAACAGATCCTTTCTGACCATCAAGCTCAACTAGTAAAAAGGCTTCGCCTTGTGGAATCATCTCTGAACCGACATGATCACGGGCAGCAGAGAGAGTAAACTTGTCGGCAATTTCAAGAGCAGCAGGAAGAAACCCTGCACTCATAACTTCCTGAACTGCTAGAGCCGCATCGGCAAAGCTTTCAAAGGTCGCCGAAACCATTGCCCTAGAAGGAGGATAAGGAATCAAGCGGCAAGTCACCTCGGTAACAACGCCCAAAAGGCCTTCTGATCCAACAAACATTCCTATCAAATCAAATCCTGTCTTATTTTTGTGACAGCGTCCACCCAACCTAGCCAATGTCCCATCAGCAAGGACAACCTCCAATCCCAAAACATAATTACGAGTGACTCCATACTTGAGGCAGCGAGGCCCACCAGCATTCGTTGCAACGTTCCCTCCTATACTGCACTCTCTTAGACTAGCTGGGTCAGGAGGATAGAACCAACCAAGGTCACGAACAGCGTCCTGAAGGGTCCCTGTGATGAGCCCAGGTCCAACAATTGCAACGCCATCCTCTACATTAATCTCTTTAATAGAATCCATGCGTGCCACTGATAAAACAATGCCACCCTGAACAGGAACTGCCCCTCCAACGTATCCGACACCAGAACCTCGCGTCGTGACTGGAACCCCTTCCTGATTAGAAAATTTCATGACGTCAACTACGTCCTCAGTCGTTTCCGCAAAAACAACGGCATCAGGAGGATACCCCACTAACCATTTATCAATGCTGTGCTCCTCAATGTCAGATAGCTCATCAGAAACCTTATCGGCACCGACCAAGGCTATGAGCGATTCTACTAATTGGGAACGGTCCATGAAATGAGCTTAGGGACAAATATTATAAGTCCTACAGACAATGCTGCAATCGCAGTAATTAACACGGCCGAAGCTGCAATGTCCTTGGACTCACCGATTCCAACATGATGATCTGGATGAACCGAATCGGCTAATCTTTCTAAGGCTGTATTCACAGCTTCTGCAGCCATTACGAGTCCCGAACATATTAAAATCAAAGCCCACTCGAGGGCAGTAATCTTAAAAAGAAAACCACTGCATATCGCTAAAGAAAAAAAGAACAGATGAATCCGTGCATTTTTCTGTGAACGGAAAAGGAGCAAGAGACCTTTGAATGCATAATAAAATGATCTCATGAATCGCTATTAGCTTTTTTCACCCTTTGGGAATGCTTATATAATTCACTCGACTAGATCAATTGATCGTAATGGGTCCGTGTCTGCTCCGTAGTCGACTCCATCAAGACCAAAACCGAAGAGCTTCATAAAATCTTTCTGGTAACCTTCAAAATCAGATAAATTCTTCAAATTATCAGTGCCAATCTGTTCCCATACCTCTGCCACATGACTCTGAATATCATCTCTCATCTCCCAGTCATCGATTCTAATGCGTCCAGATTCGTCCAGAGATGGTACGCCCGTGAAATGATCACCGAAGAGCCTCCTGATCTGTTCGATACAATCCTCGTGAATGCCTTCCTCTTTCATCTTCTTAAATAAGACACTGATGTATAGTGGAACGACTGGAATCGCAGAACTGGCCTGAGTCACTACGGCCTTATTGACTGATATGTATGCCCTTCCACCAGATGGCGAAATCTTTTTATGAATACGTTCACACGTTTTCTGCAAATGAATCTTTGCCTGACCAATAGTACCATCCTTGTATACGGACCAGGTCAACTCTGGACCAATGTAGGAATATGCAGTCGTTATGGCAGATGGGGCAAGGACACCTCCGCTTAAAAGCGCGTCTATCCAACGTTCCCAGTCCTCTCCTCCCATGACCTTGACTGTTTGAGTTATTTCATCTTCAGTCGCCGGCTCTATGACAACCTCTTCGACTTCTGCCTTATCAGTATTGACTGTCTTTTGCGAATAAGTGGTGTCTATCGGTTTCAAGCAAGACTTATATACCTGACCATTATCCGGATCGACTCTCCGTGGTGAGGCTAATGAGTACACGACACAATCGACCTGCCCCATAGAAGCCTTTATTTCATTCACAGTCAGAGCCTTTATTTCATCTGAGTATGCGTCTCCGTTAATGCTCCTAGCATATAATCCTTCGGCCTTGGCCGCTGATTCAAATGCGGCACTATTATACCAACCAGCACTGCCAGACTTATTCTCTGAAGGAGGCCTCTCAAAAAACACACCCAAAGTGTCTGCCTTACCCCCAAAGGCAGGAACGATCCGCGAAGCGAGCCCATAACCTGTCGATGAACCTATTACTAAAACTTTCTTCGGACAATTCTCTATGGGCGTTTGCGAACGCACATAATCAATTTGATCCCGGACATGTGCTTCACAGCCTTCAGGATGAGCAGTTGTACAAATGAATCCGCGAATTTTCGGAGAAATAATCATGATCCTCTATAGATAAACTCAGTTCACCATTAGAACAATTACGAATGAGTTCGAAGTTTTTATTATAAATGGTTTGTCCTGGTCGCGATTTACGCGACCAGGACATTTTTTAGTGGGAAGTACCCTCATAAGCCGGATTCTGTGTCCTGTCTCACCGGAGCGAGACAGGTGACAGCCATTTATCTTCCTGTCATATGACAGGAGCTGGGCGAACCATACTGCGACTATTACCCAGGATCATCTCCGAAGAGGCCGGGCAGGCTACCCGTTTTCCCTGTTCTGTCTTGCACCGCACGGGGTTTGTCATGCCCCCTCAGTTACCCTCGGGGCGGTGAGCTCTTAACTCGCCATTTCACCCTTACCTGATCGAGTAAAACTCGTTCAGGCGGTATATTTTCTGTGACACTTTCCGTAAACTGGAGCTTTCGCTGTCAGTTTCCCGCACTTTCGTGCGGCGGTACTGCCTTAAGGTGTCCGGACTTTCCTCTCAGTGAGTTTATCAGTGAGCGACTGTCTCAGGCACTTCAATGGATATTATCGTAGATCTTAATCAATGTTCAAATAATCATTCTTATGACTTACCGAACCAACTAATTTTATTAGATATTGATCCTCGGCTACTTTTCGGCCAATTCTCACCTTCTTTTAACCAGCCAATATAAAATAGGCCGAGACAACGGTCAGACTCCCCTAAATCTAGGAATTCACACATTCCATCAGTTTCTAATATGGGAGGCGAAGACCAAAAAGCACCGAGGCCCGCTGCCGCCGCAGTGAGGTGCATGTTTTGTACAGCACATGCCACGGCCTCGATTTCTTCAAGTTCAGGAATCTTCGGGTTATCACCTCGCTTCATGCATATAGCCATAACGATAGGTGCAAGGGTCGGATTCTGGCCCAACTTATCCATCTTGTCCTGCCGAAACTGATCATCAGGAGTGTGCTTGGAATAGAGTTCCTGTAACTTTTCCCCAAGAACTTTACGATAACCTTCAGAAAAAATCTTAAACCTCCACGGCTCCGTAAAACCATGCGTAGGCGCCCAATTAGCATTCTCTAAAAGTTCATCAATTAATTCATTCGGAACTTCAAGATCTGGATCCATCATGGCCGGCTTTACTGTGCGCCGGTGCCTAATGGTTTCAGTAATAGGAAAAGTCTTGGATATCATTTTAAAATTCAATATAAATTCAACTTCGTATAATTAACTACCTTAACAACCACAACCAAAAAATAAAAAATGCTCGCAGTTGGAGAAACAGCACCCGATTTTAAACTTACTACTCTAGGAGAAGATGGGCCTAAACACATTACCTTATCTGAAAATCTTGGGCAACCTACAGTACTTCTCTTTGTCCCTATGGCATTTACCAGCGTATGCACCAAAGAACTATGTAGCGTGACAGGAGAAATGTCAGAATACGAGAGCCTCGATGCCAAAATCCTTGCCATCAGTGGTGACAGTCCTTTTGCTCAAGCTGCATGGGCAGAAAAAGAAGGTATTGAACTTACACTTGCCAGTGACTACGAACATAATGTTGCCAAAGAATACGGCATTGCATACGAAAGTTTTCTTCCTGAAAAGAATTTGACCATGGGAGGAGTTCCCAAAAGATCAGCATTTGTGATTGATGCGAATGGCATCATTCAGTACGCGGAAAGCAGCGATGATCCGGCCAAAGTTCCAGACTTTGAAGGGATTAAATCCAAACTAGTTGAACTTAAAAATTAAAGGTTAATCTGAAAGATTCCGGGAAATAAGATAAACCGCTCCTATCGCCTAACCACTAATCGATAGAATCGACGCACTCCTGATGAAATGGGAATATCATCAATGGTCGTTCTTTGCCGAACCCCATTCTTTAATTCTGAATCTATATAATTTTCAGATAAAGGGTCGAGAGCATTCCATGTCTTAAGATCAGAACTCCTCTCTAATACCATTTCCACATCAGTGCCTGAGCCTCCTATCGTATGGGTTAAGACCATGAATTTTTTTCCATCCTCATCCG
>CACJBM010000038.1 GCA_902591645.1 uncultured Verrucomicrobiota bacterium | reverse complement strand
CGTAGGATTTATTCCCAAACGCTCTTCCCGGTCGAGTGTCCAATTGATGGAATTCATTACTAGCTCAACGTTCAAACGTGTGGGTATTGGATCCAGTAGAGTGGAATTTCCTATGACTACCATTCTTGAACTTTCTATTTTAATTGCAGAATCTTCTGATCCCCCTTTCTCAACCATTGCTGCAACATATATTGGATTTGGATCAGGAATCATATCGGCCTCGCTTCTCTTTGGATACGGTTCAGTATGATCGAGATCACCCCAAAATTTGAGATCTGCAGCTAAGAGGGGAACTGCTATTATTCCTTTAGAAGCCAATCCTTCATTATTTTCTGCGACGCTTATGGGGCAAGTTTGTCCTGCAAAAGTTGTTATAGCACCCACATCTGATGAGGTTATAGGGTTCCCCCCAAGTAATTTGCTTTGCACAGAATAAACTTTTTGAGTTCCTCCAATGCCAGTTGTTTCAGAAAATAAAACGCGATAATTGTTATCAACCCTTACGCCGAGGGAGCGAAGGAAAGGATAGAAATTGGGCATCTTGGTTGCTGGGTTTAAAAGGAGTACCATAGACCCTCGCTGTTGTTCCCAATATTTGGTAAGAACAGTAACTTCTGAAAGTGAGAAATCTGTTTCTGGGTTGATGATTATAAGAGAATCAGCATCTTCAGGTATTTTAGTTATGTTTCCTAGAGTCAGCTCTTTTAGATTAAAGAAGTGCCTAGTGCTAAGGCTAAGTATTTCTTTGTCAGCCGATCTTCCATTAACTTCTTTGAGCTTACCTTTTCCTGCAATTAAATAGACAGTTTTAGGTTTACTTTCCGTTGCTGCCAACATTGCTGAAGTTATTGAATCTTCTCCAATGAATGTGCGTCCTTTATCGTCCAATAAATCGGTTTCAATTAGTTTTTTAATGCGTCCTCCGACTTCGATAAATAGACAGCTTTGATCAATCGTTGTTTTATAGCGATCTGATATTTCTAATGATTTATTTTTATTTATTACCGGATCAAATTCATCAAAAACTATTTTTCCTCCCGATATATTTTCATATTCTTCTAGAAGAACTTTGAGTTGATTGCGAATTTTTGAGCTTTTTAAAAAAGCCATAGTCAGCGTTACTTTTTCATCGAGCTGGTTTTTCAGGTAAGCTTCAGTGTCTCCTGATACACTGTATTTCTTTGTGGAGCTCAGATCCCATCGGTGGTAGTTCCCATGTGAAATGTAATTGATAAGGATAAATAATAGGATTGCACAAAGCATCTGCATTAAAACATTTAATGCGATTTTTTTCCTTTTGATTCTACGCGGCTCAGATCCTATATCTGTTTTAATAGGATGTCCGGAAGAGTCTTTGGTTTTAATTATATCAGTATCTTCTGACATTGTTAGGTCTTCCACTTTCTGTACTCAAGTACATTGTAGGTAAATGATAGGATGAGAATAGTGAAACTCAGATAGTAAATAAATTGGCGACTATCAATTAATCCACTTATAAAAATTTGAACATGTTTCACTGTTGAAAAATAAAACAGAGAACCTTGCCAAGATTCAGGCACGGGAAGATCTTGTAGAATAAAACCAACTAGGAAATGTAACATACAAAAAGTGAAGCAAACCATTGCTGCTACTAGTTGGTTTTTGGTTAGAGCTGAGGCTAGGCATCCAATTGAAATATTAAAAACACCAACGAGAAAAATTATTGCATAAGCGCCTAATAATGAACCAATAGCGTTAGCATTATCTGCCGAGCTAATGCGGAAGAGGAAAAAGTTAACTGCGCTAGGAAGCCATATAATAAAGTAAAATACTAGAGCGGCTAAGTATTTTGCTATAAGTAAGTGTATCGTTTTTACGGGGGCCGTTAGAAGTGTTTCAATAGTGCCTAATTTCTTTTCTTCAGAAAACAGCCTCATAGTAATGACTGGGAAGATGAAAAAGTAGGTTAGCCAAAATGATGTGGAGCTAAATGTATAGCCTATTAATGTCTCATCCACATCAGCTTTGCGTAAAATTTCCAAAGCAGCAGTAAATGAAAATCCATTTAGCAACATCACTAAAGCCATTACTATCCAGGCTATGGGTGAATAAAATATTGATTTCAACTCTTTCTTTAATATAACAATTCCAGTTCCTCCTGAGAGGAACTTTTGCATTGATATAACAATAATAACGAGAAGAATGATCGTTACTATAACCGTTGCAGTGTTCATGTTTTTGTATTTATGGGTCGGATGTATTAGCTTGAGTTATATCAACAAATGCATCCTCCAGAGTCGCATGTTGATTTCTAATTTCCCGGAGCGGCCACCCTTGAGCATTAGCAAGATTAACTATAGATTCACGAGCGTCATGACCTGGTTCAGTGCGTATAGTAAAATGCCGCCATTCTCCTGATTGATTATCTTCACTGATCTTTTTTATTCCAGGGATAGCGGTGACTAGGTCTTTTACTATTTCTTCAGATGTTTTTAATTCGATTGATATTGTGTTGGCTGAACGGGATTCTCTAGAGAGATCATTAGGCTCACCGTTAGCAATAATTTTACCTTCATTAAGAATGATGACACGATTGCATGTCATCTCGACTTCACTCAAAATATGAGTAGATATTAAAATTGTATGTCTTATACCCAGTTGCTTGATTAATTCACGGAAGCGTCGAATTTGATTCGGATCAAGGCCATTGGTTGGTTCGTCCAGAATGAGAAGTTCCGGATTGTTGACTAATGCATCTGCAAGGCCTACCCGCTGCCTATAGCCTTTTGACAGGGAACTTATCATCTGTCGTCTTATTTTTTTTAACCCACAAAGCTCGATTGCCTCATTAACTCCTTGCTTTGCTTCTTGACCTCGAAGCCCCTTTAATTCTGCTCTAAACCGAAGATATTCCCTAACGCGCATGTCATCGTATAAGGGGACATTTTCGGGCATGTATCCGATTTTTTGTCTAGCTTTCATGGATTCAGAAAAAACATCATGACCGCCGATACTTACTGTCCCAGAAGTTGGAGGTATGTAACCAGTTAACATTCTTATAGTTGTGGTTTTTCCTGCTCCATTTGGTCCAAGGAAACCAATGATTTCACCGGGTTCCACCTCGAACGAAATGTTATTAACTGCAGTCCTTTCGACATATTGTTTGGACAGGTTTGAGACTTTTATCATTAGAAATCAATTTCCTAAGTTACTGTCTTTAAAGACGGTTTCGAAAGGCTTGTTAGTTTAACCGAAAACGTCATTATTGCCTTAAATTTTTTATTAGAGTTTTGCTTTCGATGGCGAAATTTCTTTACCAGCTGGATTCCTGCATTTTTAGTACTAAACAAATATAATGAACAGCAGTATCGCTTCACGATTTAATGCCAATGTATTGGATGAAAAATTTGCTCTTTGGCGTGATGATCCAAGATCAGTAGATCCAGATTGGGCTGCGTTTTTTGAAGGTTTTTCTCTTGGTATGGCACAAATTGAGAGAGATATAAAGTTTGCAAATTCTCCTCAATCTACAAAAGAAGTAACTCAGTCACAGAACGATTCTCTGCGAGTCACGCTAACTGACCCTGTTTTCCGAGCCAGAATTGTTAGCTTGCTTTATAATTATAGGGCTCTTGGACATACTGAGGCATGGGTCGATCCATTGAGCCTTTCTTCCCCTGCTAGTTCTAGACTCAGTTATGAGCAGTTTGGATTCAATGAAGTAGATCTTAATGAACAAGTGGCGAGTCAATTTTTTGCTGAAGGTAAACCTATGCTTCTTTCAACAATGATAGGGAGATTACAGGAAATCTATTGTGGGAAAATAGGATTTGAATATATGGGAATTCATAATTCTGAGATTAGACATTGGATAAGAGATCGCATTGAAAATAGGCCCTCATTAGACAAACTTAAATATCCTAATACGAAAACGATTTTGCATTGGCTCATAGAGGCAGAAGAATTTGAAAATTACCTTCATCAAAAATTTGTTGCGCAGAAAAGGTTTGGTCTTGAAGGAGGTGAATCGACTTTAGTCGCTTTAAACACTTTGCTTTATCAAGGGGTTGATAATGGAGTAGAAGAAATTGTAATGGGAATGGCTCATCGTGGCCGATTAAATGTGTTAGCAAATTTTCTTCAAAAGCCGTTATCGGTTTTATTTAATGAATTTTCAGAAAATTATGTTCCTGATTTAGTTTGTGGGGATGGTGATGTGAAATACCATCTTGGCTATGAGACCCGACGTGAAATTGAAGGGGCTTCAGTTAATATTTTTCTTGCTCCAAATCCTAGTCACTTAGAGGCTGTAAATCCCGTAGTTGAGGGTATGGCTCGGGCACGACAAAGATTAATTGATAATACTGACAAACGTGATCGTGTTTTACCTATACTTTTGCATGGTGATGCGGCTTTTGCGGGGCAAGGCTCAGTGGCTGAAGTGCTGAATTTCTCGCAGTTACCAGGATATAGGACAGGTGGCACGATTCATATAGTCATTAATAATCAGATTGGATTTACTACAATGCCTTCTGATGCTCGTTCATCAGTTTACTGTACTGACATTGCTAAAATGATTGAGGCTCCTATTTTTCATGTCAATGGAGATAGTCCGCTAGAAGTTGCGTATGTGACAGGGCTTGCTCTTGAATTTCGTCAGAAATTTGGCCGAGATGTAGTAATCGATATTGTTTGTTATCGGCGTCATGGGCATAATGAGGCGGATGAGCCAGCGTTTACTCAGCCGAATATTTACCGCACTATTCGCAGCAAAAAATCCACTGCTGAAATCTATAAAGATTATTTATTGAGCGAAGGGAAAATTTCAGAACGTGAAATCTCTGAAATTACTAATGCGTATCATTCACGGTTGGACTCTGAGTTTCAATTGGTTGAAGGGAAAGATAATGATGCGCATATATCTTTTAGGGGGGCAGCAGTAGAAGTGCAAGAAGAGGCATATTCCTATGAAGAAATTGCTACCGGGATTCCTATTGATAAGATACGTGAATTAGGAAAAAAGTTAGTCGATATTCCTGATGATTTTTCAATCAATGCTAAAATAGAGAAGCTATTTTTAGCTAGGCGCTCTAGAGCCACTGAAGAAGGAGGTCCTTACGATTGGGCCCATGCAGAAGCCCTAGCTTTTGCCTCATTACTTGATTCAGGCTATCCGGTTAGACTTTCAGGTCAGGATGTTCGTCGTGGTACTTTTAGTCAGCGGCATTGTGTATTGTATGGTTCTGAAAATAGAGAGCGATATGTGCCACTGAAAAATCTCAGTCCGAACCAGGCTAGTTTTTGTGCATATAACAGTTTGTTATCTGAAGCTGGTGTTTTGGGTTTTGATTATGGCTATAACTTGATGGTTCCTCAAATGCTGATTTGTTGGGAGGCTCAGTTTGGTGATTTTGTTAATGGCGCTCAGGTCATAATAGATCAATTCATTAGCTCAGCTGAATCGAAGTGGGGTAAACCGTCTAATTTAGTAATGCTTCTTCCTCATGGTTATGAAGGTCAGGGACCTGAGCATTCAAGCGCTAGACTTGAAAGGTTTTTGCAATTATGTGCTGGAGGTAATTTGCAAGTTTGTAATCTTACTACTCCTGCACAATACTTTCATGTTTTAAGAAGACAGATTATCAGGGAGTTGCGTAAACCTCTAATATTGATGTCACCTAAGAGTCTATTAAGGCATCCAGAATGCATTTCAAATGAAAATGATTTTTCTGGTGGATCGTATTTTTGTGAAATGCTTGATGATGATCAATTAATTGACCGTCCAGAGCGGATTACTCGTATTATTTTTTGTTCAGGCAAAGTGTATTATGATTTATTAAAATTTAGGAATGAAAATAAAATCAGAAACACTGCAATTATTCGTATAGAGCAGCTATATCCTTTTCATTGGAAAATGCTCGATGAAATTATAGAACGTTACCCAAGGGCATATAAAAAATGGGTTTGGTGCCAGGAAGAACCTCTCAATATGGGAGCTTGGAGTTACATTAGTCCACGCTTAAATGAAGCTGGTAGAGGCAATGTGCGTTATGCTGGTCGTGAACGAAGTGCAAGTACCGCTACTGGATCTAAAGCAATTCATAATGCGGAGCAGCGAAGATTGGTTCAAAAGGCTTTTAGTGTTTAAAATGATCGATGATGACTAATTATCTAGATTATTTCAAAAAAGTGGCATTTGATTTAAAATGGTTTAATTATCAAAAAGAAATTTACGATAATTTGATGTATCTATTTTTATAATTAATGAGTGGTGATATTAGGATTCCATCTGTAGGTGAGTCTGTATCGAGCGGATTGATCACTCAGTGGCATAAGAATGACGGTGATTCTGTTAATGTTGGAGAACTGTTGCTTACTCTGGACACGGATAAAATCTCAACTGAAATTACTGCTGATTGTGCAGGAAATTTGCAAATATTAGCGGCTGAAGGGGAAGAAGTTTCTATAGGTTCTACAGTCGGTAGAATAACGAGTGAAAATTTATCGCATCTTCAATCAGGTGCACAGAAAGAGGCCGCCTCCGACCAATTGCAGAGTGATAATGATGGTGGGGATCACGCAGAAACGAATTCCGTTTCTGCTAGTGAGAAACAAGCGCCGCAAGAAAACCAAAGGCAGGACCCCGTTGAAGTCGAAGCTATTAGTTCACATCAAGTCCCTGTACAAAATATCAAGAGAGATCTTAGGTTGGATCGCAAGGCTCCAGTTTCCCCAGTAGTTAATAGGCTTGCAAAGGAAAACGGAGTTGATTTGTCACTGATTATTGGAAGTGGGAAGAAGGGCGCTATATTAAAAAAAGATGTTCAAGCTTTCATTGATAGTGGAGGTGAGTTGCGCTCTTCAAAGGTAGTTGAGAATCTAAATGCACAGTCAATCGCTTCTAAGGATTCAGGAACATCTGTTTTGCCTGACTTAAATATCAAGCCAGTTTCGCATCATGATTCTTCCGGATCTAACATAGAAGAAGGGGGGCGAATAACTAGGCAGCCGCTTTCTCCTATCAGGCGAAAGATAGCTGATCATCTCGTCTCTGCACAGCAGAACGCGGCACTTTTGAGCACATTTAATGAATGTGACATGTCTTCAGTTATGCAATTACGCAAAGAATTGCAGGAAGATTTCATTGCGAAATACGGAGTGAAAATTGGGTTCATGTCAATATTTATAAAAGCAGTAGTCGATGCACTAAAGGAGGTTGAGCAAATTAATGCGCGTATCGATGGCACGGATCTTATTCGTAATCATTTTTTTGATATAGGAGTAGCTGTCGGGAGTGAAAAGGGTCTGGTAGTACCAGTTATTCGTGATTGTGATAATAAAAGTTTTGCGCAAATTGAGAAGGACATTGCGGAATACGCATCTCGAGCAAATCAAGGAAAACTAGAAATTGCTGATTTGCAGGGTGGCGTCTTTACGATTTCTAATGGTGGAATATATGGTTCTATGTTATCCACGCCGATAATAAATCCTCCTCAATCAGCTATTCTTGGGATGCATAATATTATTGAGCGGCCCGTGGCAGTTGAAGGGAAGGTGGTTATTAGGCCGATGATGTATTTAGCGCTTAGCTATGATCACCGCATAGTTGATGGCAAAGAAGCGGTTACTTTTCTAAGGAGAGTTAAAGATTGCGTGGAAAATCCAGCAAGATTACTTGTTGAAGCTTGATTTTAGTTTATAGATCAAATTAAGAGATTTCGGCAATTTATAACTTGTTTATTTTCATTGTAATGAAGCTTTTAGGTTGCCCTGAGATCTTTGTTTTTTGAAGATAAGTAGGATTCGGAAATTTTATTTATCGAGTATATCTAAAATATACAGGTCGACAGAACGGTGGTTTTTCTGTCGGGTTTTTTCTTTATTTCTTTACTTTTGTAAGAACGTGACTTGAGCTATTTAGGAATATGCGCACATTTGCATTTTTAAAATAATGCCTTTTACCGAACCTAGTCAAATTGGCGATTTATATTTTGCCTTCCTTGGTATTCTTTTCGAAGGAGCGCCATACATTCTTTTGGGAACGATTATCTCAGGTTTTATTGACGCTTACCTCCCGTCCAATATGATGGATAGGTTCTTACCAAAGAATAGATATGCCGCTATAGCTCTTGCAGGATTGTTAGGGGCAATATTTCCAGTTTGTGAATGCGCTATAGTTCCAGTTATTAGGCGTCTAGTGCAGAAAGGTCTTCCTGTATCTTGTGCTATTACCTATATGCTTTCTGCGCCAATTGTAAATCCTATAGTTGCAGTAAGTACCTATTCAGCTTTTGCGGGGAATGACCCGCTATTCATGACGTTGTCACGTATAGGAATTGCCTATCTGGTTACCGTACTTGTAGGAGTTGTTGTACATCAATTTTCAATAAAGAACATCCTTCGCGATCGCCTGTTAAATAAAATAGAAACAGATTCACAAACTATCCAATCAAGTGAAGTTCTTGTTAATAAGGAGAAAGAAACACCGGACCGGTTGTTGATTGCATTGCGAAGTGCTGCACGCGATTTCTTGGATGTAGGTATGTATTTTATTATAGGAGTAATGATAACAGCTCTTTACAGAACACAGATTAATCAAGGCGTAGTGGATCAATTCGCGTCTTCAGACTTAATTGGAATACCGGCAATGATGATTCTTTCATTCGTCTTATCATTGTGCAGTACATCTGATGCATTTATTGCTGCGCAGATGCTAAGTTTTTCATCGGCAGCTAAGCTTGCATTCCTGACCTATGGTCCAATGATGGATGTGAAATTGGTCTTTATGTACAGTTCTGTGTTTAAGCCTAGATTTGTTCTTAGTTTAGCAGTTGGCCTTTTTATAGTAATAGGAATTTTATTTTATCAATGGGGTAATATTCCTGTTCCTGGAACTTAGATAATTATAATAGTCTCATGTCTCAACGTTTAATCATTATCTTGCAGTCTTTAGTGCTGTTCGTTTTTGGGTCGGTTTTCATTTGGTTTTATATTTATGGTAGAATTGAAAAATATTTAACTAGTGCTGGAAGTTTTCAGATACAGGCTTTGCTGGCAGGTTTGTTTTTGTGTGTGATAAGTGCTTTTCTTTTATTGACTTCGTCTAAGAAGGTTTCCTGTTCGCACGACCACGACCACGACCACGACCACGACCACGATCATTCAGAAATAACAGTAGGAGGAATGGTGTTAACTTCTATGATTGTTTTATTTCCTGTAATTATCTCTGCTTTATATACGCCTGATGCCTACAGTAAAAATTGGGTTCAGAACAACAGTTCAGGTTGGGGTAAAGGGGTAATAGGGGAAACTCCTGAAGCTTTTAACCTCAAAAAACAGAATGATAAGCAATCAATTAATATTGAAGGAGAATCAGGCGGATCCAAAAACAAGTCAGTCGCTGATGCTGCAGGGTGGGGCCCCTATACAATCGACGACCTTAAGCAACAGGTTGATCAAAATAAAGACGGTGAATTTTTGATGGATGTAATTAGTATTTTTTATACTGGTGGAGACGAAGAAGTTCAAGGGGTTGTCAAAGGCTTACCCGTAGAAACTATGGGGCAGGTAATGCCTGAAACCATGCGCAATAGCGAAGGCAAAAGGATTAGAATTTTTAGATTAATGATGAATTGCTGTATCGCTGATGCAAGGCCAGTTTCTATTCCTGTAGAGTTTTCAGAAGTCGTCCCAAGTTATAAGGAGATGGGATGGTATAAGATCCATGGAGTCATGGATTATGAAAAATGGGATGAATTTACCATTCCTGTCTTAAAAGCCCAAAAGATGATTCCTACTGAAGAACCTCCCGAGTCAGCTTTTGGGCAGAGGCAATAACTAAATAGTTACCGCATTGAAGGGGTAATTAAATTAAATCAATTAGTGCACTCCCGATGCGGTTTTATCTTCGATCTTCGTTACGTCTTCCGCGATTTCCTCCTCGGCGGTTTCTTTTTTCGCCGTCACTAGGGCTCCATTCTTTTTCTTTATTTTCTTCACTCCTTGTTGAAGCTTTTTCTCGCAGTGCATCATCAAGGTGTTCTTCGCCTCTTTCTGCCATCGCAGCTTGACGGCTCATCTTTACTCGCCCTTTGTCGTCTATGCCGATGCATTTTGCATAAATAACATCACCGACATTTACTACATCTTCTACTTTTTCTACTCTAAAGTCTGCAAGCTCTGATATGTGAATCATTCCATCTTGTCCTGGTAAGACTTCCATGAATGCGCCGAAATTAGTTGTTGATACAACTTTGCCTTGATAGATTTTATCGATTTCTATTTCAGCTGTAATGTTTTCGACCATTTCTAAAGCCCGGTCGAGACTTTCTTTTTTAATGGCATAAATGCGCACAGTGCCATCATCTTCTATATTAATTTCAGCACCTGTTTCAGCTTGAATTCCTTTTATGATTTTTCCACCAGGCCCAATCACGTTACCAATCTTTTCAGGATTGATTTTTATTGATTCAATTCTTGGTGCATGAGGACTAAGTTCGGATGGATCATTGATCGCGGAAGCCATTACTTCGAGAACTGTTTTCCGTGCTTCGGCTGCTTGATGGATTGCTTCATTAAGGATTGTAATAGGCAATCCAGTTAATTTGAGGTCGAGTTGGAATCCGGTTACTCCTTCGCATGTGCCACACAATTTAAAGTCCATGTCGCCGAAAAAGTCTTCAGAGCCAATTATATCGAGTAGACGTTTGTATTCTTTAATTTTCCCACTTTCGTCTATTTCAGTTACTAGGCCGACTGATATGCCTGCGACTGGACGCTTAAGTGGAACACCGGCATCTAGAAGAGCCATAGTACCTGCACATACTGAGGCCATGGATGTTGATCCATTGGATTCCATAACTTCTGATGTGACTCTAATGGCATATGGGAATACATCCTGATCAGGCAGAGAAGGTTTAATGGATTTCTCAGCAAGTGCTCCGTGTCCAATTTCGCGTCGATTTAGGCCGCCCATCCGCCCAGTTTCTCCGACTGAGAAAGGTGGAAAATGGTAATGCAAGAGAAAGCTTTTTTCTTCTTCTCCTCCAGTGTAGGCATCTATAAATTGAGCTTCATCTGCTGGAGCTAGAGTGCAAAGCCCAAGGGCTTGAGTTTCTCCACGTGCGAACAGAGCAGATCCATGGGATCTTGGCATAAGATCCACTTCGGCACTGAGTGGTCGCAACTCATCTATTTGACGGCCATCGGCTCTAATACCTTTTTCAAGAATTGTCTTTCGGAAGGCTTTCTTTTGTAGGAAATCAAATGCCTGATCAATGGCAAAATCACTAGCATCTTCATATTTTTCATTAATAGCATTAGTGACTTCCTCTCTAAGCGCGTCAACAGCTTTTCCTCTTTCAACTTTAGAAGGTTGATAGATAGCATCTTCGATACGATCGCCTGCTATAGAATATGCTATTTCAAGCATGTCATCCTTTACTTCAAGAAGAGGAGCTTCCCGTTTTGTCTTACCAAAACGCTCCGCTAAATCTTTTTGCGCCTGGACGAGTTGAGTGACATAGCCTTGAGCAAATTCTAATGCCTGACAAAAAAGATCTTCAGGCAATTCTTCGGCCGATCCTTCAATCATAACTACTTCACTTTCGTTGCCTGCATAAACAAGATCCAAAAGTGAGTTTTCCATTTCATTGTGGGTAGGGTTAATGACAAATTTTTCGTCTACATAGCCTACTCTTACTGCGCCTATTGGCCCTGCAAAGGGAATGTCTGAAAGGCAAAGTGCACACGATGCTCCATTCATGCTAAGTACATCTGAATCATTTTCGCCATCTGCGCTGAGTAGTAGTGCTACAATTTGCGTATCATAAAGATATCCTTTTGGGAAAAGGGGCCTCAGTGGCCGATCAGTCATTCTGCAGGTCAGGATTTCTTTTTCTGTGGGTCTGCCTTCTCTTTTAAAATATCCACCTGGAAACCGACCCGCTGCCGCAGCTTTTTCTTTATATTCTACAGATAGAGGGAACCAACTTTGTCCTTCCCTCATTTTTGTTTGAGAAACCGCCGTTACCATAACGGTTGTTTCTCCACAGGTTATAGTACATGCACCGTCTGCGAGGCGGCCCATTTTTCCGGTTTCAATGATAATTTCTTTACCGTCGAGATTGACGGTTATGCTTTCAGTGCTCATCTATTTTTTCTAGCGAGTAGTAGCTCATATAGGCTGCTACTCATTGTGTTTTTTGCTTATCGGGTTCTTTCAAATTTACTCCCGATCATTTGTTATTAATTAATTCGGATCCAGTCTAATGAAATAGATCTCAATTGTGATTTTTGAACATTAATCACTCGGTGAGTGATTCTTACAGAGATCTAAAAAACAATCTATAGAACTTTAACGGCGAAGTTTTAGGCCTTTTAATACGTTCTGATAGCGTTCAACGTTTTTCCTTTTCAGGTAGTCTAAAAGCTTGCGGCGTCTTGCCACAAGTTTCAGTAATCCTCTACGAGTTGAGAAATCCTTTTTGTGTGCGCTTAAGTGCTCAGTAAGATGATTAATTCTTGAAGTGAGCTGCGCTACTTGAATATCAGCGCTCCCAGTATCCTTTTCATGGAGCTGGAAATTATTTGTTTCTGTTACTGCTTCCGTCATTCTTTATCCGTCTAAAGATTCTCCACCTTGGAGGCTCTAGTTTTGTTATTGTTATGCCTTATGCATAACGGTTTATTATTTTTATTATTCTTATTAGGCCGCTACAAAATCATAAGATCAGCTTATTTCAACTCATTTTACTGATCATATTTAAAGGTATGCTTTGATTTAATTTATTCATTTACTCAAATATTATAGAAAACTTAAGTGAATTACATTTTTTTAATCCTTTTATATTCTTCCAGTATGTAACGATCTGTCATACCGGAAATATAATCGCAAATGGCACGTTTTAGGCCTTCAGAATTGATTCTTTTTGCACTTTCGCCCCCAATCCTCTTTGGATTTTTTTCGTAAAATGAAAACACATCAGCAATTACGTTTCCGCCTCTGGCATTGGGCATTGCAACTGCTTTGTGGTGATAAAGATTTTCATATAAGAATTGTTTTAGTTGCAGATTACCTTTTTGAGCCCATTCACTGTGCCTAGTTAATCTTTCAGGGTGCCTTCTAATTTCATCACTAGACTCAAATTTGAAATTTTGGATATATTCTGAAGTGGTTGATATTAAATCAGCTACTTGGCGATCAATTAGCGTACGAATTATATATGATCGCCGCCTTTTTCCCTTTAGTCCTGGAAATTTCTTTTCAACGGACTCCGAACACTTTTGCCATAAAGTTACTTCATTAAGTTGCTGTTCATTAATGAGTTTATGATCTAACCCATCGTCAAGATCATGTGAATAATAAGTTATTTCGTCAGCTATGTTAGCGATTTGTGCTTCGATTGATGGGTTGGAAAATTGTTCTTCTTTTTTATTTTTACATGAGGGGCGTTGGTAGTCTTTATCATGTTTTCGTATTCCTTCGAGAACTTCATATGACAGATTTAGGCCATCAAATTCGGGATATAATGGTTCTAATAATTCTACTACTCTGAGGCTCTGAATGTTGTGCTCGAAGCCGCCATCTTTTTCCATGATTTGGTTGAGTTTTTTTTCTCCGGTATGACCGAAGGGGGGGTGGCCGAGGTCGTGAGCTAAGGCGATTGCTTCTGCAAGGTCTTGGTTGGCTCCGAGTGCACATGCAATGGTTCGACTGACTGAGGCGACTTCTATTGTATGAGTCAACCGAGTTCTAAGGTGGTCGCCAGTACCATTGAGGAATACTTGAGTTTTATACTCTAGGCGTCGAAAAGCTCGCGAATGAATAATTCTTGCCCGGTCTCTTTGAAAGGCAGTTCTATAAGAATGGGGCGGTTCAGGATGTTTTCTGCCAGCACTTTCAGAACTGTACTGACCGAATGGAGAAAAATTTTTGCGTTCTTCGGTTTCAATTTGCGAACGAGTTTTTAGCATCTGATTACTCAGCATCTCCTTTTTCAGAGGCTTCTTTTTTTATTTCACGTAGCATTTTTTGTAACTCGATCTCTTTTAGGTTCTTTATATCTTTTTTTGTCATTAAAAGATCATAAGTTGCCATCATTAACATTAACGCGGTTAGGGCCAAGGAGAAGAGCCAGTACAGTAAAAAAATGAATGGGTGCTGTTCGAGGAAATTACCCAAAAAATTAAAACCCAAGGCTATAAACAGTAATGTAAATATTGAGAAAGCGAAGAGCATTTTCCGGCGCGCTTGCTTGTTGTGAAGGATTGTTAAAAATAGGGTAACTATGGTTTGCCAAATCATTGATTTAGATAAAGAACTTCCAATGAAGTGCCGAATTTTTCATGAGATCTAATAGCCATTCCACAAAAACTATTTAATCCATTAGATTATTTTTTTTCTTAATTTTTCTTGTGCGCTTTCAAGGGATTCTCTTAGGGAATTTGGAGAGATTGCAAGCCCTCCGAAAGATGAGCAGGTGTCTAATACGGCTTTGTCGCGTGAGGCGATTGTGATTTTTTTAGTTCTCCCATACTTCCCAACTAACTGTTCTATTATTTGATCGGCTGACACCCCTTTTTTAGAGAAAAAAACTTGGATGCCATCTTGTTCGTAATGGCTTTCTGTTTTGGTTCCCTTTCCGTCAAATACGATAATTACTCTTTCGCCAGTGCAGTCTTGGTAGCCAGTCATTTTATGGATGAGCTCCTCACGAGCTGCTAACTGGCTATGGTCATGAAGAATTCGTAAATCTTTCCAAGCAAAGATTATACTGTGCCCATCAATGATGAGATAAGGAAGATGTTCCTTATTCATCGCATTCATTTTGTAATGAATTCTAATTTAAGATTCGCTATCTTTAGCCTCTGTTGCTTTTTTAGCGGCGGCTTTTTTAGCGGGCGCTTTTTTAGCGGGCGCTTTTTTAGCGGGCGCTTTTTTAGCGGCGGCTTTTTTAGCGGGCGCTTTTTTAGCGGCGGCTTTTTTAGCGGCGGCTTTTTTAGCGGGCGCTTTTTTCGCGGCGGCTTTTTTAGCGGGCGCTTTTTTAGCGGGCG
The DNA here is from genome assembly GCA_902591645.1 of uncultured Verrucomicrobiota bacterium. The sequence continues at coordinate 5,445 of CACJBM010000038.1, read as the reverse complement.
TTTTCTGTGTTGAGTCAGTGCTTGGTTTGGATTTCACACCTTGTGCACTGGAAGATTTACTTAATTTTTTCTTAGCCAATAGTTGCTCTCGCTTACGCTTGAGATAATTTTTGCGTCGAACTCTTTTAATCAGTTTATTATATTGTTTGCCCATTTTTTTGATCCTTGATTTGCTTCCTAGCTACTAGAGGTGATATTGTTTCTAATGTTTCATTAGCAAAGGCGTGCTTGGGATCAAGTAGAAAACACCTTGTTGCTTAGTATATTGCATAGAAAATATTATTTTGGGCTTTGATTTAGTATAGATCAACTTAATTTAAAGCATCCATTGACATTGGATTTTTTTTTACTTAGAATGTCGCCGTTCTCCAATCGGAGAAATGTGATCTTTCCTTTAGGTTTAAGGAGATGTGGCGTTCAATTAAATGCGGATGTTGCAAATCAAATAATAAAAGGACTTCAAAGTGAATGGTCATAATTTCCATTACTTAAGCGGTTTATCCTGCTGAGCTTAGGAAAAGACAACCAAAATACTCTTTTTTATTTAATTATATGTTCCGGCTAGGCCGGAATTAATGATATGGCCGGTCACAACAAGTGGTCCAAAGTGAAGCATATTAAAGGTGCTGCCGATGCAAAGCGTAGCAAGCTTTTCAGTAAGCTTGCGAAAGAGATTACTGTGGCCGCGCGTGATGGAGGGGGAGATTCGGATTTGAATGCTCGGTTGCGGCAAGCCGTGACCAATGCCAAAAAGCAAAGTTTACCTGGAGATACTATTGAAAGAGCGATTAAAAAAGGTACCGGCGAAATTGAAGGTGCTTCATATGAGGAGGCTTGTTATGAAGGATTTGGAGCTGGTGGCATAGCATTAATTGTTGAAATAATCACAGATAATAAAAACCGTTCTTTTGCGGATTTGCGTACTTTATTTAATAAAAATAATGGAAATTTAGGAGGGCCTGGCAGCGTGTCTCATATGTTTGATCGTAAAGGTGAAATTAAATTATCAGAAGCATCCAGTAATGAAGAAGAGGTTATGAGCTTAGCGATTGAGGCGGGCGCTGAGGATGTTGTTAATGATGAAAAATTATTTTATGTTATCACTGCTAATGATGAACTTTCGAATGTTGCTAATACGATTTCAGAATCAGGTGCAGATATTGAGTCACAGAAGCTAATTTATGTTCCTAAAACGACCGCGACTATTAGTGACCCTTCAATAGCACGGCAAGTGCTACGACTCTTTGCGGCGGTTGATGATTATGATGACACCCAGAGCGTCTATGGGAATTTTGATATACCTGAACAGTTAATGGAGACGCTCGAGATTTAAATTATTTATTTTATTCAGTACACATTAAATAAAGTATGAGTGAGACAGAAATTCAAGACTCTGATAAAAAGGCAGATGTTGGGAAGAAGGCCGAAAATGATCCTGTGAAGGATAATTCAAGTTCTTCGAAGGAGAAAAAAAGATCACCGAAGAGGAAGGGGTCTAAATTCAATAGGAATGATAAGAAAAAGAAATCTTCTAAAGATAATCACTTTAAAGAAGAACTTTTAGGCCCGCCTACTGAACAGGAAGGAATTCTGGAGATTTCAGGCAAAGGATTTGGATTTTTGAGAGAGCCTAGTAAGGATTTTAGGCAGACCCCAGATGACGTTTTTGTGACACCAGAAATTGTTCGCAATTTTGGTCTTAGAGATGGTCTTTGGGTTAAGGCCGAGACTCGGATGGGGAGGCGAGGTCCGCAACTAACAAAGTTATTAGACATTAATGGGCGTGATCCTAATGAATTTAAAACGATGCCATGGTTTGAAGAGTTAAAAGCCGTGAACCCTGATCGTAGGCTTCAGATGGAGACTGATGAAGATAGAATGACAACGAGAATCATTGACTTAATTGCTCCTATAGGGCGCGGTCAGCGCGGGCTTATAGTGGCACCTCCGAGGTCAGGCAAAACGACTATCCTTCAACACATGGCTGAGTCTGTTATCAAGAATCACAGTGGTGTTAAGGTGATGGTATTGTTGGTTGATGAGAGGCCGGAGGAAGTTACTGAATTGCGGAGGGCTTTGCCGGAAGCCGAGATATATGCAAGTTCTAATGATATGGAGGTTAAGATGCATTGCCGGATTGCTCAAATTGCGATTGAGAGAGCGAAGAGGTTAGTTGAATCAGGTGAACATGTTTTCATGTTAATGGATTCAATCACTCGGTTAGCAAGAGCATTTAACAATGCGACTAGTAAAGGAGGGCCTACGGGCACTGGAGGATTAACTGTTCGAGCTTTAGAAATGCCTAGGAAACTTTTTGCTGCAGCAAGGAATACACGAGATGCAGGATCATTGACAATTATTGCCACTGCATTAGTTGAGACGAATAGTGCAATGGATGATCGAATTTTTGAGGAGCTTAAAGGTACTGGTAATATGGAGTTAGTCTTAGATCGTGCCATTGCAGAGCAATACATATATCCGGCAGTTGACATATTCCGTTCAGGTACTCGCCGAGAGGAGCTTCTAATACCTCCGCATCAGTGGGAGAAAATTTCCATAATACGTCGAGGATTAGCTGGGCACCGCCCAGTTGAAGCAATTGAACGTATACTATCGATCATGGAAAGATTTCCGAGTAACGCGCAGATGTTACTGGATATTAAGCCAATGCACTAACATAAGTCGTTCATCGATTTAAATTACTTCCTAGTAATTAAGGCTCTAATTTTTTTAGCCTACTCAATTTGATATCAGTTGGTCTTCAACTAAGGAAGGTTATCTTAGGTTTCATCGCAGAGTAGCTTTGAGTCTCAGAAAATCTGGCACCTTGGATTTATTGGGAAGATCAATGATGTAATATTCATACTTATCACATCCATTACCATTACCGCTAGGCGTCATGACGCAAATCCTTACAAAATCAGTTGTCCATTTAACCAAGTCATTTGACCATTCGGGTTCTATTGTAACTCCCACAGTATTAGATTTCTTACAAAAAGTAATTTTCAATGCCTCTTGTTCCTTCCCCTCAATCTCCTCTGTCACAAGCTCAACTTTAATAAGATCAGACTCATTCTCGAAGACCCGAGGATTGGTTCCCATCGCAAATTCAACTAATGCACTGCGGCCGTCATTGTCAGCGTCCGAGTTAGGCTCAATGCCCCCATTCTCCGCTGACCAACTTACAAATGTTTGCCCTTCAACAACAACACCTTCTTTACCCGGAGATCCGCCAATTACCGAACTTAGCTGCCAATTCTTTGCCTCATTGTGGTCCGGATTGGAGTCTGGAGAAATCAATTCAAGGCTGAACCCGGCGCCGTCAGCGCCTTCTGGCCAGGGAGAGGAGTCATCATAAGTAAAATCAATAACTGGAGTCCCTGCTCCAAAGCTTAGTTTTATTCGTTCTCCTGAGTCGGACAGATTCTTTGAGAAAGTTCCTACTATGAATTGTGGTGTCGAAGGATGGCCGTAACGAAGATTGAACGCCGCATTATTAGCCACGAGAAGTAATCTTTCTCCCGGCTCTATTTTTTTTGTTGAGCTGACTGAGAAATCAAATTCGATTCCCTTTGTAAATCGTAATTCTTCAAGGTCTATTGAAACTGAACCAATGTTTTGGAATTCTATCCATTCGAAGTCGTTATTGTTGAGTTCAGGCATGGCATTCAATTCAGAAATGCTGGGTTGGGAGGGATTGTACATTATTTCACTTATCACTAAGTTGGACCATGGAGACAGATCGGGTTCAGTGACTGTGAACTCAGTAGGTTCGGACCAATGGCTCCAACGGTTTGTATTATCCATATGACGCACTCTTGCTCTATATGTTTTTCCAACTCTCACTGCATTAGCTGGGGGGGTGACTTCAGAAGAAAACGTTTTGATTTCACCAGACTCCCAATTGGCATTCCATTCGAATTTTGGTTCCAGTATTGAAGCATCAGCGGTAATAGACATGTCAAAAACTAGATCACTGCTTCCTGGTGACTGGTTATGTAGTTCGACGGCAATCAAGTTTGTGCCTGCTGAGAACGCATTTGCAGGAATTTCAAAAGCATCGAAGACGCCTTCTTTTCCTCCTGATGGAGCGTAAGTATTATAACTTACAATGTCACTGTCCGAGAACCCGTCTCTTATAATTTCTTGTCCATTAACATATACGATTGCTGCATCATCAACGTGCATGTTGAAAACGAAATGACTGAACTGATCAGGATCATCAATGTTGATTGTTTTTCTGAAATAGTAAGTGGGGTGTTTATTTGAAGTTTGGGAACCAAAGTCTAGAGTTGTTACTATTTGAGTTTGCAGGATACTGCCAAACCCAGCCGGAGTTTTCCCAGAGGACCAACCACCATCATCATAGTCTATTTCCTTCCATGCATTTTCTTGATCGATCCCATTATCAAGATATTTCCATTCAGATCCGGTATTCATGAAATTAGTCTTGCCTTGACTTATCTCGGCGATTCTCCATTCCATTGCTCTAAAACTTCCAGTACCATTAGGGTCTGAGAAATTGGAGCTTTCGAATTTCAGTCCGCCTTGTGGATAGTTATCTATGCCTCCATATGCGATTGTAGGTTTTCTTGGTATTAAGGAATCGGAGCCAAGCGCATCAAGATAAGCATCCCGTCCTGATCTTCCTGATGTCCCACTGTCCCTGGAAATGGAAGCCATATTCCCATCGTTTCCTCCTACCCAAGACCCCCCAATGAATGCGAACTTTTTCATATCATTAATTACGTTTTCTATGGGAGGAGGGCTTTCGCTGCCTCCGCTAGCACCTATCCATCGATCACGGTCAGCATTAACTAGACCAGAGATTCGTGCAGCGAGAGGGTCGAGAAGTAAATTGATTTGTTCTTCTGTCCAAATCAGGTCTCGTATCTCTCTGACAACATTACGGTACTCGAGATCGAATTCGGGTCTTGGAGGGTTCGTCCCATAAATGGCTTGTTTGACAAAGCCGACGCCGCCGTTCCAGTTTGGTCCCCAGCTAGTGTCTGAATCCCAAGGCAAGACCCAGAGTCTTCCATAATTTGTTTCTTCTGAGGGTTCAAAATAAAATGCACGATTTTTTAGATGCTCACTTGTATTTGGTTGTACATCATAATGGCGCACCGCATCTACGATAGCATGATAATGGTTCCAAGAATTATAGTTCACATGCTGATTCAACCAATCATCTGATTTGTTTGGTTTTAATTGAAATATTATATTTTTAAAATCAGATCCGTCATCGACACCTTCTCTCGCTAGATAACGCCTCACTGACACTCCATCAGTTCGTCCACTTATGAGTTTGTATAGATTTCCTTTTTTAAGATTATGGGCATCAAGGAATCGAACATCGAATTCCTCCATGGCCAATAACATTCCGTAATAGTCTCCCTGATATTGCCCATTGTTTCCTTTTGGGGCTTCCTCAGCTCCCCGGAT
>CACJBM010000037.1 GCA_902591645.1 uncultured Verrucomicrobiota bacterium | reverse complement strand
TGGAGTGGACGCGTCGACGGATTCGGATGTGGGAACATATGAAGGTAATATTTCAATTACCCCGACATCGACTGGAGATAAAACGTTGACGGGTTCGAAAGGATTTGATCAGGAGAACTACGACATCAGTTATGTTTCCGGTGATTTAAGTATTAACCGCCGTGCGATTACACTGACAGCAAGTGATCAGGAAAAGATCTACGGAGATGTTCTTAAACTGGACGATACGGCGTTCACTACACTTGATAAGGACGGGGATTCGGTCCTACCGAACGGTGAGGTGATAACAAATGTTTCGATTGCAAGCGCCGCAGACAAGGATGCATCAACGGATTCGGACGTGGGAACGTATGCGGATGAGATTCAAATCTTTAGCCCGGTCACGGGAACCGACGGGGACGGGGATGGGTTCCTTGAGAGTAACTATGATATTACTTACGTTTCCGGTGATTTAAGTATTAACCGCCGGGATTCTGTAGTTGTTATTGATGATCAAGTACGTTTTTCCGGAGAGGCTTTCGAGATTGATCAGTCGGCTTTTGCATTGACCGATCCATTGCCTAATACCGAAGAATTAACTCTCATTAACACTTACAGTTCAAGTGGTGCTGCAACTGATCCTGCAAGTCCTAAGGGTTTTTATCCTGATGAATTTGTGGCCGATAGTGCTTTATCTGGAGTGAATGGTTTTGATTCAAATAATTACAGATTCATATTCATCCCGGGATCCTTGGAAATTCTACCCTATCCCGGATTACCATCAATCTTCTCGGAATTTGATCATCCCATTTGGAATTCGAATCATGTTGGATTGTTTGGCTTAGAACAGTTAGATGAACCAGTTCCAATAACTGATACAATTTTATATAGGATATATGAGATTTGTGATTGGAGTTTGATCCAAGATTCTAAAAGAAATTCCATTATTGAGGAGATGGAAAAAGCAAACAACCGTGAACGAACTGAAGAGTTGTTGAAGTATTATTTAAAGAGTGATTAACGGGTCTGATTGAATGAATTCTAATAAATATAGAGCATTGATCTTATTTGCGGCATTCGCATGCCTGCTCAGGCCTGTAATGTCTGAAGAGGTTTCTGGATCTTCTGATTCCATTAGTTTTGAAGGAAACGTATCCCTATCTAAATATACGCTCTCTGAGATTTCGGTTCGCTTCAATGAACAGGATGGAAGGTTGTATCCTAGTCCTGCAGGAAGAGACTATTTAATATCAGACATTAAACCAACGAGTTTATCTCCTGAGGCAGTTTCTCAAATTCTGCGTGAGATTAGCGCCCATTATCAGGAGATAGGAATTCCTGCAACTAGGGCAGTAGTAACTAAAGACGCTTTCTATGCTTCTCGTTCGGGTAAAGGTTTGTCGATTAAGATAGTGGAGGGGAAAATCTCCAAGATGCGTATTGTGACGGATAGGATCAGGGGAAGATTGTTGAATCGTAAAATCAAAAGAATAGAAGAAGTAGTTCCGCTTGTAGAGGGCGAAATTATAGATAGCAAGAAGTTGGATGCTTCTTTGGGGTCAATGAATCGATTTAGTCGTCAGCATATTCAGCCTGTTCTTGTCCCGGAAAATGATGAGATTGTTCTCGAGTATCGCGTTCAGCAAAAAGAAGAGACTGTGATTAAGTCAAAACTTGATAATTATGGGTCTGAACGTACCGGCAATTACAGGGTTTCTGGTTCTATCGATGCATGGAACCTAATTGCTCCGGATGACCATTTAAATATCAAAGCATTGACGACCCTTGAAGGAGAGTCCTCTTTTGTAGGTGCTGAATATACCATTCCTCTTGATTTAACTTCATCTAATAGAATTAAGCTTTCATCGCATTATAGTAATTACACAGCGCAGGATGTTGGTTTAGGAGCAACTGGTATTGATTTTGAAGGGCAAAGTATTTCTGCGAATGCGACTTATGAACGAACTATCGGAACCTACAGTGGGGCGTATCTTGATGGCTTTGCATCTTTAAGAATCCTTGATGTTGAACAGGACCAGACGGGAGTCGGTGTTGCTGAGGGCCAAGCACAATACCTTCTTCCATCTTTAGGTTTAAAATATTCAAAAATGGGAACTGATACCAGTTTCCTTTTCGGAGCGAAAATTGAAGGTAATTTACCTGACACTGTTGGGACTCCAGAAAAGCAGGACCTTCAGAGACTCGGAAGAGTCAATGCCGATAATGATTTTGTAACAGCAAGTATTTATGGGTTATACCGGACATACATTGATAGGTTTCTGGGAAATGATAATAAGAGGGCACATGAAATAGAGCTAGTTGGTTCGGCTTCTTCGAGTCTTGGGTCACGGCTCCCGCCAAGTTTCCTTGGTGTGATTGGAGGCCATAACAGTGTCCGAGGATATCCTGTAGCATCTGCTTCGGGTGATTCTAATGCTTACCTGAAATTTGATTACAATTTCCACATACCCAGGGTCATGGATTTATCTAGAGAGGCTTCAGATCATCGTTCGAAGGTTTTAAGCCCAAGGTTTGTTGGTGATTTTACTCAACTGGATCTTACTTTAGGATGGTTCACTGACATTGGGATAGTTCAAAACAGTGACCCACTATTTTTTGAGAATGATGATAAATTATGGTCAGCAGGGCTAAGTTTGGGAGCGAACTATAAAGATTCTCTTCTCCTTAAATTAGAATATGGATGGGCCCTGAGTGAATTGGAAAATCCCATTCGGCGCGTTGATAATGGGGACGGGGAATTCTATCTGTCTCTTATATATAAGTGGTGATAGTTAATTATTAATTATCACAGTCTTAAGATTCATATAAGATTCAGACCACCCTTTGTTTGCGGGTGCATAGACTGTCGGTTCACTGCCCGTAAAAACAGCTTTTCCCGTTAATGGAGGAGAGCCTTTAAAAGTTACCGAAACAAGGTTTGAGCAATGAGCAAATGCACCATCTTCTATCGCAGTAACACTTTCAGGTATTGTTATTTGTCTTAAGTTCGAACACCCGACAAACGTTCCCTGAGATATACTTTTTAAGGAGTTAGGCAGTTTAATTTCTTTGATTCCTTTGCAGCCTGCGAATGCAGTTTTAGAAATTTTAGTGACGGTGTCCGGAATCACAATGGACTCGATTCTAATGCATTCCGCGAATGCGGATTCATCAATGAGAGTTACTGTATCAACAATTATATAGTTTCCGGACTTGCCGGCAGGAACTTGTATCAAAGTTTCGATTTCTTTGTCAAAAAGTACTCCATCTATATCTGAGAATTTTGAATTGTCCGGGCCAACTTTAATTTCTATTAATGATCCACAAGCTGCGAAGGGTGCTTTTCCTATGAACCGTACGTTGCTTGGTATGGATATGGATTTTAAGGACTCACATTCTGAGAAAGCACCTCTTCCTATTAGCTCAAGGGTTGGGGGGAGAATCACGCTCTGCAAAGATATGTTTTTGCTTAAGGCCCCATCCGCTATTGCCTGGATATTTTTTTCCTTAAGCTTGCTGGGTATAGTGAGGGCTGTGATATTTCCCTCATGACCGACAACAACATTATTATTAACAATTAGTCTGAACTTGGATCTGTTTGCGGATGATGAGTTTGTTGAAGGTTCGGGTGTTTGTTCTGTGCTGTTATTTTTTGAGCAGCTCGAAATGGACCAAAGCAGAATCGCAATTGCTATAAATTTAGTCATCTAGTTTTATTGTAATTTTGAGTCGTATGAAGGCCTGATTTTAGGGTTTTAAACGGCGCTTTTGGGATGTTGATAAAAATAACAAAGTTTTTAAAAATATCTCTACTTTTAAGAGTTTTTCTGATAAAAACAATATTTCTGCAAAATAATTAAAAATAAATCAAAATACCCCCAAAAATTTATGATTTTCGTTCGAAGTGTTCAATTATTCATACTGCTTATGATTGGGCTCGAAGCCTTTGCTGAGGATGCCAAAGTTCAAGAACGCCTAAGTTTAAATGGCAGTATAATACAAGCTCTCAAGAAAAATCCTGATATGCTATCTGAGAGGATTAATGTTGAGGTTAGTAAAAATCAACTAGCCAAGGAAAAGGGTGAATTTGCATGGGGATTAGAGACGATGTCTCGTTATGAAGATAGGGACAAGCCACAAAACACGAGGGAATTTATAGCCGTTGGTGGTATCTCTTTTCCAGGAAATTCAGCGAGGATTTTTACCGACAAGAACTTCATAGCAAAAGAAGGTTTAAAAAAGAAATTTCAAACCGGTTCTACTTTCGAGATTTCTTCCACTTTCAATCGTCTCGAGAATACACTCAATAGGACATCAGCATCTTCTCTGTACTCACCCGAATATGAATCATTCACTGGCCTGACGCTAATGCAGCCAATATTAAAGGGCTTTGGGAGAGAGGCTAACCGGGCACAGATTGACATTGCCCAGAACCGCGTTGAGGCCACTCAATATCTGGCCGAAATTAAAGCCATTAACTTGATAGCGGAAACTGCATCACGTTACACTGATGTCATTGCCATCGAAGAAATACTTAAGATTAGGCAGGAGAATATTGGACTTGCTGAGTCTTTACTTGAGAAAAATAAAGAACTTTTAGCAAGTGAGAAGGGAGTTCAAATTGATGTGACCACAGCTGAACTCGCGGTTTTTCAACGCAAAGATGATTTCATTGGATCTACTGCCACGAAAGTTGAAAGGCTCAATAAATTGTTTGAGCTAATTGACCTTCCTCCTGCGAATAAAGGGGCCGTTGAATTTAAACCGTTAGGACAATTTTTTAACGGGGATAATATTTCAAGCAAAGAAAAGCTTACAGAGATGGCTCTGGAAAAAAGAACTGATCTTCTTTATTTTGATAAGTTGATCAGATCCTCAGAACTGAATGTGATCAGAGCTAAGGATGAGGCCCGTTCTTTACTCAACTTATCGGGAAGTTATGGGGCCTATGGTCTTTCTGACAATGGAACGGATGCATACACAGAATCATTTAATAGGCAGGGCATGGAATGGTCAGTGGGTCTAAATTTTAAGATGATTTTAGATAAGAAAGCTCGGAGAGCTGGATTAGAAGTTGCTCGCAATCAGCTAATGAAGGCAAAAATTGAGAAGCAAAAAGCAGCTAAATTAATAGTCTTAGAAATGGACACTGCCTATGAACGTTTTGAGAGTTCCAAACAACGTTTAACGACAGCAAATAAAGCGATGGAGTTGGCAGAAGAAAGGCTCGAGCAGGAACAGGCGCTAATAGATAAGGGTGTCGGGGATGTTTATCGATTAGTTGAACAGCAACAAATGTTAGGGGCGGCTCAAATAAGGGCAGTGGAGGCACGAGGCTTGCTGAGTAAATCAATTATATCATTATGGATTTCATCTGGCCAAGTTTTTGAGAGGCTTGGAATTGATCATCAATTAATCCAATAGATTTAACGTTTTCATTTTCATTATAATGATTAAGCATTTTAATTTTATTTTGTGTGTTTTCCTGACGCTGAGTCCTTCATTAGCTGAAGATATTTGGGTTGAGGGAACGGCTCAGGCTAAGGAGAGAATCACTATCAGTTCTCCAGTGGAAGAAGTTGTCGAAGAGGTCTTCGTTGAAGAGGGTGACACTGTTGTGAAGGGAGATGTCCTTGCAAAGTTGTTATCACAAAGGCAGGAACTCGCGGTAAAGAAGTTGGAGCATTTGATTACTAAGGCGCGTTTTGAATTTGAAGCGGTTGAGGATCTTTATGCAAAGAAAATCGAGAGCCGAGCCAGTTATTTGGAAAAAAAGGCCGAACTTGGAAGTTTTGAAGTGGATAAAGAATTGGCATTGAATGATATCTCAGAAAGGTTAATTAAGTCTCCATCAGATGGGGACATTGTTTATCGATTAATTGATCCGGGAGAATCTGCGGAAAAGGTCAAAGCTCTATTTGAATTAATTGATTCGAGCAGTCTAAAGTTAGTTTTTTTTCTTACCACTAACTTCCTTGATCAATTTGAAGTGGGTGATGAAGTCGTTGTGGAATTTCCTGAAGTAAAAAAATTCAGTCAAGGCAAGGCCAAATTGAAGTTCATTGATCCTCAAGTTGATTCGAGGAGTGGGCTTTTCCGGGTAAGATTTGAGTTTGATAATAGTGAAGCAAAAATCAAACCGGGTGTCCGGGTCCGGATGAAGGTTCCGACAGAATCATAAATATTTACGATCTTTTTGCCTTGAACACGAGTCGTATCCTAGAGAAAGGAATTGAGCCAAAGCTGTTCTGGAGCCGTTTGTGTAATGAACTGTCCTCTTACAGGCATTGTCGGGATGTTTACTTCTTTCATAAGGATGACCAAGGAAAAGTTTTATTGTTGGGAAAGAGTGAATCAGCCCAGGTAATCGACTTGCCCGAAATAGTCAGGAAGAGAATTTCAAGTCATGAGTCTAACGATAAAATTTTTGATGTAGAATTAGAAGATTCATTTTGGTATCTGCTGCCATTGGACTCAGCTAGTGGATTGAAGGGAATCGGGGTGATGCGCATGTCTGAATCTATAGATGACGATTCGTTGTATCTTATTAGGTCATCAGTGCTCGCATGTTTAAGTGCTTTCAGGTTTTCCAGAGACTCAGAACTTAAGTCAGAGAGTTTGGGCCAAGCCTCTAGGGTCCTTGATCTTGGTCTCATTGTTGGAGAATCGAAAAGTTTCGAAGAGGCTTCGATGCGGATATGCAATGAACTTGTTACTCAATTTAATGCTATGCGAGTTTCACTCGGATGGAATGAGAAGGGAAAAATTAAGGTTAAAGCGACTAATCATGGTGGAAATGTAAGAAGTGACACAGAAAAGGTAGGCGCTTTGGCTCGCCTAATGGATGAGTCAATGACTCAGAAGTCCGAAATTGTTTTTCCTGATTCTGGATCAGGACTGATTAATCAGCAGCATAAATCTTACTCACAATCTAGTGGCAACTGTACCGTCATTTCAGTGCCTCTTCGATCTGATGATGAGATCATTGGTGTGGTTACTGTTGAGTATGATGATGAAGATAACCCTTTTGATGAAGCTCATATTGGCCTTCTCCGAGTCTTCATGGATTTGATTGCGCCTCGATTGGAATCGTTACATTCTATTTCAGGATGGTTCGGGAAGAGGGCATGGAGAAAGGTGAGAAAAAAAGTGGCTGGTATGCTTGGCTATAGTTATACGGGTCTGAAATTCTTTATCTGTATACTGTTAGTTTCTCTTATTGCTTCCTGTATAATCCCTATTAATCATAAAGTTAAGGCTCCGTTCGTTCTGAGAACTGAAGCTTCTGCAGTACTGACGGCCCCAGTAGCTGGTTACATTGAAAAAGTCCATTTCAAAGTAGGAGATATTGTTAAAGAGGGAGATGTTCTCGTTTCTCTTGATCAGAAAGAGATGCTAATGAAGAGGGCACAGAGTATCGCAGAGAAAGAAAGTCAAACGAATGATGTTAGACGATATGAGGCTGAAGGTAAATTGACTGACATGAGATTAGCTCAGCTCTCTGTGAAAAAAGCAGACGCTCAAATAAAATTGTTGGATTATCAATTGGATAAGGCTTTGATATCGGCTCCATTTGATGGCGTAATTGTGGAGGGAGACTTACAGGATAGACCGTCATCCCCTGTCAAGCCCGGGGAGCCTCTTCTCAGAGTAATTCAACTTGTCGATACTTTTGGTGAGCTTCAAGTTGATGAACGTGACGTGCATTTTATTAAGAAAGGAATGGAGGGAGAGTTGGCTTACACGAGTCATCCTGAAAGGACTTATGAGGTTCGAATTGATAATTTTGAACCAGTGGCAGTTGTTCAAGAGCAAGGGACATATTTCAGAGTAAGGGCCATGATCGGAAGTGATCCAGAAGAATGGTGGAGGCCAGGGATGAGTGGGATTTGTAAGATTTATATAGGGAAAAGGTCCGCGGCTTGGGTGTACCTTCATCGGACGATAGAATTTATTAGGATGAAGCTGTGGCTTTAGGTGTGGAATAGTATGAATCCGAATTCAGTATTTGATGATTCATGGTATCGAGTGAGGGGCTTGAAGCTTAATCTTATGCCTAGCGTGGACCTGATAAGGCAAAGGTACAGGGGTGAATTTTGGTATGTGGTTTGTGATAAATTTGGTCACCGTTTTTTTCGAATAAGGGAAGTCACATATAAATTTATTTGTTATTTGGATGGTTCCAATAATGTTGAAGAGGCTTGGGAGAAGGCATTGAATGAAAATCCGGCTGAGGCTCCTGGACAAGGTGACGTTATACAGGTCCTTTCTCAGCTTTATAGCAATGGTCTATTAAAGAGCCAGAAGTCGGTTAACATTGAATTTTTATTAGCCGCTCAAGACAAACAAAAAGCGCAGCAACGTAAGCAATTGTTTTCGAGTCTTTTGTTTCTCAAGATTCCGTTGTGGAATCCTGACCCATTTCTTCGTAAATCGATTCACCTTTTCTCATGGTGCTTTAAGCCTTTTGGTTTTTTGATTTGGATGATTTTTCTCTTTATCGGAATATCAGCGCTGTTCGCAGAATGGGGCAGGTTCAGTGACACCGCAAATAGCATTCTGAGCTTATCAAATCTTCCCTATCTTTATTTAAGTATAATTTTCACAAAGGCCCTACACGAATTCGGTCATGCGTATGCGTGTAGACGTTACCATTGTGAAGTCCCTCAGATGGGAATCATGTTTCTAGTTTTTAGTCCTCTACCATTTGTCGATGTATCGGCCAGCTATGCTTTATCTCAGAAATATAAAAGGGCTATCGTTGGTATTGCTGGAGTCGTGGTGGAATTTTTTGTGGCTTCAGTGGCTCTGATCATTTGGGCCAACATTGCAGATGGAGCACTCGCAAGGATTTGCTACAACATTGTCATTACGGCATCAGTATCCACAATACTTTTTAATTTGAACCCTTTGCTCAGATTTGATGGTTACCATATCCTATGTGATCTCATAGAGACTCCCAATTTACAGGGAAGATCTCAACAGCTGATGCGATACTGGGTTGAGAAATATTTTTTCAGATTGCAGTCAGGTCCATGCCCAGCAGAGACCAGAGGCGAGGCTGTTGGCTTCACTTTTTATTTTATTAGCAGCTGGATTTACCGTTTTTTTCTCATGATGGGTATACTTTTGTTTGTTTCAAAAAAGTTCTTAATAATAGGTGCTATTTTGGCCATTGTCTTTGCTTTCATGTGGGCGTTTCTTCCTTTCATAAAGGGCCTAAAGTATTTATTTTTTAGTCCGAAACTTATGAACGTCAGGGCACGATCCATATTATTATCATTTGCGGCTATTGGCGCACTAGTGGCTTTTTTAACTTTGGTTCCTTTTCCGAATTATTTTCGTTCTGATGGAATCGTTAAGGCTTCACCGCATCAGAACGTCTATGCATCAGTATCAGGACAACTCGCAGGCATTGTCTCTCCTAGTGGATCAATGGTTAAGGAGGGGCAAGTATTAGTAATCCTAGAGAATGAGTCACTTTCTGAGGAGATGGGAATCATCGATTCAGAGTTGCAAAGGGTAGATCTGATTATGAGAAAAGAAAGATCATCACAGGGCACGCAGCTAGAAAGCCTGAAGTCATACTATGAGTCCTTAGAGATAAGGAAAAAAAATCTTAAAACTAATATTGAATCGTTAAGCGTTAGAGCACCCACTTCAGGTATTTGGTTTGCTGATTCTTTAGAGGAATATAAAAATAACGTTATCTCTAAGGGAACGAACATTGGGCATGTGAAGGGTCAGGATAGATTCGAATTCTTTGCCGTGGTTAATCAACGGGATGTAGGAAAAATTTTTGGGGATGAGCCGAAAGAGGCAGAGGTAAGGCTCAGGGGACAATATCAAAGTTCATCCAAATTAGTAGATTTGAATGCTATTCCGTCTGATCAGAGCCAATTGCCATCTGCATCTCTTGGGTATATGGGAGGTGGTCAAATTGCTGTCAAAACGGGTGACAGGTCCGGTGCAGTCAGTGCTGAGCCCTTTTTCGAGATCAGAGGACAGCTCGTTGTTTCTGGTGAAGTTATTCCGAACCATGGCCAGACTGGGGTGGCGCGTTTTCCGATCCCTGATGCACCATTGTGGTCACAACTGACTCTGAGGTTGAGGCAATTATTTCAGAGAGAATACCGTTTGTAATGAATTCATTACCTAGTGAATATAATAAAATCTTTTTTGAAAAAGAATCAAATGAAGAGGCAAAGGGTACAGGCTTTGCTCTGAGGGGAGTAGTTGGCAGGTGGAAACGAAGGAGTTCAGTCGTTGGAAAGATGCAGGGTCTAGTTGATGACTGTATAATGATTGCGGATGAGCTTTCAGATGAATCTGATTCGACTCTTAAGCATAAAATAAAATATCAGAAGAATCTTTTTACACTTAAGCAAGAAAGTCCGGGCGAACTGAGCGCGATGAGTTTGGCTTTGGTTTATGAAGCTTCTAGGAGAGAGCTTGGAATGACTCCTTTTCCCGTTCAAATACTTGCGGTCATTGCTCTTTCTAAGGGCTATCTTGCTGAGTTGGATACGGGTGAGGGTAAAACTCTTTCAATAGCAATGGCAGCAGCACTGTCGTCGTGGTCAGGAGATCCTGTTCACGTGATAACAGCTAATGATTATCTGGCTTCCCGAGACGCAAAACTAATGAAGCCACTCTTCGGAATGCTCGGAGTGACTTTTTCTCACGTCGTTGGAGACAGCTCGCCCCCGGACCGTCGAAAAGCGTATGGATCGATGGTCACATATACGACGGCAAAAGAAGTCGCGGCAGACTATCTCAGGGATAAGATAACTTTGGATGACTGGGGAAGATCAGCAAAGCGGCATTTTCTATTGAATTTCATTCAAGGCGAACAGCCTAGAACGATGCAACGTGGATTGCATAGAGCATTTATTGATGAAGCTGATAATTGTTTGATCGATGAAGCCGTTACTCCATTAATTATTAGTCAAGATCAGGGAGACTATGATTTATCTGAAGTGTGTAATGCAGCATTGGCTATAGCTGATGAGATGAGTGAGGGAGTCGATTATTTGATTATGAGCCGGTCCCGTTCAATTAAGTTATTGCCTGTGGCTCGGAAACGAATGCTTCATGGGATTGAATTTCCTGATATTCCCATATGGAAATGTCAGAAGAGAAGATCCCATATGGTTCAATTGGCTCTCGAGGCCAAATATTTCTTTAAGCTTGGAGAGCAGTACATCATCGAGGATGATAAAGTTGTCATAGTTGATGAATCTACAGGTAGACCAATGCCAAACAGGAGTTGGAAAATGGGGCTGCACCAGATGGTTGAGGCAAAGGAGGGTGTGGAAATCACAAATCCAACCCAAACAGTTGCCCAGATCAGTTTTCAATCATTCTTTAAAAAATACGGTAATCTTTCTGGCGCTACCGGAACAGCGAGAGAGATTTCAAATGAGATTTGGCATATTTATGGAATGCCTGTAGTTAAAATACCGAGGAATAAACCGAATATTAGGCAGCACGAGAAGACGTTATTTTTTGATTCATTAAAGGAAAAAGAAAAGGCGGTCCTGGAGAGTATTAAATCAAGGATTGGTACTGGGCAGCCAGTTCTGATCGGTACTCGAAGCGTGAAAGCCAGTGAGAGGTTAAATGATTTGTTTAAAGATAATGACATAGATTGCCATGTCTTGAATGCTCGAAAATTAAATGAGGAGGCTAGGATTATTTCTGAGGCAGGCAAATTGAAACGATTGACCATTGCAACTAATATGGCGGGCAGGGGAACTGACATTGAACTTGGTCATGGGGTAAAAGATTTGGGTGGCATTCATGTGATGGCAACTGAACCTCATGAGAGTAGGAGAGTTGACCGTCAATTATTTGGACGTGCTGCTAGGCAGGGAGATCCTGGCAGTACATCGGCATTCTATTCCGTGACGGATGATTTGTTTTCAAAAAACTTACCATCAACGATTCTTCATATTTGTAGATGGCTTTTGTTGAAGAATTCCGCTCGAGGAAAACGAAGTTATATTCTCCATTTTTTGATGTTTTTAGCTCAACTCAGAGCTGAAAATTTGGACCGCTCCAGACGCAAATCTGTCTCTGATAATGAAGAGAAGATGAGGTCGGGCCTTGGTTTTGCTGGGGATCGTTGATTTTCAAGGGATAATTGGGATTTCAACATTCTCAAATCTTACTTTTTTCAATTCGATTTAGGCTGGTTTGGGAGGGCTTTAAGCTTGTGATTTAATGCTTTTTTTAGTTGAATTGAGGACTTGTCTGATGTCCCCTCCAGTGCTGATTTGGGTGATGGTCCAGTCTATCAAGATTGGGCGGATAAAAACATTTTTTGTGTTGAACAACTTGAGCCAAAGATTCTTTTATCTGCTGCACCAATAGATGCTCCTATTGAGCAAATTGAACCGGGTTATGATGTTTTAGACAATGATCTTTTCACAGATGATTCTGCCCACCCGAAAGAATTTATTGTTGAGCGGAGTAATGACGAAGAGCCAGCTGATGGCGCTAATGAGGATTCTATTTTTTCCCAAGCCGAACTAGTTGACTGGAGTGAATCGACTTCTGATAAATCAGAAGTTCTTGAACTGAATGGGACTGCTGAAGTTAGTGACGATGGTTTGTTTTATGTTAGTGAGAACGTTGTCCTTAAGGGGTCCGGAAATATACCGGGCCACCTCATTAACGAGGGAGTACTTTCCCCTGGTTACAGTCCAGGTATTTTCCAAGCTATAGAGGTGACGTATGAGGACTCAGGAGTCCTTGAGTTGGAAATTGAAGGAACTGATGAGCATGAATTCGATCGTATAGTGATTGATGAAAATGCTGAACTGGGAGGTAAGTTAGAGATTAGTTTATCGGATTCATTTACTCCTCAAGCCGGTGATGAGTTTGAATTCATGACATTTGGTGAGTCATTCGGGGACTTCTCGCAGATCGAGGGGCTTGACCTTGGAGAAGGACTGGTCCTATTACCTTTATTGGATAATAGCTCCTACAAGCTCAGAGTCGTCGACACTTCAGTTGCCGATGCTGTCATTAATTTTGAGGCTAATCCGAACCAAGAAGTCATTAAAATTGATACGGGTGAAGTGTTGTTGAATCAGCTCTTTGAGAATGTTCTGGAAGGGAACAAGAACTTAGAGGAGATATCAGAGAAGAGCTTTTATGGTAGCATTTTAATCGGTTCCGTTGAATTGAGTGGGTTCTTTTCATCAGGACACAATGGGGACTATGCATACATGCTCCTTGAAAACGGTTCATTATTCATGGGACCAACTGCCAATGATTCGATATTTACTGGAGATGAGGCGGGGATAAGAGTTTCTCGGGCAAATATTGCGGTTCTATTTGATCGTGATATTGGAGGTTTTGCAATAACCGGGGAAGGAAAGTTAAATAGCTACGGTTCGGATTTAAATCTCACTTCATTTGATGATGAGAATGACCGAGAGGTAAGTGTTCGGGTTTCTTGGAATCAATTAGATGAAAGAATTGATAATCTAACTTTGGAAGCTGGAGGATTGTCTAGAGATGTCAATAATCTTGAACAGGATTCGGCTCAGATAATAGGTGAAGAGATTTTTATGCGCTCCGATGAGGTAGCGATGGAGCTGAGTCTTGGTGTTTATTTGAATCAACAAAATTCTGAGGGGTTGTCATTAGTTGTTAGTGACGGTGAAATTATTTTCTCTGATTCGCCAAGGACTGACGTTGCTTTGGAAGAGATTAATGGAAAAATTCAAATCGATTCGAACAAGGATCTTGCCATTGATTTCGCGGGGGCTCTGATAAAATCAAATTTTAATGGCCTTACAATTCCTCAAATGAATGTCGACGTGGATTATGTTGATGATGGATTTGGAAACAGGCGTTTTCTAATTTCAGGTGACACTAGCAATGCAAATTCCTCAATGACTTTGGCTGATTTGCCTGCCCGAGGCAAATTTGAATTTCATGCCTCTGAATCACAATTCTCCGGCCATGAGTATATTTTTGCCTTTTCAGGAATATCGATAGAGGCAGAGAATTTAAGCTTGTCCGACGGATCGGGTGTGATTTTGGCTGACGTTAACGGTGTGGCGATGCAGTTGTTCGGATCGGCGAACCTTGCGAATGAAAATTTCTCTGCAGGGGCTCGATTGAGTGTTAAAGCAAACACTACTCTATCTGAGGTCGATCGTGTCATTCCATTCCAAGGCGGGAACATTGATTTGGAATTTAGCGATCAGGAATCGTCGGCAAATTATTTTAAAGTGAAAACTGAAGCCTCATATTTAAAAATTGGGGACCGACTTCAAATCAGAGGGGCATTGGATTGGCAGAAGGATGTGATTGATGTTAATGTTGATGGTGATGGTGATGGTGATGAGTATGAGGTTGAAACATTGATTGGGGATGAGTTCGAATTGTTTTTGTCGGCAGAAAACAATTCAAATGATGCTTGGGCGAGGGAATTGGATTTTACCGGTTTCTATGTTCAAGATGCCGAGATTTCGGTGATCCGTTTTGTGGGAGAAGGTGAAAATAAGGGTAAATATGTTGTGATAGCATCTGGAAATTTTGGCGCTGAAAATATTGGGGAAGCTACAGTTTCCGGGGCAGGAAGGTTAGAGTTAAATGAGACCAATCTGAAAATTGATCAAACGATCTCCAAAGAAGCTGATGGCTCAGGGGTCAGATTTAATTTTGGGGAAGGGGCCCAGAGCCTAGAGGTGAATGTGGCTCAGATGTCGATTGGAATTGGGGAGCAGGAATTAAAGTCTAGTGCGGTAATCAGATTAGATGGAAGTAAAATAGGGGTGTCTCTTGAGGAGTTTTCTGTTCGTTTTTCCGCAGGCACTGCTGAACTTGGACTAAATAATGCTAAAGGGGAATTCTTCCTAGAGGATGATAAGGTTTATGGAAATGTTAACGTTGGCTCTACCCTATTTAAATCAGGGCTGCCTTCTTTTGACTTAAATGGTCAATTTGGACTCGAGTTCAACAGTGGTCAGGAGAGTGTTTCATTAAGTGATAAATTACTTCCTGCCGGTCCTTACGTTGCGTTGTCGGGTAATGGAGTTGAGCTGCAAACAGCGGGAGAAGTGATTGAAGGAGATTTCGTGATCCGGTCAGGCACCCTTATTCCAACTTCAGAGCAGCTTGATACTGGGCGCGCGTTTTATGGTAAGCCGATCAGTGGTGGAACTCATGGCGAGGAAGTTCTCATGTTTCAGGCGGAAAATATTAAAATAGCCTCGAACGGGATCGAGGATGCCTCATCAGGGATGTCCTTGTCTGGGGCAATGGTCCTCACTAGTGATCAAATTGTTGGTCAGATGGGAGGAGATTTCTCATATAAAAAAGATCAACAAGATGTGGAAATTATAGTTGATGATTTGTCAATGAGGGTCAATTCCTCTGAATCCTCGCTTATAGTGATATCACCAGAGCCGGGATTTGATCTGGAAATGAATGAGGGCAAAGGCGTTTTCATTGAGGCAGAGACATTTTCTGCCGATTTGGGTGCGGCTCACGTTAGTGGGCAAATTAAAATATCTGGATCTACTATTAATGGTCAGGGTGCCCTCCATTTCGAGATTAATGATCTCATGACCAAATTTGGTGCGACTAAGGGTGACCCTATCTTCAAAATGGAAGCTGATAGCGCGGCATTTCATATAACGGATGAAGGTGTCACCGGTGAGTTTACGGGCCTTGATATCGGATCAGGCGATGACCCCAGCGCCATTAATCTGGATAAAAATCAACTAGCACCAACTTTCAGATTCAACGGTACTGGCGCTGCTATTAACGGCATTGAATCTGGGACATTCGAGTTGAGTGGGTCAGATCTGAGTTTGTCGATGGGAGAAATATTATTCAGTGGTTCCATTAGTTTTTCTCTTGCTGAGGACGCAAATAGAGCACTTTTAAAAGAGACGCTCGGATCCTCTGAGGAGTCCTTCAAGGAGGTCCGTGTGGAGTTAACCAAAGTCAATATTACTCTTCCAGGTCAGGCCGGCAACGTCGGTGATGTGACAGGATTCTTTTATGTCCTGAATGACGGATACTTAGGTTCATTCGACGGGACAATTAATTTATCGGTGGCTGATTTTAATGCGAGTGGGATTTCTAGTCTAAAGTTAAACACTACGGATGAAGCATTTAATGGAGTCCTTATTTCGGAGGGAGTCCAGACTGTCTATAATTTACCTGAAGGGCCTTACTTCTCGGCGAGCCTCTCTGATACGGAATTTAACTTACTGAATTCAACAGTAAGAGCTGATCTCGAAGTGGTCCTCAGTTCGGCCGTTACTGGAGAGAGTCTTGATAAGGTGGAGGTGATGGTGGAAAGACTGGACCTTTCCGGTTCGATTGCAGGCTCGGACTCAGGAGTGAGTTATGAATTGACCGATTTGAATGGGGTTCTCTTTGCGGATAATAAGGGCGTCGCGGCTTCTTTTTCCGGGAGCATGAATTTCAAAGGCCTTAAAGAGGCTCAATTAATTGTTTCGTCGGCAGAAGTTGAATTCAATTCCAGAGAATCCTCGCTTGATCATATATTTAATAATAAAATCTACCGTTTTGAGGGAGAGAACTATCTTAAGGTTTCAACCAATAATTCTAAGGTTCAATTCAGTAATGATAGCGATTTTTCAGGTGATTTTTCATTCTTGGTAGAACTTAGCAAGGGTTCAGGATTGGATGTCACGAGGCTATTTGCTGCTGTTGAAAATGGCACAGTTCATTTGGGAGCCAAGGAGTTGGTCTCTATGGATCAGGGAGCCGGGGCTCTGGTAATTGATGGTTCAGGTATCGCTGCAGACTTTTCGGCGGTAATAACAATCAACGTTGATGATGCTGAGGCGGAGGGACTATTTTCTGCAAAAATTAATAATACGCTATCTGCTCAGAACCATTCGCTAACTATTGGTGGAAATTCCTTAGAATTAAACGTTTCCGCATCAGAAACCGAGACGATTAAGGGGGCAGGAGTTCGTATTTCAGTCGGATCACAAATCTTGAGCGGTGATTTCATGATTCAGGCGCTTTCATCTCCATCTGACAGGGTAGGAATATCAATCATGAATGCTAAGGTTCTTGTTGGGGATGATAGCAGTAAATACATTGAAGTTAATGTTGATCGAGGCGCCGCATTGATTGATTCAAAAGGTGTAGCGGTTGATGCTAACGGGTCGATTAATTTCCTACTGCCTGATGTATCAGCAGAGGGGTTCTACAAAGTCAAAATAAAGACCTTTGAAGATTCGGTGAATCAGGCCTTTTTCATGGAGTCGACTCTGAGCATTAGGGCCGGACCCGTGATAGAAGTTGGAGGGAGTCAGGTGAACCTAAATCTTGCCGGCCAGAACATAAAGGGTAACATTATGTTTTCTTCCAAGGATGACGGAGGCATGGATGTGAGCCTTGATGACGTGGACTTGTCAATGGGACGAGGTGATTCAACTTACCTCAGCCTGACTAATGGTAACGGATCATTATCACTCGATGAGTTTGGTATGGACGGTCATATGAACGTTTCCAACTTTGTGGCCAATGTCCCGGGCGCTGACTTTTCATCAGGCATTAGAACTGATCAGGTCCTAGTAGAATTTAATACCAGAAAATTTCCAGTGACGCTTGATGACGGTGAATCAGAGCTGCCTGCAGGGCCCTTTGTGCGGGCATCCTTTAGTGGAGTGGATCTAGGACTAAAGGGTCTTAATGGTCCTGACGATTCATTGGCACAGTTGAGCGGTGATCTTTTCTTTGAATCTTCTGACGGTAAATTGATGCTTGGGTTCAATGATATTGAGTCTGAGGTTGATGTTAATGGTGCTGATGGGGAATTCATTAAAGGGAGTGGTGCAATGATTATTGGGAACGGGGGCCTCGCGGGCGTTCTTGAAGGAGAACTTGATTTAGCAGTCGGAGGCCTTGAGGCGGGCGCTACTTTAATACTCAGAATCAATAATACTGGAGAAGCTGTCGATGAGACTGTCACCGTTAACGGGACCGATCTAGATATAAAATTTGATTCGTCCCAAGGAAAAAATTTCACCGTTCTGGCCTCCGAAGTTAAACTTAATATTAATGATATAATAACAATTGAAGGTTCTTTTTCTTTCACTAGTTCTGGAGAAAATGAAGTGTTAGGGGCCTCTGATGTGACTCTGTTCGTTGGTGATGGTCCAATGGTTCTGGAAAATGGTTTGGACAATCCATTAGCTAGGGGTTTTCTCATATCAGGAGCGACAATAGGATTAGTGAAGAGCGGAGAAGGTGAAGATGCAGAGTATGCGCTGGATGCGACTGGAACGGTTCAGCTAATTGGTGTCCCTGAGACTTCGCTCAGTGGCCCTGTCCATGTCCGATTAAATTCCTTCAGTGATAGTGTATCTGAAAGTATTGAAGTTTCAGGTAAAGATGATCCAGTGGACGTTTCTTTTGAAAAGTCTGAATCTCTGAGCTCAGAAGGTGACCCTTTCTTCGAGTTCATGGGTGAAGCCATGGCGATGAGTCTTGGGGCGCAGACAATGTTTGGTAACGTTTCAGTCAAGCGTCAAAAATCGACCAAAGAAAGATATTACAGAATTCATTTCGATAATTTCCAAACTGATTTCGGTGATGAGAATCAAGAAATAATCTCATTGAGGAATGGTGAAGGAGATGTGCTTCTTCTTCAGGAAAGTACAGTCGCTTCCGTTTCTGGAGATTTAGTAATTTCTGCGGAAAGTGTAGAGACTTCGGGCGAATTTATTTTTGAATATAATGGCACGGGATCAGCAATAAATGAGAACTTCTTTATTGATGGAGAATTACAGAGTTTCTCAGTCAGCCAAGGCCCTTTCACACGAGTAGCAGGTTCAGGGGTCACTTTGGATGTTTCTGGGCAGTCAATGAGTGGAGACTTTGTTTTCGAAGAATCTAGTCTTGATGGCGGAGGTTCTGAAGTGATCGTTGAAGCCTCGGGAGTATCCGCTTACTTCGGATCTGAAGATCGGGCCGAGCTGGGACTTGTCGAAGGTTCAGGCGCAATGATACTTGATCGAACCGGTTTATCGGCCAGTGTCCTTGGGACTGTCCGTGTTGAGGTTCCTGGCATCGAGGCTTCTGGCGATTTTGAGCTTCAGGTCAATACTAAGGATGTTCCCGTAGATAGAAAAGTCATAACGCAATGGCCTGAAACAGAGATTTTAAT
The DNA here is from genome assembly GCA_902591645.1 of uncultured Verrucomicrobiota bacterium. Next base: position 1,740 of record CACJBM010000037.1, on the reverse strand, counting down.
TCGGGCCGGGCCTGATACGTTCATTATAAATGGCCAAGGAGTTGATCTATCGATTTCGGGGCAGAAGCTCACTGGTGATTTCCAGTTCAGGCAGGAAGATGACGGCTCTGTCGTGGCAACTGCGGATCATGTGGGAGTAGCATTTAATGATGGGAATAAAGAAATTGTTAGTGTTTCAGATGCTACCGGTGCAATAGTTATCAAGACTGGAGGAGCATCAGGGATTCTTGAGTTTAAGGATCCTTACATTGATATTCCCGGAATGTTTTTTACTGCCGATTCAGGGCAGGTCATTGTTAATACACTTTCTGAATCGGTCAATTTTACGGCTTCACCAACGTTAGGGGTCGTTGATATTGAATCGGGTTCATTTGTGAGGGTGTCTTTATTTGAAGCAATGGCGGAACTTGGAAATTTAAGGTCAAGGGGTTTGCCTGCTGAACTGAGTGGTAATTTTGCCTTTGAGCAGAGTGACGGGGTCACGAAGGTAGCGGCAAGTAATGTGGAGGCATCGGTGGATGTGAATGGAGCTGCCGGAACCTTGGAGAAGGGAATTGGTGCGATTCTAGTGACAAGTGAAGGGGTGGCCGGATCACTCGAAGCTAAATTGGTAGCGGATGTGCCGAGCCTCAAAGCGGGAGGAACTCTTGTCCTTCGATTTAATAATACGGGTTCAGCGGTTGATGAGGAGTTATCTGTCGGAGAGGACAGCTTTAGTGTTTTATTTAGTGGGCCTGAAAAAGTATTTTCCGCATCCTTGATTGGAGCTTCACTGAATCTCGGAGGAGTAGTGACCATTGAAGGTAATATTTCCTACGAGTCACAGGACGGGTACAAGGTCTTTGGTTCAGAGGACACGACACTCTTTATAGGAGAAGGTTCATTGCGGACGGAGGATGGAGAGTTAAATCCATTAGCACGCGGACTGATGATCACGGACGCGACGATAGGATTAGTGAAGAAGGGAGAGGGAGACGATGCGGTATATGCGCTTGAAGCTGAGGGTCAGGTGTCCGTTGTTGGTATCAGCGCATTGTCCCTGAGTGGCCCGATATCAATTAGTTATAACAGCTTTGAAGAGGTCATTGATCAGGTAGTGTCAATTGGCGAGGAGGGAAAGAGCATAGCAGTTCATTTTGTGGAGGATCAGGTGGCGACGTTTGAGGAGGCCTTTTATGAGATTAAAGGATTTGAGACACCGATAGAGATTGATGTGGCGGGTCAGAGAGTGGAGGCGAACTTTATTGTGAGTCGCTTCACCAGTGATGGTGGAGAAGAGGATGACTCGTTAAATTTTGAATTAACGAATGTGGAGGCTTCATTCGGAGACGGGACGAGTAATTTTGTGACGCTGCGTGGAGGTTCCGGCGCCCTGTTATCGATGCCTGACGGAGTGGCGTTGAAAGCAGCCGGTACAGTCGAAGTGAATGCGCCTGAGGTCCGTTTTTCCGGACACATGGATTTAAAGATCAATGATGTGAAAAGGGAAGGACCGATTATAGAGGAAGGAATGAACTTGCCTGAGGGACCTTATGTGAAGTTTGAGGGTGATGATCTTAGCTTGGAGGTAGCGGGTCAGAGCCTCAGTGGGGCCTTCACTTTTGAGAAGGACTTGGAAGGTGAGGTGAGTGGAGGAGTTTTCAATGGTGCTTTAAGTATAACAAGTGGAAACAATGAATTGATTCGTCTTACCGAGATTAATGGGTCCTTTGAGATGAGTAGTGAGGGAATCTATGGAGC
>CACJBM010000036.1 GCA_902591645.1 uncultured Verrucomicrobiota bacterium | reverse complement strand
CGAGTTTCCCTTGATTTGGGAGCTCTATTTAATTTCATGATTGGCATCATGTGTGTGTTTAATAAAACTATATACATGAAATTATTACTAAAATTGTTTCTTGGGATTCTTTTTGGAGGAACCCTTTTAGCGAATGATGATCAACCAGTAGTATTAAATGCGCGTCAAATTGGTGATGCTTTAGAAGTAGTGGGTAATCCCTTAACGGACAAAGAGAAGGGGGCCTTAGAACGAGCGAAAACTACTAAAGAAGTATCGGCAATTCTCGACACTAAGAGTATTATTGAAATTGTCATTAATCCCGAATCAAGGGTTAAAGTTAGCAGTTTATCGGTATTGCCAAATCTTGTGGAAAAGGGGTGGACTTCGCATCTAATTAAAATAATTAACGAGGCAGGGGTTACGGCTCCGTTACAAGTGAGTAGTGCTCAAGCCTTGCCGCTAGCGAACGCGGCAAAGGATTCGTTAGCTGAAAGATGGCTAAAGTTAGATATTTTTCGGGGCCGACCTTTAGCAAAAACTTTGAGTGGCGTTTCAGTTGAATATCGAATCTTGCAAATATACTCCCGTGATTCAGGGAAAAGATCCGCGAAACTAAAATTTGATGTTGGGCAAGGCACTCAAGATTTGGGCTTTCGTAGTGAAATCTTAATTAATTTTGATTGTTCGCCCTCGGCCGATCTTTCCTTTGAGGTTTTAGATGAAAACAATAAGCCGACCATTGCTGCATTTGAGATTAGGGACATGCTAGGAAGGGTATACCCTGATCTGGCGAAGCGAGTTGCTCCTGACATGCATTTTCATCCTCAAGTTTATAGAGGGTCTGGAGAAACGGTAAGATTGCCTAAGGGAGAATATACGATTGGATATTCTAGAGGCCCCGAATACATGGCAGGCGAGAAGAAATTTTTTCATGATGGGAAAGGCAGTGAGCTGACTTTTAAATTAGAGAGGTGGATTGACCCTAGTGAGCACGGGTGGTGGTCAGGAGATCATCACATTCATGCCGCAGGTTGTGCCCATTATACAAAACCAACTGAAGGGGTTCACGCGGATGTTATGATAAGACATTGTATTGGTGAGGATCTTAAGATTGGTTCGAATTTAACATGGGGTCCATGTTTTGATTATCAGAAACAATTCTTTACTGGGAAGGATGATAAAGTTTCTAAGTATCCTTACATATTGCGTTATGATGTTGAGGTTTCCGGATTTGGTTCTCATCAGTCGGGCCATTTATGCTTACTAAGACTCAAGCAACAAATGTATCCGGGAGGCAAGTCGAAGCATCACTGGCCGACTCTTGGCCTAAATACATTGCGCTGGGCAAAAGCTCAGGGTGCTTTAGTTGGACCGGCCCATTCGGGGTGGGGGTTACGATGTGAAAGTGACGATCTTCCGAATTATGAAATTCCGCCATATGATTCAATTGGTGCTAATGAATACATCGTCGATGTTACTCATAACGTTCCTGGTCCTGACGGAAAATTAGTTCCTGCTGTTGATTTCCTTTCAACGGTAGATACGCCAATCGTTTGGGAGCTTAATATTTGGTATCACACCCTGAATGTAGGCTACAGAACTAGAATAAGTGGTGAAACGGATTTTCCCTGCATCTACGGCGAGCGAGTTGGTCTTGGTAGGAGTTATGTTAAACTTGACGGTAAACTTGATTACGAAAACTGGTGTGAAGGTATAAGGGCCGGAAGAAACTATACTGGCGATGGTAGGAGTCATTTGATGGACTTTACTGTCTCTGGCGTGGAAGTTGGCACCGAAGGCAGTGAAGTTTCTATTGCGAAAGGCGGGCCCATTAAGGCAAGTGTAAGAGCCGCGGCTTTTCTTCCAAAGGCAGCGGATCAGAGTTTCGAGGGTTTGCCATATACGGCAAAGCCTTATTGGCATGTAGAGAGAGCCCGAGTTGGGAAAGAGAGAAAAGTTAAAGTGGAACTTTTGGTCAATGGTCATCCGGTCAAAGAAGTAGAAATGGTGGCAGATGGAAAAATCAATGACATAGATTTTAATGTTAATATTGATAGGAGTTCATGGCTTGCTGTTAGAATCCTAGGCACTTCTCACTCTAATCCATTTTGGGTTCTAGTTGATGATAAGCCGGTGAGGGCCTCTAAGCGGAGCGCTCTTTGGTGCCTCGAGTCAGTCGAAAAATGCTGGTCGCAAAAAGAAAGGTTCATATCCAAAAATGAGTTAAAGGATGCCAGGTCAGCTTATGATCATGCTAGGGCTGAATATAAAAAGCGAATTGAGGAATGCGTTTTTGAATAAAAGAACCACAATTTAATCATATCGTGATTTGTTTATCCGCATAATCTCGTATTAAGTAGAGTCGTAAATGCGTAAGACAAAGATCATATCGACTCTGGGGCCGGCGAGCGATTCGGATGAAATAATTGAACAACTCATTCGTTCCGGGACTGATGTGTTTAGGCTGAACATGAGTCATGCGCGGCATGACTGGGTTAGGGATTCAGTGCCTAGGATCCGTTCTTTGTCGGAAAAGTTAGGAAAGTTTGTTGCTGTTCTAATGGATTTACAGGGTCCATCCATCAGGACCGGAGACTTATCAAAAGAACTGCAGCTCAAGGAAGGGGATCTTTGTGAGTTATGTTTGGGTAGTGCTGAGTCATGCATAGAAAACAGTACTACTGTCAACTATCCAGGTTTGGCGGAGGACTTATCAGTTGGAGACATTGTTCTTGTTGATAATGGTGTAATTCAGCTAAAGGTCATGCAACTAGCTGACGATCGTATTTCATGTAGCGTATTAACGGATGGAGTCTTGGGATCACGGAGGCACATTAATTTGCCAGGGATAACGGTGAGGTTGCCTGGACTCACGGAAAAAGACATGGAGGATGCTATGCTCGGCGCTGAGATGGGCGTTGACTTTTTGGGGCTAAGTTTCGCGAGGGAGGCTGCTCATATTGAAGAGCTGAGAGGTGCAATTGAGCGGGCCGATTCTCGTGCTCAGATCGTTGCCAAGATTGAGGATCAGCAAGCAATGAAGCATCTTGATGAAATCATTCTTGCTTCAGATGCAGTGATGGTTGCTAGGGGTGACTTGGGGATTGAGGTTAATATAGAAGAGTTGCCTTTAGTCCAGAGGAGAATCGTAAGCAAGTGCATCAAATTGGGGCGTCGAGTTATAGTTGCGACGCATATGCTTGAATCAATGCTAGAGAATCCATTGCCGACTCGTGCAGAAGTCACGGACGTTGCAAATGCTGTGTATGAGCAAGCTGACGTTGTCATGCTTAGCGGTGAGACTAGTGTTGGTCAGTATCCTGTTAAGAGCGTTGAGCTTTTAGATAGGATCGCGACTAGGAACGAGCTTGCAGGTGCTAATTTTGCAGAAGCGGCTGCACTGAAAACGCACAAACAAAAGACAGTAAAGGCCGCAGTTGTTTTGGCTAATTCGATACCAGGTTGTAAGATTGCAGTCTTTACTAAGAGAGGAGTGATGGCCAATTACGTTTCAAACTTGCGGCCCAATGAAGCACACATTTACGCTTTCTCAGAAGATGTTCAGGTGCTCAGGCACTTGTGCCTTAATCGTGCAGTCACTGGTCTTCGGGCAAAGTTCAGTAATGACGCGGAGGAGACTGTTGCTAGGGGTATTGATGAACTCAAAAGGCGTGGTTTTGCAGAAGAAGGCGATTCAGTAATTGTTCTGAGTGATGTTTTGGGTGGTGAATTTGTGCAGGATTCAATCCATTTACGTGAAATAGAATAAATGCAGATAAATTGGGGAAATTGTGCTAAAATTAACTAAAGAATTATTAAGAAAATGAAAAAAACCAAACAATTTGTTAGTGTTTTCCTAGTTGCGATTGGTCTTGTGATCCCGTCGCTAGGGGAGGAGAAGTCCAAGACAGAGAAGACTAATAAAGTTTCTACTGCTCTTAAAGGTAAATTAATCGAACTGAAAGGTGATAAAATTGCTGACGCTGAAATTTCATCAAATGTTGATTACTACGTTCTCTATCATTCAGCTTCCTGGTGAGGCGGCTGTAAATCAGTGACGAAACAGTTAGTTTCGATTAATAAGAAAAATAACAAGCTAGGTGATAAAAAGAAATTTCAACTTGTACTAGTCGATTATGACAGGAGCGCTAAGGGTCTCGAAGGTTATTTGAAGAGTAGTAAGATGAGTTGGCCAGCGATCAAGTTAGATCAGAAAAAATCTGTCAGTGAATTAACTTCATTGGGGGAAACGGGATTCATACCTAATATCGTTTTGCTCAAGCCTGACGGGACAATGGTTTCTAATAAGAGAAACGAAGTCATTAAGAAGCTGTCAGAATTGTCAGGTTCTTAATTTTCTACAATTGGCTAGATTTTTAGGATCTTAGCCCATTGGGGTGAAGTTCATGTCGCTTGTTAACTTATAGTTAAGCTGAAAACATGTAATGTACTGGAACTTAATACCATGAGCATATTTAACAGAATTAGTTTTATTTCAGTGATTTGCTTGATGAGTATTTATTCGACTGAGGTTTGTGCTGACATAGTTGCTCGTGAGGATGGTTTTGATCTACTTGAAGATGGATTCATAGAGGTCGATTCAGAGTTCGGAGTCTTGAGTAACGATTTGTTTGATGGAACTAATATTACTGCTGAGCTTAAGAGTTCTCCTGAAAATGGGACTTTGATCTTCGGATCGGACGGCTCATTTAAGTATACGCCTGATGCAGATTTTAGCGGAGAGGATTCATTTAGTTACGCCTTTCAGAGCCAACCGGAAGTGATTGAGTTTGAAGTGAGTAAGTCTCGGTCAAAGGTGGACTTTTCTGCGACGCTCACGGCACTTGGTATCAGTCAGACCAGATCAGACAGTTCGGGACTTGAAGGTAATTTACAAGTGGCTTTGTCTCCCACGGAAAGTCCCTTCGAGAATATACATATTGAAGGCGGCTCTCTTGTTTTAACTGATGACGTTGAACTTAATTATAGGTTCCTTTTTGTAGTTACGGCTTCAGTTACTGCTGACGGTGGTGACTTGATACTGAATATGACTAAGCCAGGTCCAGAAACGACCGTTTCTGAGTCAGGTGAATTTAGTCAGGTCGATAACGAGTTTCAAATTGTTGGAACTGCTGATATTAATGCATCACTTGACCTTGGTGTTCCTGACGGTCCGCAATCATTTGATACGGTTCTTGAAGACATAGATCTCACGGGTCGCATCACAGAAAGTGGTCAGGTTCTGACGCTGAACGTTCCTGTTACTTTCCAAGGTTCATTTGATATCAGTGGCAATATAATTGATCTGGATATTGAAGGAATCATAGTAGCGACTGCTCCAAAGCCTTCTTCTGAACAGAGCAATGTCGCTGAAGTTATTCTTGAGATAGATCCTACGAACGATGCTCCGGATTTGATTCCTGATGATTTTGTAGTGGATGGAGGGTCGCTAGTTGGGAATGTCTTGAAAAATGATTCCGATGTTGATGGTGATTCTCTCACGGCTCAGTTGCAGAGTGCGCCGAGTAAAGGTGTCTTATCCTTAAGTTCTGATGGTAGCTTTGACTATAAGCAGAATGCAGGGGCCGAAGGCCAAGATGAGTTTGTTTATTCTGTTTCGAACCGTGGAGGTAATGTTTCCCGCAAGCTTTTCACTTATTCTAGTGAATGGGCCTATCTGGATGATGGCTCTGATCAGGGAAGTTCCTGGACTGGCGTCGATTTTGATGATTCGGCTTGGAGTGTTGGTGCGGGTGAGTTCGGTTATGGTGAAGGTGATGAGAATACGGTAATTAGCTATGGTTCCAATTCTAACAATAGGCATGTCACTACCTATTTTAGAAAACACTTCTATTTGAGGGACCCTGACTCAGTAAACTCAATGGTCATCGGTCTTGTGCGTAATGATGCGTGTGCTGTTTTTCTGAACGGTAAGGAGGTATATCGTGACAGTAATCTTAACGACAATGCAGCATACAATGTTCTTTCTTCGACTGATCTTTTTGAAGAAGATTATAAAATCAATGTGGCTGTGCCCGTTTCTTTAATTAGGGATGGTGTCAATGTGCTGGCAGTGGAAGTTCACAAGAGCTCAAGGTCCAGCGCCAGATTTAGTTTTAATTCAAGTGCGACCGCGATAATTCCTCCATTCACTAGGATTTTTGCTAGTGGTGAATCTTGGGCCTATTTGGATAATGGAACTTACCCAGGAAATGATTGGGACTCTTTGAATTTTGACGATTCGACATGGAAGGCCGCTCAATCCCCGCTCGGATATGGTGAGGATGCGGTGGTGGGGAATGTCGGTTTCGGTGACGATTCAAATAATAAGCATGCCACAACGTATTTTCGTAAATCCTTTAAGTTTCTGGGCGCGTCTGAGGTCGTTTCTTCAAAGATAAGAATACGCAAAGATGATGGCATTGCTGTTTATCTTAACGGTAAGGAAATCGTCAGAGATAACCTCAGTACAGATGCAGGAAACACAACTTTTGCTGATTCGACAATTGGTGGTGACGATGAGTTGGAAGTGAAAGAATACGTGATTGATTCTAGCCTTCTGGTCGATGGAGATAATGTTATATCAGCTGAGGTGCATCAGGCCAATGCGAGCAGTAGTGATCTTTTCTTTGATGCTGAGTTTTTCGTTAGCATTGGGAAGATAAGAGAATTTGTAAGCCTTGATCTAATCGATGCTGTTGCTGGCAAAGATACGGATGAGGATGGTTGGTTCGATGAGACGGAAGTCTTTTTTAGAAGTTCACCTACTGATCCTGATAGTGTTCCCATTTTCCAGTTAAAGTCCAGTGTGTTGGAGGGAGGTCAGGTTCAATATATGTTCCCAGCGGAGCAAGGTTCGGGATATGTCATTCAGACATCGAATGATCTTCAAACGTGGATGACTCTAAAGAAGTTGATTGTTGGCCGCGGCAATATTGCAACGGAAAGATTCTCACCTACTGGTAAGCGCCACTTCTATAGAATAAGGAAGCAGTGAGTTGTCTTATTAGGATAACTTCGATCTTACTCTTTCGAGTAATTTCTTCGTAGCTTTGATTCCATCGAATTCACTCATTTTACCGCCCTCGTATTCGACGCCCACGTATCCATGATAGCCGGCATCAATGACAATCTTCATCATTTTATGATAATCAGTATGGATTTCATTCCCCTTATCATCAAAATCATGTGACTTTGCGCTTACTGCTTTGGCGAATGGCATGAGTTCTTTGACTCCTTTGTATCTGTCATAGGTCTTACCTCCACCGATTCTAAAATTGCCAAAATCAGGTAATGTTCCGCAATTCTTTTTGTTTACGATTTTCATTACTCCGGCGAGCCAGGCTCCGTTAGAGGACAATCCTCCGTGATTTTCTACAATGACATTTAAACCGTGAGTAGCTGCAAATTCGCTGAGGCTACCGAGCCCGTCAGCGGCACGTTGTTGTTGTTCCTCATAAGAGCCTCCTGAAGATGCATTGACTCGAATAGAATGGCATCCTAGGTGCTTTGCTGCTTCAACCCAGCGCTTGTGGTTATCCACTGATGCGGCTCTTTTCGTTTTGTCAGGATCTCCGAGTTTTCCTTCGCCGTCACACATGATGATTAGGCTCTTTACTCCCTCGCTATCACATATTTTTTTAAGTTCGTTTAAATACTTTTTGTCATTTGCTTTGTCCTTAAAGAATTGGTTTACATATTCGACGGCATTGATTCCGAATTCCTTTTTTGAGACTACAGGGAAATCAAGGTTGGTCATTTTCTTGCCAAATAGGGCCTTGTGTAATGACCACTCGGCGATGGAGATGTCGTAGAGTTTTTTCTTTTTGTGGTGATCAGCTAAGAGGGGCAGGGGCGATGCTGCCAGAGCAGCAGTGCTTGCCTTAATGAATTTACGACGAGAGGTGTTTTGGTTTGGAGTCATTGGATTCTTATTTGAGCTGATTAAAACTTTCAGTTGTGGAAATTATGAATGAATAAACATTATTATGGTTTCTTGCAATAGGGCAATAGTGTTTTTGCTGGGATAACGATTTGACCAGCACGATACATTCTGCAAATTTCTTTGATCATGACATCAATTACGAAACTTTCTATATTAATTGGCTCATTGTTAACTGCATTGGGAGTGGTTCTCTATTTTTCCACTGGCAAGGCCAGTGTTACGGCTTTGATACCTTCATTCATAGGGGTGCCAATTCTAATCTGTGGGGTTCTGGCTAAGGATGAAAAGAAGCGAAAAGTCGTAGCTCATATTGCATTAACGTTAGCTTTATTGGGTGCCCTCGCAGGTTATGGAAGGGGCTTGCCGAAACTTTTTGGCGGAGATTCTGGTACGGCCATCCTTGGTATGCTTGCAATGTCTGTCATTTGCACAGTCTATGTGATTGCCTGCGTCAGATCATTCATTGCCGCTAGGAAGTCTTAGGGCAATTGATCTAGACAATCCTTTGCCCATTGAAGCCACCGCTTGGCATCATCATTAGTTGGTTCGATATCAAGGATTTGCTGATAATAATCTTGAGCGGTTTTAAATGAGGATTTTGCTTCGGTGATGTCGTCTTCTTCTCCTGTATTAGCTAAGTGCCATCCGAGTTTGCCGTAGTCACGGGCAATTATTTCTCGGTAATGATTTTTCTTTCTATTGCCATTTTCTACATCAATATCTTTATCAAGTAAGTTCTTGATGTGATGAACGGCTTCTCGTGAGAGTTCGACTGATTTTCCTGTGTCGCCGGCTTCTTTGTGAAGATCGGCTAATTGACGGTACAGTTGTGCTATTTCATTTTGATAAGCAAAATTGCTTGGTTCATTCTTGATCAGGTCTTTCAAGATATTGAGTGCTGCATTTGACTGAGTTCGTGCTGCGCTTGATTCCCCTTCGTCCTCGATTGATCGGGAAAATGCATGCAGTCTCCTGGCCATCTCGAACTGGTACCTGTTACTGGGAGACCGTTCTATGAGCGAGGTGAGGAGTTCGATGGCGTCATTATTTATAACGCTAGCTTCAGAGTTTGCGGTAACAAATGCGATGTCTGCTTCTTCGCCTAAAGCACGTGCTAGCTGAAATTGGTAATTTAATTTTTCAGGGAACGCTGTCACAAGCTCAGTGTATCCTGCTATGGAGTTTTGATATGATTCATTAGCGGAATCCGGTTCGCCCTTTGAGCTGAGTATTTGTCCAAGTTCGAAATGAGCAGAGGCTAATAACGATTGGTCTTTTTCTAATGGTAGTGAGTCTGCTGTGGTTGCGTTAATGATCTGAATTGTCTGTTCTACATACTGTTTAGAAGCTTCAATTTCTTCAGAATTGCGTAATCTTTTGGCTAGAACTAAAGCGCTTTCTGCTGCAGTTCGTGCATTTCCTGGATCATTTGGCTCTTGGCTCAGCAGTTCCTTGTAAAGAAGAAAAGATTTAGTGGCAGCCTTTGTTGCAGCTCTGTGCATTTTTGAACCTGATTGTGAAGTGGATAAATTCTTGAATAATCTGGCTCGACGTTCGATCAGTTCGCCATTGATTCCGCCTCCAATTTCATCATCTACAATTAATTCTGTGGCTTGTGTTAGTTTTTGGCTGGCCGATGTGAAATCGCCTAGGAGTATGTGAAGTTCACTTGAATTACTTAGCGCAGAAATTACTGAATCACGTAATGCGGGGTTGTCCTGGTTGCGGCTAATGAACTTGTCATAATAGGTAAGCATTGATCCGATCGTTCCTTCGGGAAATCTGTACATTGGATTACCTTCACCATCCAAAGTTGCAAGCATTCTACAAAGCTCATTTAATGCAGATTGAGATTGCTGGAAGTCATTGATGAGATTTGCGATCTGTTCCTCTTTGATGTTAAGGTCAGGGTCTGATTGAACTGGGGCTGGGGTCGGGTTTGGATCAATTGGAACTACTGCAGCGGTCTTTGCCGGTTCAGGTGTCGGGACGGGAGAAGGCGGATCTTTTGGGTCCTGATAATTCAAAGTGATTATAACTGCCGCGGCTGCAGACACTGCAGCTGACAGCAAGACGGTAGCAGCATGTTCCCACTTGGATTTTCTGTTGTGCCTGTAATTGACTTCACTTTTCTTTTCATTGCTTGAGTTTAAATTGTCATTGCTCTGACATTTTTTAAGTTCGTTGAGAACTTCTAGCATGTTGCTGTGTCTGTGCTCTTCTCTTAGGCTTAAGCATCTTTCTATGATGGAGCGGCACGTTCGCTCTGTTGCCGTTTGAGCTTCATTTGGCCAAGTTATATTTTCTTGAGAGCAAATGGCACGGGCGACTCGGTTCGTGGAAATTTCACTGTGTAAATTGAGCTGTGTTTGTCTTCTTTTTCTGTATTTAACAATTTCATCATTGAGTCGACAAAATCTACCTGTCATTAACTGGTAAATGGTTGCCCCATAGGCATAGACGTCCCATTTCTCTCCGCGACCTTCAAAGAATTGATTGCCGTGCTGGAGTTGTTCTGGAGCGCAGTAAAAAAGGGAATCGCTAGTTTCAAGTTGTTCGGTCCCGCCGAGCATTCCCTGTGCGAAATCAGTGATCTTAGCTTGTGGGTTTATACCGTCTTCAAAAAGTACATTCGTCGGTTTTAAGTTGCAGTGAATGATTCCTTCTTCGTGAAGGTGTGCTAACGCTTCTGCAATTTGAATAGCAATTTTCCATCCATCATCAGATGTGACGTTTCCGCACAAAGTTTCTAGGTTTCGCGGTCTGATATTTGAAGTTCCGTCAGGAAACGTTGCGTTCTCTGCATAGAACTCCATGGTGATGTATGCCTGAGGACTTGCCAGGTCAAAGTCGTGTATTCTTGCGATTCCTGGATGAGGGGAGCCTTTGTATATCTTTACGAGTGCATCTGAGAGGACTTGTCGGTTAACTGCTATTCCTCTAAGTGACTTTACCGCAAGCTTGGGCTTTCCTTGGGAACTTGCACTCCATACAGAGCCAGTGGAGCCTTCTCCGATCAGTTCATCTATGAAATAGCCTGGTATTTTAGGGCGACTCACTACTTAGTTGTTCTTTAAAATTTTTTGAAGATAATGCGCTCTTTGCTGTTCTCAACATAAGGACTCTTCTTAATGATTAAGATTTGTTAAGAAGCTATGAAAAGTTCTACATATATGGAATTTTCATAGTGAATATGAAAATTTTATGGAAATAACAATAATTATAAATTTGTTTTAAATGAATTTGGGTTAAAACATGGAAATTCAATAATCTTAAATACAAATTTTTAAAGATAATGGCTCAAACATTAAAAGGACACGTGGCACTTGTGACTGGAAGTACAACTGGGCTGGGGCTTGGAATTGCCAAGGTCCTTGGTGCTGGAGGCGCTAAGGTTGTGATGAACTATTATAATGATGATGAGAGGGCCGAGCGTGCTTTTTCTGAATTTAAAAGTGCTGGGGGTGAGGGCCTTCTTTTAAAGGCAAACGCTATTGATGAAGGAGCCATTGCTGATTTGGTTGAACGTTCCCAATCCGAGTTAGGAACGATTGATATTATTGTTCCAAACGCTACTCCAGATCAGCCCCTAAAAACTATCGAAGAATATGATTGGGATTTTTACCAACAGATGCTCAATTTTTTTATTAAGAGCCCCTATCTGTTGACTCGTGCAGTGTTGCCGCAAATGAAGGAAAGGGGTTGGGGGAGGATCATTAATATTTCAAGTGAGGTTTATCAGCTCTCAGTGAGCCCGTTCAGTGCTTATGTTTCAGCTAAGGGTGGTCAGATCGGGTGGACGCGTAGCATGTCTCGAGAATTAGCCCCTCACGGCATTACTGTTAATACTGTCAATCCTGGATGGATCCCTACAGAGAGGCATGAGAATGATCCTCAAGAGGAAAAGGATGCTTATCTGAGTCAGATACCTGCTGGGCGTTGGGGCACTCCTTCAGATGTGGGTGAGGCTGTTGCTTATTTTGCTTCTGAGGAAGCGGGTTTTATCACTGGTCAGACTCTCTGTGTTAATGGAGGCAATTCTCCATGGTGATCTAAGCCGCTTTATTTTTATTAGTGAATAAGCGCTTGATGCTTGATGCTCCGTGTTGATCCAATAGAACACCAACAAAAATCACGCCGCCAGTGATAGCGTCACTGAGTGGTGTAGGGTATCCAAAGAGGTTAACCATATTTCTAAGTACTATTAGAATTGCTGTTCCGATCAGGATTCCTACGATGGACCCTTCGCCACCCTTAAGGCTACACCCACCCAAAACGGCTGCCGCTATAGCGTAGAGTTCAAAAAAGGCGCCGTGCGTTGCTGGTTGGACGGATCCTGTGTAAATGCAAAACGGTATTGATGCGAAGGCGGTGCAAAAGCCAGCAATGACATAAGCAAAAGCAATGACAATGCTAGTATTAATGCCCGAATATTTGGTAGCCAATTCGTTCCTTCCTGCAGCAAAGATATAGCGGCCGAAAATTGACCTGTGTAGTACGATTCCGAAGATGAGTGCAAAGCCGATGAGGTAAACGAATGACATCGGAATGCTGTGAAGAATTCCTGAGCTGTTGCCGTTGGTCAGTACGTCCCCCAAGCTTCCTTCGCCTAGGTGCCTGACGAAGCTAAGATTTTGTTCAGAGTTGCTGAGGTTAATTGAAGTGTCATCGGCCGAGAAGCGTGCGAGTCCCCTGTATGATAAGAGTCCACAAAGTGTAACAATGAAGGCCTGAAGTTTGAGTTTCCCTACTAAGAGGCCCTGAGCCAAACCGACCAGAGTCCCCAAGGCAAGAGTGAAAATTATGGCCAGGGGCCATGCTATTTCAGGAATTATTTTTGCAAGAAAAGAGTCGGGTCTTGTTTCGGGAGGGGTCACAAAGTAAAGAAAGACGACACCGAGTAAAGCCATGAGCGATCCTACTGAAAGGTCGATTCCCGCAGTAATAATTACGATCCCAACGCCTATGCTGAAAATGCCGTAAATTCCTATTTCTCTACTGATGTTTTTGAGGTTGTCGGGAGTGAGGAATTTGCTCTCAAATAGGCCCTGAACACCACTTTCAGTGGTCCCTGCAGAAGTGATGACAATGAGAGCAATGAGAAGCCCCAGCATTCCTAGCTCTCTTCTATTTTTTCGAACTAAGCCTAGTCTGGAATTTGCCATTACTTGATTTCTGATTCTTTGCTATTCATTCTTACCACCAACAGCGAGGTGCATGATTGCTTCTTCTGAAAAATTTTCGCGTTCAATCTCGCCGGTAATTTTCCCCTCATGCATGACTGCAATTCTATCGCTGATTCCGAGGACTTCTTCCATGTCGCTTGATATCATCCAGATGGCAACTCCTTGCTTGGCCAAGTTGCGCATTAACTTATAAATTTCAGCTTTGGCTCCGACATCAATGCCTCTGGTGGGTTCATCAAATATTATGGCCTTTGGTTCCATCGAAAGCCACTTTGCGAGGACTACCTTTTGTTGATTGCCTCCACTCAGATTAATGACTGGGGTTTGGGTCGATGGCGTCTTAATGTTTAAGCTTTCTACTTGATGTTCCGCTGCGACCTCTTCTGCTCCGTTATCAATGAGGCCTAATTTATTGGAATATTTCTGCAGTGAGGCGAGTGAAACATTTTTACTTATGTCAAATTCGGTTACTAGTCCTGTTCTCTTGCGGTCTTCAGGAGCGAGATATATTCCTGCATTAATTGATGCTCTTGATGAGCCTCTTTTAACCCCTTCGTCGTTTATTTTGACTTCTCCGTCGAGGGCCGGGTCGACTCCAAATACGGTTTGAGCGAGCTCAGAGCGTCCTGCTCCGACTAGACCGGCCATTCCTAAGATTTCTCCCGCAGCAACGTGGAAGCTTACTTTGCAATCTGGATAGGTGGAGGTCCTTAAATTTGATATCTCTAGTCCCTTATCGTCGGTATGTATTTGCGAATGCTCATGAGTGTTTCTTTCGAGTGTTCTTCCAACCATGAGGCTGACCATTGCATCGTGGTTAATTTCATTTCTTGAAAGTTCTCCAGCATTGGCCCCATCACGAAGTGCGACTACGCGATCAGCGCATTGGCTAACTTCGCCTAACCGATGCGAAATATAAATGATGGCAATTCCTTTTGCGCGAAGTTCTGAAATGACACTTAGGAGTTTGTCGGTTTCGGACAGAGTGAGGCTGGACGTTGGTTCGTCCATGATAATGATTTTAGCGTTTTTGGAAAGAGCCTTTGCGATCTCGATCATTTGTTGTTGGCCGATCGATAGCTCTGAGACTGGAGTGTCAGGAGAAATGTCGAGACCGAGCATTTCAATGAAGGGCTTTGTCTGTTCGGAAATGCTTTTTGTGTCAATTATCCCAAGTCGGCGAGGTTCCCTGCCAAGGAAAACATTGGCACCCACGTCAAGGTTATCGAGAATGTTAAGTTCTTGATGGACGAAGCCTATGCCAAGCTGATCGGCATGGGAGACTGACCTTATGGAAGTGATGTCTTTATTAACCTCGATTGTTCCGGAATCTGGCTGATGAACTCCTCCTAGGATATTCATCAGTGTAGATTTTCCCGCGCCGTTCTCTCCTATTAATGCTACGACTTCTCCGTTTGATATTTCGAAGTTAACATCGATGAGGGCGCGAACTCCCGGAAAGGATTTATTAATCCCATGCATTCGGAGTGCAGGGACAGTTGTGTCAGGAGTGACGCTCAAGGTAAGGGTCTTTTATTTCTGTGATGAAAGGGGTATTAATTACCACTTTTCCATTCCTGACATTGCTTCAGATATGCTTCACCGCCTCCTTTGCGGATCATTTTCGTAGCAATGAATTTCTGTCTAGTGTCAGGAATTTCAAGGTCTTGCGGTGATTTTCCTTCAATTACAATTGATCGGAGCGCCTTGATGGCTTGGTATCCAAATTCATATGGTTGCTGAACTACTGTGCCATGAATTTCACCAGCATCAATGGCTTTGAGTGTTTCAACTTCTTCATCGAAAGCTACGATCTTAACTTTTCCTATGGCTCCCTTGTCTCTGACTGCTTTGAGGCATGCTGGTGCATTGTAGGCCCAGAGTCCCACCATTCCTGCGAGGTTAGGATATTTTGTCAGAGTGTCCTCAGCATTTCTTCTGGCTTTGCCGATATTCGCTTCGTCTGTTCGAAGGTCTAAGATTTCAATTTTTGTTCCTTCTACCGCTTCCTTTAGTCCCTGATAGCGCTCCACGGCATTTGCCTGATCTCCGACCCCGACAAAGACCATGACTTGGCCACCTTCAGGTAATGCTTCTTTTAAAAGCTCTCCGGCCTGACGACCCGCTTCAATATTGTTTGTTCCTAAGTAAAACAATCGATCGGACTCTGGGGCATCGCTATCGACTGTAATAATTGAGGCTTTTTTTGCCCAACTGTTGAGCATTTCTTGTTGACCCTTTGGGTTCGGTGGGCTGATGGCAATTCCCTTGAAACCTCTGACAAGTAAAGAATCACAAATCTCCCTTTGCTTGGCGGCAGTTCCGTCGCCCATTTTGAATTCAATTTCGATATCATCATGTTCTGAGGCGGCCTTTTCCGCGCCGGCCTTTCCGTAGGACCAGAAATCGGCCGTAGCATTTGTCATAAATGCTAATTTTACTTTCGCACCTGTTGATTGTGATCCAGTTGATGTGGATTCTTTATTAGAATCTCCTCCGCATGAGACCATGTTTATCGTGGCGGCGATTAGAGTTAATATTTTAACGATATTTGAGAATTTAAGTTTCATGAATTCTGATTAGTTCGGTTAGTTGGAAAGTTTCTATTTATATTGGTATTAGAGGCAAAAAACGTTCTATTGAGAATCCTTTTTTTTCTGGGCTTGTTTTACTCGCTCATAATGGGCTTTAAAGCCATTTTTAAGATTTAGGATTTCTTTGCGGTTATCTTCTTTGAGTTTTTCTAAGGGAAAGACGTAAGCCTTGTTGCCTATTAGCATCCGTACGTTGTTATCTTTAATGATTGTAGGGGGTATGAATTTTTCTTTATTGCCTGGGTCAAACGCAATGAGTCTTCCTTTGATGGTTTTTCCTTCATTGTTGATCCATGCCTTGTCATCGGTCACTGCCAAGTAGGTGATTTTTTTCACTTCTCTTTTGAGGGGTGAAGATTTTGGAGTGGTGATCGAAGCTCCTCCGAACTGACCTGATCCAGATATAGTTTTGTTATTGGCTTTGATCTGAGCCATAGATTCGGATTGATTTGAAATGAAAAATAAGCACATCAATGGCAGTAGCCGTAGTGTATAAAGTTTATATTCTTTAGTTCTCATTTTTCTGCCGATCTTTGGACTCAGGTGTGGCTATCTACTTTTGATTTTTATGTATACTATTTTTAACAGTCTCAGCGATGATGGTTGCTCCGGCGCCGTTCGGGTGAACGTGATCAGGTATCAGTTGATGCTTGCCTTTAAATGGTGAGTTCAAATCGATGATTTCACACTTGGTTTGAGCGGAAACTTTCTTGAGCGCTGGTATGATGTCTTTGTTAACGACCTCATCAGTTATTCCCCAACGAGCCTTGACGACGGGGACTGGAAGACAAATATAAATTTTTGGTTTGGATTCTAGTTTTGCAAAAGCTGAGATCATTGATTTATAATCAGCTGAATAGTCTGCCCCATGTTTCCAGTTTTGTGGTTTCGTGTCATTGGTACCTAATTTGATGACTACTATGTTTGGGTTAAATTCTAAGGCAGCTTTGTATTCCCGTTGCCTCCAGAACGGCTTGTCGCCTTTTTTGAGCATCGTTGAGCCGCTGTTACCGAAATTTTTGACCTCATATTTTGGCCCGAGCATTTTACCTAGTTGGACCGGGTAATTCATATTTTTTCTGTCTTTGATGCCGGCACCGTATGTGATGCTGTCGCCTACGCATGCGACTCTGATCGAGTCGGAGAACGCATTGATGGAAAATAAGCATACGGATAGGAGTGTTAAGAGTAGTGATTTCATTTTTAATTGGGATAAATATCAACTGAAAGACTTACGCAGTAGTTCTAAGCTTTTTTTGCATCCTGAGACGGGATCTTCTTTTCCTTCAAATTCTAATGACACCCATCCGCGAAAATTTGCTTCGTGCATGATTTTTGCAATCTTTTTATAGTCCAGATCGAGGGTATACCAGCGGCCTCCACCATAATAGGTTTTTGCCTGCAGTAGAACTGTTTTATCTGCAAGCATTGAAAGTCGTTCGTATGGATCTTCTAAAAAATTACCTGTGTCCAAAGTGACCTGTAGCCAAGGCGATTTGATTGCATTAATTATTTTCAACACACCTTCCGGAGTGAGGCCCAGTCCCCAGTGATTTTCTAAGCCGAGGATTACTCCGGCTTTCTCTGCTTCCCCGACCAGCTTTCCGATCGAATCGATGACCCATTCGTAGCCTTCTTTTTCTGTGTGCCCTTCGAGTACTGGTTCGATGCCTTTGTTTTCCATGAGGTGATCAAAATTTTTTGATGTGTTCCACCGGCCGGTATTTATCCTTATCGTTGGAATTCCCAAGTCAGCAGCCTGACGGATATAGAATATGCTCTGCTCTACATTGTGCCTTCTTTTGTAGGCGTCGGGATCAACGAAGTCCTGATGAGTGGATAATCCCATGAGTGCTAAACCGTTCAGGAAAGCATGTTTCTTAATTTTCTGTAAATAGGATGGAGTGAAGTCTTCCATTTGAACTTGGAGTATTTCGACTCCGTCAAATCCTTGATCAGCAGCAATGTCGAGGCACTTCTCAATGGGTCTGAATTCCTTTCTTCTGAAGCCCCAGTACGAATAAGTTGAAACGCCTATTGAGTTAGAGTTTATGGGCGGACGTTCCTCATTTGCAGCTGATGAAGTGGCCGATCCTGAGCCAAGAATTCCTCCTGTGAGTGCACTTGCTGATTTCAAGAAATTTCTACGATTTTGGAGATTTGTCGCCATTCTGTTAATATAAAACAAGAAATGAGTGCCTGTCTCGTTAAAAAGTCCAATCTGAGCAACTCTTTGTGTTAGTTTTAATTTGTTTGGAAGTTTCTATTGTAGCACATTGTATCGCTATACTGATTATGAATGATCCGCTACGAACTGACCCAATCGAACCTGATGATCCTGAGCGCAGGCAATTCCTAGAAAAAACAGCCAGTATCGTTTTAGGGGGAGCTATGGTTTCTGTTCCTGTCGGCGTCGGAGTAGCTACGCTCTTAGCCCCACTGAGCAGTGACAAGGGTGGCAGATTAAAGGTTCGTCTTGCCAGTATCGAAGAGATTCCCTCTGACGGTACTCCTAAGCTCTATCAGGTAGTAGCTGAGAGGAAAGATGCTTGGACCAAGTATCCTAACAAGCCCATCGGTTCGGTTTTTCTTCGTAGGACCGATGAGGGTAAAGTTGTTGCTTTTAATTCGAGCTGCCCTCATGCCGGCTGTAGCGTTGACATCAATTCCGAAGGGTCTGCCTTTTTCTGTCCATGCCATGCGAGTAGTTTCGGTTTTGATGGAAGTACTCAAGGGAAAAGCGTCAGTCCTCGGGGCCTGGATGAGTTGGAAGTTGATCCTGATCTTTTAGACGAGGGAGAGGTCTGGGTCACGTTTGTGAAATTTAAAGCCGGCGTTGCGGATAAAGTAGAGGTTTAATGAGAGGTCTATTTAGCTGGCTGGAAAACAGGACGGGGATTGGATCCATCACTAAAGAGGCACTCTTTGAGAGTGTCCCTGGAGGAGCTCGTTGGCGTTACGTTTGGGGTAGTACCTTGACCTTCGCCATTATGGTTCAATTCATAACTGGGGTATTTCTCTGGATGGCGTACAGTCCGAGCGCTACAACGGCCTGGGAAAGTGTTTACTATATTCAGAACGAATTAACTTTCGGATGGATCCTTAGAGGTGTTCACCATTGGACAGCGCAGATAATGGTGGTGCTGCTGGTTCTGCATCTCGTTCAGGTCGTCATAGACAGTGCTTATCGTGCTCCCCGAGAATTTAATTTCTGGTTCGGTGTTATTTTGCTCTTCATTACATTGGCAACTTCTCTCACTGGATACTTATTGCCATGGGACCAGAAGGGGTTCTGGGCTACTAAAGTTGCCACGAATTTGGCTGGAGTGGTCCCTCTCATTGGAGATGACTTACAGAAAGTTGTGATTGGTGGATCCGATTACGGGCATCATACTCTGACCCGGTTCTTTGCGTTGCACGCGGGCATTCTTCCGGCCTCGCTAATCGCTTTGATTGGAGTGCATATTTATTTATTTAGAAGACATGGCATCACTGAGGCTAAGCCTGCGAGTCGAGCAGGGGCATTGTATTATTGGTACCTAATGGCTGTCGGTTCGGTTGGCCTGGCCGTGGCAGCATATACATTCAGGGATTCAAATCCTTCATGGGTACTATGGGTCCTTAGCTCATTAGCTGCTGGCGTCATTATTCGAATTGTTTTCCTTCACATTCATGGAAAAGATGATAATTCTGCGCGTAGGCCTAAGCGAGATGGTATGTTCTGGCCTGATCAAATATTCCGGGATGCGATTGTTTGTTTTGCGGTACTAGGAGCTGTTCTCTTTTTTGTTTTTTGGAAAGGCACCGAACTGACTTCGCCCGCGGACCCGTCTCAACCCTATAACGCGGCACGTCCTGACTGGTACTTCATGTCCCTCTTTTTGATGCTAAAGTTTGAACCTTTTCAAGGCGAATTTGGTCTGGTTCTCGGAGCCATCATTGTGCCTGGAGTCTTGTCTTCAATGCTATTCATGATGCCTTTGATTGGTCTCAAGAAAATTGGTCATTGGGTCAATGTCGTTTTACTTTACGTCTTGATTGGCGGTTTCGTTGTTCTGACCGTGATGGCTTTCAAAAAGGACGCTTCTGATCCGGCTTACATTGCTGATGTAAAAAGAGCTCACGAGCAAGCTGATAGGGTCAATGAGCTAATTGAATTTAATGGCGGTATTCCTCCAGAAGGGGCCCTCTCGTTGCTTTATTCTGACCCGTTGACTCAGGGACCGCGACTCTTTGCTTCTAACTGCGCATCTTGTCATGCCTATGGTTATGACGAAGACGGTAACGCTCTTGACGGGACCAGTAAAAAATTGGCTGATAAGCAATCAGCTCCAGACCTTAAAGGTGTAGGTAGTCGGGAATGGATTTCAAAGGTGCTGACGGTTGAACATTATGAGAGCGATCAATTCTTTGGTAACACAAGTTTCAAAGAAGGTAAGATGTTGGAATTCCTTGTAGACACAGAGCTAGAGGAGGAGGACGTGGCTGGACTCGCGGCGGCTTTGTCTTCAGAGGCTAAACTCAAGTCTCAATCCGATATTGATAATAAGGATACAGAATTAATAGCTGACGGTTTTGAATGGATGGGCGAAGACGATCTTGCCTGCGTTGACTGCCATAAGATTCAGGGAGAGGGGGGTAAGAAGGGGCCTGATCTTACTGCTTATATGTCTAGGCAATGGCTCATAGACTTTATTGGCAACTCAAGCCATGAAAGATTTTATGGTGATGATAATGACAGGATGCCTAATTTCTTAGACGCTGTGAGTGCGAAAGGTGAGGCTAAGCCTGGCAAACTTGATCAAAAGAGCGTTGAATTGATTGTTGATTGGTTGCGTGGAGAGTATGCTGATAAAATAGTTACAGAATAAGAAGCTACTTATTATAATTATTCTTTATTTCAGATGTTAAAGATTGAATGTCCCAAATGTGGAACACCTTTAGAGGTTCCTGATGATAAGGCCCAAAGTAAGGGCAGGTGCTCAACTTGTGAGACAAAATTTTTGATCCCTGCTTCCGAGGATGATGAGATAGAAATTATAGAGGAAGAGCGGGACGGTGATGTTAAAGTTCAAGAACCGGAGGGGTCAAAAGATAAAGAAGAGGTTCGTAAGGATAAGAATGACTCTGATGATGAGGAGTCCATCAGTGATGATGATGGTGGTGAATTGCCTGAAGATTTCATTGCTAGGTGGCTTAAGGTCCTTGGCCTTATTACTGTGGGTTTAATGATGGGTATCGTGATTGGTTTTTATGTGGGCAGGTTCACTGCGACCTCTGATGATGGGTTTTATCAGTCTGAACCT
>CACJBM010000035.1 GCA_902591645.1 uncultured Verrucomicrobiota bacterium | reverse complement strand
TCTTGTGTCCGTGATCATGACATCCAAATCATTAATTTCGATAAGAACATCCTCATCATCAGGATCAGTAGACTCATCAAAGAATAAGTCTATACCCTCAGCCCCCGTGAAAGTGTCACTTCCGGTTCCTCCATGCAATTCATCATTGAAAGGAGTTCCTATGAGCCTATCGTCACCCTCCTCACCTTTAAGCACAACAGAAATCAGATCAGTTCCAGTGAGTGCACTCGCGTTAAGTTCATCATTTCCGGACCCTGAGGAAACGATAAGCTTATCTCCCTCAGACCGAACGGAATTACTTATAGTTGTCCTGTAATTCAGATTGCCGGTTGCCTGATGAACATCAACTGTAGTGTACGCGCCCCCTTCGAGTTGACCTGCAGAGTTAAGATTAAAGACATCGTTTCCAGCACTGCCAATAAATTCAATAGTGTCCGAAGATCCGTCATCATAGAACACATAATTAGGAACTTCCCGGGTAAATGTCTGGGCATCATCACCCGAACCGATCGTTTCACTTTCAGTCCTCGTTCCCTGCTGAATCATTCTTTGACCAAGGTCTATCGTAAATCCACTGAGCCCGGTACTGGTGACACCGTTCAATGTGATCGTGTCCGATCCAGCAGCTGCATATAAATTAAACTGTTCTACTCCACTGATATCAACTTGAAGCGGATTGAAATTTATCTTCAGCTGCGAACCTGCCTCGGTAATATCAATCTGTTCATCATCGACTGTTCCCCAAAGATTCAAGGTGTCATTTAAAGATTCGCCCATTACGATGTTTGCCGAAACTGACTGGTCGGCCATTTCCAGAGTCACAAGATCATCCCCTGAACCGGAATCGATTGTTTGTGCCGGGCCACTGATATCATCGCCTCCTCCTCCACCATATATATGATCCCTCGAAATGCCCCCAATGACCTTATCGTCCCCATCATTTCCATAAATCGTGGCTTTCCCTGCAATCCCGTCACTGACTTTGTGAATGATGAAGTCATTACCAGATCCTGCATGCACAGTTGCGGTTCCGGTCCCAACAATTTCAATGTAATCGTCTCCGCCTTCTCCATAAATAGTCGCATTTGATGAGCCTCCGTAAGAGACACCATCATCTCCCGACCCCATGCGAATAGTTACCGGAATCGTTGGTATTCCAGTCACTACACCATTGCCTCCCGGCTCAGAACGGCCAAGGAAAACCAAATCATCTCCTTCACCAAAGTCAGCGTAAATACTGGTAACTCCTCTTATGACGTTAGAACGGCCATAAGCGCTGACTTTGATCGTACGACCACCGTCGGAGCTGCCAAGATCCTCAACATAATACGCTTCGTCTATGTCCCCGACACCAATGTTTCTGGAGACTGCCCTGCTTCCGACATTGAGGTGCAATTCACCTGAACCGCCCCAGCCCCTTGCATTGCCGGAAGAACCTGCCAGGTAAACTGGTTTCGGGAACTGTAAAGTTCCAAGATTAAAACGAGCCGTCTTGGTTATGGTGACAAAGAGAATCTTAATCTTCGCCCTCACGGTAAGAATAATTTGAGCTGATCCGTCACCCCCTGCTTTCTGCTTTGCTCTAAAATCAAAAGAAAGCCCGAGACCTGCCAAGGTGATTCCAAATACCTTGGCCTTAACCGAAGCACTTCCACTGATACGGAATTCATAAAGATTATTTTTCAAACTGTCCTGACCATATGGGCCGTTCTTAAAATGAAAATGGAAGTCACCAAAAAGACCAAAACCTCCTGAGCCGAAAGCTATATAACCATCCATACGGAAATCGACATTTCCATTTGAATTGAAAGAACCTGCCACTCGTAAAGTGGCTATATTGAAGAAGTTCACATTGGCATTAACTGAAACTGACCAAAAGTCATTGGCTACAATGATCTCGAATCCTGCATCGATTCCAAAGACCTTCATCACTTCAATCTTACCACTCAGACTCAGTGAGAATGAATTTTTTCCAACGTCAACGCCACTCAAAGTATCATCACTATTAGTAGTATTGATCTTTAATTTGCCCCGAGCATCAAGGGTTATGACTGACATATCCATAGAAATACTCACATCCAGAACCAGGACGATCCCTTGTCCGTTTACTACCTTCGCTCCTCCCCTGGCTTGGAATGCAAGTACCTCGGCTATATCGAAATCAACATCGAATTCGAAGGAAGACTCGGAAGGGCCGATAGCCAGCGTTATACTTCCCTTCGCCTTCGCAAAGCCCAAGAAATTCATCTCTCCCTGCATCGAGAGTAAAAAGCCGCGCTTGACAGTTGAGCCACCGAAATCCTTATCCTTGCTCGTTGTGTTCAGCGCAAATATTGCAGAGACACTAAAATCAAGACCCAGTGAACTGCCAAAGTTTGCGTCAAGCTCTACCTGGAAACGCGCGACCAAGCCCTCACTATCAATTCTAAATCCGCTATCAATCAGAGTGAGCCTTCCGATGCCGGCAAGTTCAAGGTTTCCGTTCACGATCAGTTCTATCTCCGGATTAGACCCCGCGGCCGACATTTTAAATTCAACGGCACCACTAATTTCAAATTGATCCGCAATAGTTAAGGTGCCGGCAAGTATCAATTTAAATCCTCCCGTCACGTCGACAGTGGTCTCTTCAGTCACGTACTCTCCATTGACCTTTTCAAAGCCGCCGAAAAACTCTCTTCCTCCTATAGTTTGAGTCGTTGATTTAAATGTGTTAACCTCCCGCTTAGTCCCGAATGTATTGAGCTCAAAGAGAAGATTTCCAGCCAATTTAACACTAGGAATACTGGTACTGACTAAAGAAAGAGCGACCCTACCGACTACGCCGGTCTCATTACCCACGTAAACATTCAAATTGAGGGATCCTGTCAATGTGCCAAGGAAATCTATCTCTGCAGTGACCGCGCCCATCACCTCGAGCCGTGCTTGATCAGCGTTCCCTGCAACAGTGATCTTCAAATAACCCATCATCGTAAATGTGTCAGCGATGCTTAGCTCGGCCTTTATGATCGCAGTAACGTATACCTCGGCCTCCTCGTTCGGGTCCCTCTCACCTGACATGGAAGGGGCACCTTTGAATATGGTGAATGTAGCAGCATCGTCTCCATCGGCCTTGGTGAAACCCGGGAGCTCGTCCCCGTCAAGAATTGCAAGAAAACTGTCAGGAATTTCAAAGACCACATCCTGCATCGTAGTATTCATCATTACTGTGACAGTTCCTGAGGCTTTGAAAAGACTCCCCACATTAGGTAAGCCTATTCCCGCACCAGCTGCGGCGCGGAAAGCAGCAGCCACACCAATATTTTCACCATCAACGAGGCCCGTCTGAATCACTAAAAGACCTGTAATATTGTATTCTAGCTGAGCACTTCCAATGCCATAGGAGAGTGTCGCTGTGGCAAACATCTCAAATCCACCAGGACTAATATTGAGGTAGAAAGCCCCAGCGAGTTTAACCAAATCTGTATTAGTTCCGAGAGGCCTCACTCTGGCCTCACCAATCATCTCTATGGCAAAAGTGTGAGGAGCAAGGGTGAACGTACGAGTCACGTCAGATCCTCCGTCGAGTCCCCTGAGTGTGAGGGTTTCAACTTTCTGGTGCTCAGTCAGATTTAACTGGAAAGTACCTTTTGCGAACATAAAGACACCGTACTGTTCTAAGAATGAGAAATTAGTCTCGATTGTGGCAACGCCCCAAATCTGCGGAGTCGAACTTAAGGTATTACTATTATCGACCACTAGTCGACCAGCACTGGCGCCGACAGATCCTAGCTTGTACAGCTTAAGCTCACCATTGAAATCCATAGAGAAAACTTTTCTCTCAAGATCAAACTCGAAGACAACCTGAGCACTCAATTCAACGATCGGCTCATCAGCAAATCCGGCTGAATTAAGAATGACTCCACCACTTATCTCGATAAAGAACGATTCTGAATTAGTGACTAGCTTAATGGATGAAGTTGAAGCCTCACCTCCATTGCCTGCCGTGTCTTTCCAAGCATCCTCAATAAAGTTCAACTCCATGACTCCAGTGTCCAGCTGGCCCTCATAGAGGTACCTAAAAGTATTATTTCCTATGTTATATTGGTCCTTCAGGACGAGGTTCTGCGACTGTGCTCCACTGAGCGCGAACTCGTCTCCGTCAATAGTACTAGAATCGACCTCAGTACCCAAAACCGGGACGAAAGTGATGTCAAAATAAGGGCCTGCCCTCACATCGATATTACTTTGATCCGTCTTAACCGCTTTATTCAGAGCAGTGCCATCTGCACCTTGAATATCACCATTGATCTGATCCTGAGTGACGGGCTTTCCGTTAACATCGGCCCATGAACCGGCCAAATATTCAATCGTATATTTTTCTGAAATATCCGCGCCACTGGCAATAAAGTACCTGAATGTGGATTCCGAATTTACTGTCTCCAAATGGACGGGCACGGGCTCTAACACGATCTCCTCATGCTTACTGTTTTTTATAACAAACTCACTCGCCTCATCGAGTACGGAGTCAATGTCAACTTCAGCGTAAAGAAGTTCATCCCCATTAATTACCTTGTCGTCATTCACATCCTTAATCTTATTTCCATCCTTCTCAAAAGTAGCCACTGGAGCAAACGTCACATCCACATATCCTCTGGAATTGAGCTCTTCCCGGTTCTGAACGCTGCCAGTCGGTGGATTCGTTAGAGATGCTGACAACTCAACTACTTCAAAGCTCTGTGAAGACTCGATGTTCGCGGTCCCATCAATGTCCGCAAAAGAAGCGGCATTGAATCTTACCGCATATGAACCGACGCTAAGATCATCTGCTAAGTAATAGCGGTATATATCCGAACTTTCCTGGCCATTGACCTGACGTTCCGGAGATCCTATGAATGAAATCGTGCCCCCGTTCGTGCTTGAAATAGTAATTTCATCACCGTTCACCGTCGAGTGATCTATTTCACTTCCAACTAATCCTCTGTAGAAGACGTCTATGTACCCTCTCTGATTAATTTCATTCTCACCTAACTGAGCGTTATCCACGGCGAAGTAATAGTCCGTCGCCGATACGGTTACAGTCTGATAGTCAGTTCCGTCCTGATGAGTGATCGAATAGCCTTTGTTACTTGACCACTTTGCGACAAGCGCGGAAACAATGACTTCAAGAGTATCATCCGCTTCTGATTGATAAGTAACATTTTCAGTTCCAACATGGAGGATCCATTCTTTGGAAACATTGTCATCGAACCAGTCATCCTTCGCCGTGATTTGATACTCATCGTTCTGATCCGATTGATCGTCCTGAGGTGAGAGCATTTCCAATTCTCCGGAAGGGCCGAACTGAACAATGTAATCAACCAAGCTCCCGGTGCGGGTGGACATGAGGTCCGCTTCCGGACCAATGACTGTGAAGGACCTTGTGAATCGACCATTGGTCTGATCATCATCTCCCTCCCAGCTGTTTTCTGTGAAATCCACATCGACTTGACCCAGTTGGAATTTCCCAGTGAGGAAATACCTGAAGACGCCATCGGAAATTTTCAACGGGCTATTTGAATTTTGGATTTCAACACCCTGTGCGCCCGGACCATTCAGAGCAAATTCGTTAGGCTTAGCCTCAGTCATCTGGTCCAGAACGCTCGCATCCTTGACTGCGGATCCCTGGCCACCAAGAAATTCAATATCTATATAAGTCCTATCGGTTTGCAGGGAAACTTGAGTCGCTGGATCCGCACTATTGCCTCTGATCAAGGAGCGGGTGTGTCCGGGAAGAGTGCCCGAATTAATGTTCTGATCATTCGCTCTTATCTGATAAGAATCACCTGCACTAATTGCAAGAGAAGTAATCAGTGAAGTTTCGTCTTTGACCGTGAATGTATTAAACTCATTAGTACTGACATTATAGATTCTATAGCCTGTTGAGTCATCTTCGAACTCAGTGAAATCTGCTCCATAATCTTTTATCTCATTGACTACAGGACCATCGACCGGATCAATTTCCCCCTCAGCAGCAATGACGTTATTGACATGATAACCGAACGCAATCGAGCCAAAATTATTACCTGAATCTTTGTCAGTCGCGGAGATTGATTCATTGTAATCAAAAGTGACTTTTAAATTATCCCCGACCACACCGGACTCGTAAATTTCATAGGATACCCCGCTCTCAAGATCTATTTTAATAGTGAGTGTATTTTGATCGAAATTAACTATCGGAGAACTCGCTCCGGTGTCTGGGATATGTAAGAAATAAGATTTGTTATCATCCAGAGAACTCGTGAAATTCACATCATTATCAGTGATGGTATAATTATCCCCGTCCTCTTTTGCCTCAGTATCAAATACCTTATCCTTAATTACCGGATCAGTCTCATGAACCTCAATAAATACCGGCACCCTGAAGATACTCGAAAGCGTGTCCACTTCCCTAATCTCATACGAATCTCCGGAGCTTAATGGAATTCCTGAAGTAATCTCATTTCCTCTCCATGAAATGACAGGAGACGACTCTCCGGTCACAGAATTCTGAAGAAGATAAGATTTGCCCATAACGAGAGAATCATCGAAATTCACATCATTATCAGTGATGAGATAATCGTATCCACCATCTTCCTTTAGCACTGATGTGTCATTGTCGTCGAATTCCCCAAGGACAACTGTTGGGTTTTCAATATTGATAAGCTCAATGTCTCTGGACAGATCGATAGTGACCGTAACATCTGACCGAGATGATTGGATTTGAATGCCGTTCTCAGGATCATTATCATAGTCATAGAAAAGATCCGCTCCGGAGCCAATTGTTTCCGCATCCAAACTGAGACCAGAATGGTTCGGTACCGGCACCTCAAGAACTATTGGGGCCTTACCGCCCGGTTCAATATTTGTTTTGTTCCCCTCTTCGTTAGGAGTCGTCACGGCAACATCATAGAGGGTCTGATTGAACTGATATGACCACGAACTTTCCAGAAAAGTAAGACTCACATCACCAGAATCGGCAAATTGTCCATTCAGGAAATATCTATATGTGAGGCCCGGAGGAGCGCCCGCAGCATTTTCAATCATGAGAGGCTCCTGACTCGAATCCAGTGAAACTGTACCTATCCCAGGTCCTGACAGACGGAACTCAGGCTCAAGGTCCGTGATTGAGCGCTGAAGCAGATCAAAGTTACTGTCTTCAGTTAAGTTCGGTGAAGCGAAGAAGACATCTATGTAGTTCCGATTGTTTATTCCATTAAGATCTATTTCCGCATCTTCGCCCGGATCAATTAGCGAGGCCGTGGCTCCCTGCACTTCAAATGTGATTTCAATTCTTTCATTTGAGGCACCAGCCACAACGTTACCATTCTGTAAAGTAACATCAGCGTGCTTGAAAGAGCCTTCAGCAAAAGTCAAAGTCACCTCACCCTTACCAAATTTATCATCAGTATTTGCTAACAGATAACGTAATGTCCTAGTCCCGGTCTTACGCATGGCCAGGACCAGTAATTGTTTTTCAGTATAAACTTTATCATCTTCAAGGTCAGATGATGAAATCACTTCTTCTGTCAAAACTGGAATCGAATCTCCAATGGCTTTAAAGGATCGAGAAACAGTCTGATCGTCTGCATTCGCAATCAAAGCCCCGGACCTTGCAATTCCCGTCCCCGAGTCAATGACCGTATCAATTGGAATAGGAATTTGATTAGGAGCAAGGGTGATCCCAGCACTAGTAGGCAAAGGAGAATCCAAAAGTGAATCCAAATCAATGGATGCCGATCCGCTCGCCGAGAACTGAATATCCACATACCTGGATCCTTGATACAGATTAGAATCTGAATTTACTACGGTCCAGTCAACTACGGAACCTTGCTCAACTGGCCCTATCAAAGAAGCGACGGGAGGACCTCCGGCCGCAGTGCCTACTGAAGGGTCATAAGCAGCAAACTCGACTTCCTCACCAGCAGCATTACGGAATCCCATCTTGAGCTTTCCATATACCGTGAGTAGCTCTACTTGATCAGGAATATCAGCCAGGAACAGAATAGTGACGTCGCCACTGGTCACGTTTGAGAGGTCCGCATAAAGCTTGCCGCTAATACTGATGTTATCAGCAGCAAAGTTCAGTAGGCCTGCTATCAAAAACTTTCCATCAGTTGAGAATTTAACATAGACCTGACCATTGAAAAGCTCCTGAGAAGTATAGATCGAATAAATTTTAGCGTTTCCACTTATGGTGAGAGGCGAATTGAAGGCAGCTGCAAAACCGTTCATCTCAGGATTTGCTTTAAGTAACTTGGCCTGCTGTGCGACCTGACCCCTGACAGTGCTAAGCCAGTTAGCCACATCAATTGTGCCCGGAGCATCAAATTCCGAGGACCTTAATGCGAAAGGATCATCAATCGATGGTAAAGTCTTAAAAAATTCCACTCCGGCTGTGAAATTAGATATCGTTAGCCCAGAGTTTGGTTCTATAGTGACCGGCACATCAGCCGTGACGAGCACACTCAGGGGACCCAATTCACTCAAGGCAAATCTGATACCGAATCCTCCGATACCTTTCATAGAAAACTTACCCTCTACTCCAACAAAGAAGACACGTTGATCCACTTCAGTGACAGTATCCAATGAGCCGATTATATTGGAATCTGAATCTAACTTCAAAATTCCGCCAATTAAGGCCCCAGCCACTTCACCGCCAAAGACTTTACCTTTCACTCCGACTCCAATGGATTCGATGTCAACGATTGGGTTCTTACCTTCCAGCAACAATTTTGGAGAAATCTTAATGCCTTTTATGGCACCACTGAACTCAAGGCCCTTGATCCCTTTGATCTCGGTAAGTTCGGCCGATAATATAATGGAGAAGTCTGTAGGATCAGCCTCAATGTCATCCCACTGAATACCAATTTCAGAAATCCTGATCGGCATGAATGAGGGCCATTTAAATGCTTTGCCAGTCGCTGAACCTACCCCGATCATTAGCCCGAATCCTTTGCCCGGTTTAAAGTCACCATTACCGAGGATTGAGAAACTTGTGGCCTGACCCGTTAACAGCAATGAGCCTACCTTGACCTGCGCAGCGGCTGAACCAAATGAAACCATACTTTCATTGTCAGCGGCACCAGTATCCAGCTTAAAATCAGTTGCTGATAGAGTGACTAAAGTACTTAACTTCAATTCCAGTGTATCGACATCAAATAGGAAATCCTTAACCTTTCCATCCGCATCAAATTCCATCGTTGCTCTGAAAGCCTCGGTTCCCTGATCCGATCCATCCTTAATGGATCCTGAGACTGCCTTTCCAGGCAAGAATGTTGCGCCACCCGATGCTAAATAGATGGAACCTCCAAAAACAAATTTCTCTCCAAAGGTAACATCAAAGTCAGTGACACCGATTCTGATATCGTCAAATTCAAGGATACTTCCCAACTTAATTGCTGGGCCTGATGAGTTAGTACAACCATAACAAATTTCCGCTAGACCAAGACTAAATCCATCGGTCCTGACCGCGAGATTCTCCATCGTTCCCTGCAAATCAAATCTTGGGAAAGTTATAACGGCCTGATCTATTTCCACCAACTTCTGTGCTCCCGGGCCATTGGCTTCAGACCCTTGAACATAATCAGGGTCGTAATTTACTCTGATCCCGTTCGCAGTCACATTCACTGCGTTCGGAACATCAATCTCCATCGAACCGACCATGAGACCGAACTTGCCTGACGGCTCAATATTAAAATTGCCGCTGAGAAGACCGAAAACATCAACTTTCAAATCAAAGGTCCCGAGAACATTTCTGAGTTCGGCACTGATACCGCTCTTGGACTGCTTTTGTGACTTCGTTGTCTTCTTGCCGGACCCGGACGATCCAAAGTTCAGGCTAGCCATATCCACACCAATGCCAACTGTCACAACGAGCATGCCATCCTTGAACCCAATGTCCTCAACGCCGATTGAAGGCCCCTGAAGCTCGAGCGGACCTATGCCAATTGTTTTTGGAGATGATTTCTTTCCTGATTTACCAGAATCCGTGGTGAACTTTTCTTCGATTGCAGTATTTACTTCGCCACTCTTCGAACTGAAGGATTCTCCAATGAAATTGATTGAAATCTCACCATCAATGAATAGAGGATTTTCACTGTTACCATCACTCTCAGTGAGTCTATATCGGTAAGTCTTGGTATCAGAACTTTCATCGAACCCGGCAATCAACTCTGGCGGGTAATCATAGAGTCCTACATTGTTTGCGCCTGTGCCCGTGATAGTGAATTCAGGTTCTTCATCAGTGATGCTGGATCCATTAATTTTTTCATCTTTGCTCTGAGTCGAGAAAGTGACATCTATGTACCTCTTCGTATTCAATGAACCGGGACTAACTACGGCCCCGTTAGATGGACTCGCTAAGTTCGCTAGTGGACCACTAATCTCAGTGACGGACTCGGTTTCGGTATAATTACCATTACCGGCAGCATCTGAGAATGAACCGTCAATAGTCTCAATTGAAATTTTAGCATCGTTTGGAACATCGCCAGTGAACTCCAGGTCATAGCTATAAGTATTAATACTACCCTCTTTAGCTGCTCCGATCCCAGAAACAGTTATATTCGAAGTTGGGGTTCCATTCACTAAGACCCTGAACTCAGCATCACTGTCGTTGATAGATTCAATATTCATTCCCTCCCCATTCAGATCGTTGTATTGAATATCAATGCTTTGAAGCTCTCTTAATTTAGCAACCGTGAGCGGGCCATTCAGGCCGTCTGGTATTAGAATGTCAGCAGTAGGCACAAATCCACTCGTGGTGATTGTTTGAGGAATATCAAAACCGACCTGATCCATAATAGAAAATCCATTCACAAAGAATGACTGCATCTGGAATCCGGTTTTCTTATTAATGGAGAAACTGGCACTGCCCTTTATGCTGAAAATTTCACTGCCGTCAGCATCATTTATGACAACTTCACCACCATTGACAATGACATCAAGATCACCATCGGCATTACGTATAATGTTGAACGTTCCCCCCACAACGAAACGGTTAGCAACACTGAAGCTGGCATTAGTAGCTTTGAAAGAAAATGTACCGGCTTCAATATCCACCCCACCGACATTCATCTCCTTCTTTGATGTATTAATAAGCAGAGTCGTTAGACCAGTCACAGTCAAACCTTCAAGGCCCACCAAATCCAGAACTCCAACGCCGTTCAACGCATATCCGGACCCTTCACCTTCCTTGAAATCAATGTCTCCATTAGACAATAGTAAACCAATTGCATCATCGGTTATCTCTCCATCATCTCCCTTGTATGGACCGTTACCCACAAATATATCAAGATTCGTGGCACTGAAAGAACCACCGGAAATACTGAAATCACCGTAAATTTCAATGACATCCCCAAAATTAAACTCGACGTTACGGAACTCAAATGCGTACTGGTCCTGACCCTTTTCAAACGCCTTAACATTCAAGGTGACCTCATCATCTCCCACTTCAAGGACCTCATTAATCTCAGTTCCAGTATTATTGACAGAAAATCCAATGTCTCCGTTAACCTCAATTTGGCCCACTGCTATTTCAGCTTTTCCTAAAAGAGTACCCACTTCTCCATCCTCAGTGAAAAGAATAGCTCCAGACCCATTATTTATACCTGAATGTTTGCCTTCCGTTCCTCCGATAGAAACCCCAGTAACTGCCATTGAAAGGACCTTCCCATCGATCCCCTCTCTAGTGCCAGATTCGAAAGCATAGTTACCCGTGAGCGTTACTCCTGCCAGAGTGATATCTGCCCCTAATAAAGTTACCCGAACGTATGGCCCTGCCTTCAGATCAAGACTATTCCCATCGATGATCTCATTGACCGAGACCTCAGTCGTATTGACCTGGAAATTAAGATGCTCAGCAGCAAATTCTACCCCATCAATTCCCTTCAATTGGAAGCCAATACTGAACTCACCTGCGACGCCCTGAGCCGTTACGATTAGAGCACCATTTCCATTCTTAAGTTGTAACCCGACATCATCGGTTTCGTCATCAATGGTCCCATCATCTCCAAGGAAAAGGCTGGTCTCCTCAAGTGAGATTTTAACGACCTTAGTGCCCGTATCTGTTTCAATCTGCTCGAACCTAAAGACTGTAGTTAGGGTCTGACCAAGCACGGTCAATTTTGCCGGAACCTCAGTCGTGCCGGCCTCGACCCTGAAATAAGGTCCAGCAACAACATCAATAGTTACAGGACTAATTTCTCCATTATCATTAGTAACATTGACAGTCTCTTCGACTGCCGAATCAGTGGTATTAATAAGGATTTTTACTGCTGAAGAAAAACTCAACTCGTCCAGCTCAGGAGCCAGTTCGACCTGAGCCTCCATGCTCGCCGCAATACCATCTTCTTTTATAATTATGAGCCCATTGTCCACAGTCGCGGTAACGAGATCCTGAGAACCGTTACCCATTGCAAGACGAAGGTCAGTGACAGCAAGGACCGTTGAATTATTATTCTTTTCAAAAGTAAAATTACCTGAAATTGTCTGTCCCAAAACTTCAAGGGATGCTCCTGTGGCCGTTACGGTTATGCCATTTGTTATTTCAATCAAAGGCGTCGCTGAATTTCCATCGTGATCAACGCTGAGGGGCGAGCTTCCTGAATTAAAACGGGCCCCAAACGATCCGCTTAACTTCACACCGGGCACATCAATAATAGTATCAACGTTAAGCACCCCAAC
Source organism: uncultured Verrucomicrobiota bacterium (assembly GCA_902591645.1). The sequence goes on along the minus strand of CACJBM010000035.1, from coordinate 8,704 downwards.
CATGGAACCGGGTCTAATTTCAAGGAAGCTCTGCATGCCCTCGGTACTCGTTGCCCTTACCAGTTCCCGGCCACTGGCTGCAATTGAAACTAGAGCATTAGCCACTCTTACCCTTGTAGTGGTAACATTAGTTTCAGAATTGGTACTGCGCACAAAAGCAAAGTCCCCTGAAATCTCCTGACCTCCTATAATGACACTGATGCCCTTAGCCTCAACCTCGATGAACGGACCAGCGACTAATGAAATCGAATGCTCGGCTGAACCCAGCAAATAGCTCTGATTAATTGCGTAATCAGTATTGTTGATTTTAGCATTTACCTCAGAGACTGAAACTTGCTGCCCGTCCCCGAAATGAGCAGTCGCTGAGGTGGAGAACTGAGCAGCCATTCCTCCTTTTTTAGTGGTCCGGTTGCCGGCACTATCGAAATCGTACTGATCCGGAATGATAAGCAAAATTCCACTGCCATCCTCAATCCTAATTCCCACGTCATCGGTATAATCGGCGGAAGTTCCACCATCATCACCTAGAAAGAGATTAACATTGGATGCTGCTACCCTGACAAGTTTTCTATCATCACTGGTATCAAATTGTCCGTCATATCCAGCCTCATCGATCTGTTCGAATGAGAAATTCCCCGATAAGGTCTGGCCAAGGAGAGTTATATCAAGACTCTCAACATCTACTTTGAAATAATTACCCGCTTCAATGTCAATGGAAGACCCCGACCCAAGATCGTATGAATATGCCTTACCTGTGTTGTTTATTTCGACTGAGGATTCTGCTGAAAAATTCTGTTCAGAGAACCGTAATGAAATGAGACCCGAAGCGATAGCAGCAATTCCATCATCACTTATAATCAGGTCAATCGATCCATTTTGAAGCCTAACACCCGCATCATCAGAATAATCATCAGCAGTTCCACCATCATCGCCAAGGAACAGTCCGATCCCGGTACCTTTTGCAATGATCAGAGTCTGAGGAGGATCGTTCCCGGAACTCTCTGCCTCGGATCTCTCAAAGTAGAATTTTTCAGCTTCAATTAACTGACCACCGACACTGAGAGTAGCATCAGAAGCGGAGAATCTCACAAATTCTCCAGCCTGAAGATTCAACGACTTGTCCTCGGCACCAACGTTAAAGGTACGGGAAACCAACTTCTTAGTAGTGTTGATCACTAAATCTAATTTACCATCAAATTCAATGCCCGGAACGTTCTGGAGAATCACTTCACCGCTCACTTCGCCTGCGATCCCATCATCAATTAAAAAGGCGCCCGAGCCACCATTAAGGACAAGATAATCTTTATTGCCATCACCGAGTCGAATCGATGCTTCACTGACTGCCAGTATAAGACCTCTTGAATCCTCCTCCACAAAGAAATTTCCAGAAAGACTTTGACCGAGAACTGTCAACTGTCCTTGAGTGACTCCGAGTTGGAAATAGGGCCCTTTGGGAACATCCAGAACAACGTCTCCAGAACCTGTTCTGATAGTCTCAAGGATCCTCGATCCGGTATCATTAAAGCGAACCTTAAATGTTCCGCTGAGGCCAAACCCGTCAAATGAATTTCCCACATCAACACTAACACTCATCTCACCAACGATCCCTCCATCCTGTTTGGAATCGTCAGAATCCGGGAGAACAAGGAACGTCCCGAATCCGTCGGTCATTGAAATTGATCCCATGTTAATTTCGGCACCCTGAACGACTACAGTTAGTCGATCGCCTCCACCGGAATTGGATTGCTTTTCAATAAAGAAGTCCCCTTCAATGGTCTGCCCGGCAACATTCAATGAACCACCGGAAACTGAAAATCTAAAGAATGGACCAGAATTGATCCGTATGGACTGGCCGCTAGAGTCTGCCGAGTCAAGGGTGACAGGCAATTCCCCGGTATTAATTGTCAGAGCAATTGATTGAGAGGAAATTGAGACTGGCCCAAGATCAAGACCCACAGAATCCAATTCAACTTTGCCGGCAATTCCATCAGGGCTAATTAAAAGAGTTCCATTTAGATTGTTCACATTCGCCAATCCGTCTCCTAAGGCGATCGCGCCCCCCTCCATCAGCATACTCACATACTTTTCGCCATCAGAGCGCTGATCCTGTTTGAAAGTAAACTTATCTGCCGAAATACTTTGCCCGGCGAGAACAACTTCAAATTTGTTTTTATTATCCAATCCCTTACCCACGATTGCAAAATAGGGATCATTTGCACTGACCGCCGCAGGCAAATCAAGGTCATAGGTTTTCGAATCAGAGATTTCAATAGTCCTATCACTTATCGCTTGTTCCATTGTGTTAATTTCAAGCTCGAGATCCCCTCTAAAGACCATCCCTGGAACATTATTTGATATGTTCCCATTAAATACCGCGGCTATACCATTACTATCAAGCAGGAGCCCTCCTTCACCATCATTTATAGAGAGGAACTGATTCGTCCCATCGCCGAATTCGACACTCATATTAGTCACGGCAGCTACGACCTCTTCAGTGCTCGCCCCGTTCTTATCTTTAGATTTCTTCTCAAAGACAAAATCCCCACTGATAGATTGCCCGCCAACACTAAGATTTGCCTCAGATGCACTCACTCTGACATACGGTCCCTGAGGAAGTACCAGATTATAATTTTCACCTCCAAAATCAAATGACTCCTCCACATTATGTTGGCCGGAGTTTAATGATAATGAAAAATCTCCATTCAATTCAAAACCGGAAACACCGAACACACTCACTGAACCAGAGGCCGTGCCTGCAAAAGTCGTTTCTTCACTACTTATAGTGTTAAGCGGCTCAATTAACGCCTCACTATTGGCTGATGAAGATACGGTCAAAGAAAAAGGCAAACCTGAATCCGAATCAGCTCTTCTTTTCACTTCAAGATAGTCCCCTTCTTCTGAGGCTGAATATAAACGAATTCCATTATCAGTGACTCCAAACCGCACCTCACCAGACCTATCAGAATGATCTCTAACTACTGTAATCTTCGATGTCAGATCTTCATTTTCATCTGAAACCTGACTGACAGTGTAATCTCCATTGTCCGGGAATTCTTTCACCAATCCTGCGACCACATCTTTCAATTCATCATCAGTTTTAATCGTGTAATTAACTGTTTGATCTCCTACAGTTAATGCCCATTCTGCACCAGGAACAATGGTATCGGCATTTGCTACAAAGTCATAAATGCCTTCTGTGTCACTTACTCTTGATGCCACATATAATTCCACGCCACTTCCATTGATTGAGTTGATTTTATCTTTTAAATTGTTAATGAGATCTGATTGATTAGAACCGGTGGTCGATACTCTTTGACCATCAATTTCAACAGTCCATGTTTCTTGATTAAAAGTTGGGAACTTGACTCTGACTCCATAAGTACCGTTAAGCTCATTGGCCTTGTCATGAGTTTTAAGAACAAAATAACCTTCACCCTCTTCTATTTGAAGGCCGGCACTATCTCCGAGTGACATGGTAAGATCCCTCACTCCCACCTTCACATACTTTTCTGAATCAATTGCGCCCTTAGCATCATCCGCGGTTGTATTTCCGTCCTCATCGTCCTTATATTCGATATTAACATTGTTTGATAGTTCCTCCTCAACCTGCTCAAAGAAGAAAGTTCCACCAATGGTATTTCCAAGAACGGTGACTTCAGGAAGAGTCGCCTCAATCCTAATGTATTTACCACTTGGAAGTTCCGGCAAGTTGCTGATCACGTTACCCGTGGTATTGATTAAAAGTGTACCAGGCTCAGAGGTTTCAAAATTAACATCTGGCATACTGTCATTTTTGAAGGTCACGACACCGTTCAGAATACCCGCAAAACCATCAGTACTGTATGAAAGCTGCGAGCCCGTACCTTTGATTGTCACGTAATCTGTGTTCCCATCCCCAAGCACCAGTTCATATTCATCAATACTCAAAAGAATTGATCCATCATCCATAAATGTGAAGTTGAATTTCCCTTTGAGTTTCTGCCCCTCAATCTCAAGCTCCTGAATATCAACTTTAACATCAGTACCAACTCCTTCGGCAATGTCTATGTCTTTTGCGGCCTTACCAGGATCACCAGGAACTGCAGGAAGCTGTACATCCTTAGCCTGACCATCCTTCGAATACATAATGGTCGCATTTGCAGAAAAATTAAGACCAGGCAAACCAACAACACTTACTTTCCCATCCGCAACAAAAGATTCGTCACTTCCACCTTTATTGAAGTGATTGAAACGGGCATCCTCAATGAGGAGTCCCTTCGCCGCTGGATTTATCTCTTTATCATCATCATCATTATCAAGATACAAGGGCCCGGAACCAACAAATATAGTGGCCGAGGTTGGATCTCCCTTAACAATAATAAAGTCACCGATACGAAGTTCGAAATCTGATATCACGACCTCGAAATTGTCATCAATTGCATCCAGAGAAATATTAAATTCCCGGTCTCTCAAAGTTACCTTTTGTTCAACTCTTTCACCAGTAGTGTTTATTTTCACATTGACGGCACCACCTAATTCGACCGATCCGGCACCAAGATCCAGAGATCCCGTTAAGACTCCAGCCACTCCTTTGGAGTTAAATATCATAGCGCCATCAGCAGTAGAAACGTCCTCTCCATCTGCTGACAATTTAGCCTGATCAACTGCAACTCTGGTCAAAGTTTCTGTTGAAATTACAGCACCGTCCGGATCTTTATTTTCCTCAATACTCTGATCAAACACAAATCCGCCTGTAAGACCAACACCAGCCACAAGCAAAGTCCCTTCAGCTTCCACTCTTAGGTAAGGGCCCGATTCCACAATCTTGCCATCCAGATCAATCTGAACAGATGAAGTGTTCAGTAAAATATCTGCACTTGCATCATCAAGACTAACATTCCCTCCCGAAATGCTGGGTTTACCACCATTAACTCTCATCGCCATGCCTTGAGAATTAATCACAGCGACCGCTTCAGCCACATTGAAATCAAGACTCGGACCATTCGCGAGTCCAAGAGAGACACTCATTACCTGCATGCTTATCTCAGCCATTGAACCCAGCTCTGGATCATCTTTATTGATGATACTAAGAGAGTCAGCCGTTATGGTCTGATCAAGGACATTAATTGTTGCGTCATCAACATTAATTATTAATGACTCAGAAGCTGAAGTTCTTGTGTCCACAAGAACATTCACAGCTCCCCCCATACTCACATCGGATTTGGCATTGTCAGAATCTGTTCCCACTTCAACAGAAATGTAACCACTGAAACTACCAAACATTCCATCTCTACCAATAGACATGGAACCTGTTAAACCCTCATCATTCTCATCATCACTGTCACCTGTGACACGAACAAAATCAGTCTCCCCATCTCCGAGGCGAAGATCAAATTCTGAGATTTCAATCAGAGTATAATCAGAACCCTGCTCAAAACTGAAACTACCTGAAATGCTTTGGCCTGCAAATTGAAGGGTGGCTCCATTAGCCACTACCTTGGTGTAAGGGCCTTCAGGAAGATCAATTTCTTGGTCAAGTCCGTTAGCTCTAAAATTCTCTTTTACTTTTGATCCCGTCCTGTTGATTTGAATCTCAAAATTACCTGAAACTGATAGGTCAGAAACATCCAGCGAAGCATTGGCTCGGGCACTGCCCGCGACACCAGTGTCAAGCAGCAAGAAGTAACCAGAACCTTCAGAGACAGAGAAAACTTGCCTCTCTTCATCACCAAAACTCATACTCAGATCAGATCCACCGATCAATAACCTGTTACTCTCATTAAGAACGATTTGCTCAAAGATGAAGTTTCCACTGATTTCCTGACCCGCGATAAAGACTGACACTGACTGTCCCTCCATTCTCAAATAAGGACCCGAGGGCAAGGAAAGGTTCTGCTCGGAAAGTCCAACCTTGAATGTTTCATTTACTGCGGACGCACTCGTATTAATCTTCAATGAAAGATCACCCTCTATCCTAAGATCAGAACCGGCGCTTAATTGCAAGGTTCCGGTAGCATCAGCAGCGACGCCTGAATCCGTGAACAAGAAAAGGCCATTACCATTAACTAATTCCATGTACGCTGAATCTGAACCGAACCTAGTATTCAAATCGGACACAGATGCCCTGACTGTTTTCGAATCAGTGACCGGATCCACGACCTGTTCAAAGGTAAAGTCACCCTCTATTTTTTGTCCCATCACTTCAAGGCCAAGCTTCAACCCTCCTGAAAGATCCGAGTTGAACAGCTTCACAGTCTTAGCATTAATTTCTGCGTTCACTTCTTCAGCCACACCACCAACGGCACGAGAGTATTCATGGAAGTAATCAGTTGTCCTGGTATTAATTTGCAGATCAAGTTTTGCAGGACCGGCCGGATCAGCGTCCGACTCGGCTGGTGAAAAGAGATTAATTCCACTCAAGTTTAGGGCCGGCACAATTTCTTTAGCGGATGTCACAATTCCATCTGAGAAAAAGTGCATACTGACACTTTCCGCAGTGAGCCCAATGATTGGATCGGTTTCTGTGCCACCGAACCCGACAGATAATGATGTGGCAGTGACGGCCAGATAATTCTCATTGCCCGAAGTCGTATCTTCGGCAATCTCAATGTCAGCACTCATCCGCAGGCCACCCGCTTCGAGGACCACAGACTCTCCAGTGACATTGAACTGCTTCCCAGCACTCATATTAATGTCAATGAATTTTCCACCCGAACTCAAACTCTCATTAACTTCACCGCCAGTAGTATTTAATTCGACTCTCAAGTCCCCTAAAAGTGAAAGGCCTTCAACGCCAAGAGAAACTGATCCTGAAACGTTACCCGCAATTCCCTTATCATTTATCACCAAGGCACCGCTCCCGTTGGACAATGTCAGTAAACCCTCCCCAAGATTAATTCCAACTTCCTCAAGACTCATCAGAACTTTAGAATCATCTCCGTCACTGTCAGTGATCCGTTCAAAATTCACATTCCCTTTGAGTATTTGCCCTGCAATCTTCAATTCCGCGGACTGAGCTGCAACACGAAGGTACGGTCCAAAAGGAAGATCAACAGAATATTTCTTTCCGCTCATCTCAAATTCCTGAACGATCGGGGAATTCGTGTTATTCAATTCAATGGAGAGGCTCGCTGCTGAGAACTTCACATCGTCATCGTCACCACCCAACTTCACTTCAATTCCCCCTGAAAGTTTACCTGCAATTCCCTCAGAGCTTAGAATCAGCGCCCCTTCAGCGCCCTTAACATTGATACCATTACCTCCAGAAGTCTGAATTTTGATTCCAACGTTCGAGGCTAAGACCACAATGACAGAAGATCCTGTAACTGAATCCTCAGTTAACTCCAATGAGAAGTTACCCCTAATGGTCTGACCCATCACCTCAAGGGTTACCTCTTTTCCATCTACCCTCAGGTACGGTCCAGCTTCAAGATTCAGTGATTTATCTTCATCGTTCTGATCTTTATAATTAATGGGCCCCTGAGTAGTGTTCGAAATAACATTAAAATCACCAGCAAAATTAACTCCCGGAGCATTCACCTTCAATTGTCCCGAGAAATCAATGGCCGCTCCACCAGAACTTAAAAGAATAACCCCTTCACCTTCATTTAAAACAGCACCAGCACCATCACTGCCCAATTGCATTGTTATATTAGAGCCATAGACCATCAATGAGTCCTGATTATCGCTAAAAGAAAAGTCACCGGAGATGGATTGCCCCAGCACATCAAGGTCGGCCCCAGTCACTTTAAGGTCCTTAATCTCACCGGTATCTTCAAACTTTACCGTTATTGGGTCCTTGTTACTTCCTGTTACAGAAACTTCCTCGTTAATCTTATAACCTGTATTATTAAATTGAACAGAAGCAGTGCCCTGAACAGTGAGGCCATTCACACCAACTATCGAGATTATACCAGTCGCATTCAGCGCGTACTTATCCTCTCCATCTTCACTCAATTTAATGAGACCAACATTAGCATCCGAGAGAAGCGCTCCAGTCGCTAACGGATTAATAGTTCCATCCTCAAGCCTCGCTGGCCCCTGCCCCCAGAAAATTTCCAAACCATTACCGGCGAACGAACTGACTGAAACTGACTGACTCTCATTGTTCACATCAACCGCATCAATAGAATACTGACTCGAGAAAGAAACGTCTCCCGAAATCCAGACAAAGTCACCAATGTTCAGACTCAAATCCGATACAGAAACCTCAAAAACATCAGTGCTCTGGAAATCTATATTAATCTCATTACCATTAAGAAGAATTGTGTCCGACACCGCTCCAGTTGTATTATTGACCCGTAGACCTACCCTTCCACCAGCCTCAACTGGGCCAACTTCCAAATCAACTAGCCCTGAAAGATAACCCGCAAGACCTGAATTTTTCAGAACAAATGCACCCTCGCCGTCAGTGAATCGAGCCGTATCACCATTAATTGAAACATTAACTTCGACCTTGTCAGCGGCGAGCACATTTACTTCCTGGTCATCTTTATCCTTGTATCTTTCAAAAACATAATCACCAGCCAAGGTATTACCAAGAACGTTAAGATTGGCTCCAATGGCTTCGACCCGAACATACGGTCCGCCAGGCAACTCAAAACCATTAGAGTCTTCAGTTTCGGTCATTTCAGTTGTGACAGGATAAGGAACTGTATTGACACTTACTTTTGCGCTGTTTGAAATCTCAAGACTCAAGGGGCCAGTGAAAGGGCTGCCGGCAAAT
>CACJBM010000034.1 GCA_902591645.1 uncultured Verrucomicrobiota bacterium | reverse complement strand
TCAGTCCGCCTCCCTGACTCCCTCCGAACACGGCAATTTTCTTTTTATCAATCTCTTCCCGTGAGCAGAGGAAGTCGATTCCTCGAACACAGTCCATGTAAGCTCCCCGGTAATAATAGAGATCCTTATCATCGAGTCCGCGTATCCAGTAGTTTTTGGGTTCGGCCTTGATGTCTTCCTGGCTGTTCCCGTGCCCTCTGGGATTGAGGGAAAGTAAGGCAATGTCCTTGAAGATCCCAACGGGTTTCATGTTCTGACCGTATCCGGGCAACCTGAGTGCAGCTGGGAAGGGACCCTCTTTTTTTGGAACCTCGTACCATCCTCTGATCCTGACCCCTCCGAGGCTGCGCATTTTAACTTCATAGACTCGTAATGAGGGAGTGCTTTTTTCGGGGCAGTCGATCAGCTCGAACTTTGGATCGACTCCCCTAAGAGCGGTCACAGTTTCCTCCCAAAAACGATCAAAGTCGGGTCCCTTAGTGAGTCGGGGTCGTATCTTTTCGGGGTCATAGCCGATCTGCATGCTTTGACTCGTGCTTCCTTCTTCCCAGGCACACTTAATAATGACTTTGTAGAATCCTGGATCCTTTACGTTGAACTTGATCATTCGAGTCAGTTTTCCGCTGAGCTTAAGATCATGTTTTTCCTGCATTGAGTAGATCGGATCATCCTCATCAGTACTGAGGGAGCAGGTCAGAACGGTTTTAATTTTCCTCTTTGCTGTGTTTTCAAGATGAACATTGATATTCAAAGGTTCATTCGCTTTGAAGATACCATCAGTGTCGCCGGTCGGTTCGATCCTAATGAGGATGGGTCCAGGTTCTTTTCCGTATGAGGAAAGACTTGATGTTAGTAACGCTAATAGGAGGAAAGTTGTGAGGGAAATGAACTTCTTGCCCGTGCAATGACAACAGGACGTGCTCTTGTGCATAGAATTGTTGTCTTTTATTGCTTCTGAAGTGCTTTTGGCTTGCCGAGGATTTCGGAAAGAATGATCGCTTCCTTGGCACCTCCTCCGCTACGTAATTTGAGTGCGATGGGGTGTGTTTTCTTCGGTTTTCTTGCTGAGTTTATAGTGAGTGTAGGCTCAGGGATCGGGTCTTTGGGCCCTGAGAGCTCTGTTCTCAGTTCTGGTTCCCAGTCAGAGACTTCTGTGACGCTTTGGATTTCCTGAACAATTTCCTGTTCTTGCTGCTCTTGAGTGATTATCGGTACTGGCCGAGGCTGTTCGGGAGCCTCGGCTCCTGACAGCGTGGCCAAGAGCTCGCGGATGCCTATCTCAGGGCCTGGCATTTGCGAGGCAGGAGATTCGGCAATGTCCTGAACGGGACGGTGCTGGGCCTGTTCGTTGACTACGTTTACCTTTTCATTGGATTCATCAACGAGTTCTCCATTCTTCTTCGCTGCCTTTTCTTTGAGGGTCTGTGAGAGCCAATTGATAAAAGTGATAACAATTATCGCAATGACTATTAGGCCCTGTCCGCCTGGTCCATCTTCCATGGCAATGATTCTGATTGCTTAACTCTTAATGATTATACGCTAGGATCTTCTCCTGCATTTTGGCCCTCTTCTCCGGCAATTGATTCTCTCATTTTCGTATCAGAGATCAGATTCTTGTACTTCGTATAGTCCATGATTCCCAGGTTCCCTGTACGGAACGACTCGGCGATGGCCATAGGGATTTCTGCTTCCGCTTCTACGACCTTGGCCCGTTGTTCTTGGGTCCTGGCCTGCATTTCCTGTTCATTTGCGACGGCCGCAGCGCGGCGAACCTCTGCCTTGGCCTGAGCGACTTGCTTATCAGCTTCGGCCTGTTCTGTTTGGAGCTTGGCTCCGATGTTATCTCCCACATCAACGTCAGCGATGTCGATTGAAAGAATTTCGAAAGCAGTCGATGCGTCAACGCCCTTCTCAAGGACTAGTTTGGATATGTTGTCCGGATTCTCGAGGACATGTTTGTGAGATTCGGCCGATCCTATCGAGGTCACGATTCCCTCACCGACACGAGCAATGACGGTCTCTTCAGTGGCTCCTCCCACGAACCGATCAAGGTTAGTTCTGACGGTGACTCTGGTCCTGACCCTCAATGAGATCCCGTCCCTGGCCACGGCTTCGATCTTATCTTTTCCTGAACTTGGATTGGGGCAGTCGATGACTGCCGGGTTGATGCTTGTGCGGACCGCCTCAAGGACAGTCTTTCCTGTTCCTTTAACAGCGAGGTCAATGGCGCAGGCCCTTTCCCAATCGAGTGAGATGCCTGCCTTGTCAGCGGCGACGAGTGAAAGGACAACGTCACCGACGTTGCCGCCTGCAAGGTAATGGGCTTCGAGATTGTCAGTAGAATAATTGAGTCCTGCCTTGAATGCTGTGATCCGGCCATCAACGATCAGTGAGTTTGGAATTTTTCTTAACCACATCGCGATCAAGGTGCCGAACCCGACAGGTGCTCCCGAGACCTTGGCCCTCAGCCATATCTTGAAGAAGCCTCCGAAAATTGCGACGATCGCAATGATGATAACGAGTGCGATCCCGCCAATGATCAATTGAAGGTTCCCTGATTCTAGCAAGTTTGCAGTAATGAGTTGATTCATTTTATTCTTTTTAGAGGATTTATATTATTAAGTTGTTATTTGTCGCACGGTCACTGTCCTGCCGTCGACTTGAATTATTTTAATGGCCGATCCGGCCTCGATGAATCCGTTCTCAGCGATCACGTAGCAGGTCTCTGGGAGTCCCTCAATCTTGACGTTTCCGGTAGGCTTAAGGTCAGAGACTGCTTGTCCGGTACTTCCGATCATTTCTTTATTTTCTGTGCTTTCAATTTTTCCGCTACTCGAGGACCTCAGAACCAGTCCCTTCGCCCATGGAAACTTATCGAAATATTTGAGCCAGAACCCTACTGATAGGACAGTGACCAGTAAAATGATAGTCGATAACAGGAACCTTCCTCCGAACCCTAGGAAGGCCGCTGGAAGATCGTCAGTAGTGAATGCTGTGGCGATGGAGGAAAAGCATAGTATCACACCCAAGATTCCCATGATCATTCCCGGTAATATCACTTCGAGTGAGATAAAAATGATTCCCGCCAGTGCCAATATAATAACAAATGACATTAATTATTTCTTAGCGGATTGTGGTTATTGATTTTTAAAATGTCAAAGCTATATAAGAATTGATTATGATTTTCCGACTATTCACTGTGGGAGTGTTTGCTTTTTGTGGCATCATGACGACTTGGCTCGTTAGGAGTGTGTATTTCCCAGAATATGAACGGCTCCCGATCGTTGACCCTTCTCATGTCCTTGATCTTTTTCTAAAAAATGAAGATGTGACCCATGCCTTCGTTTATCGTGGCCGTACTCTGGTCGGGGACGTGATGGTCACTTCAAGGAGGTATGGAGAATCTAATGAGAAGGCCAAGATAAGGTTCATTGCTAATAGTCAGGCCGATTCGGCGGAATTTGAGAAGCAGGATCTCAAATGGAAGGGCTTCTTGGACCTAGGTTCTGCACCTTCAAGGCCAATCGAGAAGATTGGGTTGACTGTGAAATTCAAAGAGCCTGAAATGACGTTGTCGATTGATATTGATCCACAGAATTTCGATTTCCATTACTTGTTGATTCAGGACGGGGAAGTCCTAGCCGATTCGGACAAGGATCCTGAAAATGAAGAAATAGCACAGATGAAATTGCTCTTTGAGGTCTTACGGATGTCACCTCAGAATTCTCAGGCATCGAGAATGCCCATCGATGCGAGGTGGGGAAAAGCAAGCATCGCTGGTCGTCGTTCCTCAGTTTATTTCCTTAGATTTGAATTGCCCGGTTCGGGGCAAATAAAGTTAACATTCAGTGAGGCTGGAGAATTTCTAGAAATGTCAACGGACATAGGTTATCAGATCCTTTCAGAGACTCTTTCTCATTCACAGTATTTAAAGACCTCCAAATGATAAACATTCAAGACTTAACAGTTCTATATGGAGAGTACGTGGCAGTGGATGGTCTGAACCTTAACGTGAAGGAGGGAGAGCTATTTGCTTTCCTTGGGCCGAACGGTGCAGGGAAGACGACCACTATCAAGGCGCTGACTGGGCTCTTGGGCCCTGACAGAGGCTCGGTCAGTGTGGGTGGTTATGATATGCAGGATGACCCGATCAAGGCTAAGTCTATCATGGGATATGTTCCTGACGTTGCTGTGTTTTATGACAAGTTAACATCGATAGAATTCATGAGGTTCATTGGGGACCTTTATGAGATCGATCGTTCTAAACTCAATGATAATACCGTCGATTTATTTCAAAAGTTTGATCTTAATTCGTTTTCGCATTCTCCCATAGAAGAGCTGAGTCATGGGACGCGCCAACGCTTGGCAATTGCCGCGGCCCTAGTTCATGATCCGAAAGTATTTGTAATTGATGAGCCGATGGTTGGCCTGGACCCGCTCCATGCCCGGGCAGTGAAGGAGGAGCTCAGGGAACGCAGTGATCAAGGGGTCACGGTCCTCATGTCTACTCATTTACTCAATGTGGCAGAAGAGCTTGCTGATCGGATCGGGATCATTGACCGAGGAAAATTGGTTGCTCTCGGGACTCTGAATGAATTGCGTGAGGGGGAGAATTCTTCTGCCCTTGAGGAAATTTTTCTTAGGCTCTTTGACGATAAGGGTCCGAGCAGCGCCTAATTTAAGGGACAGGGCTTGAGTCTTGGAGTGAAGTGGATAGACTTTTCCAATTTAGATGATCTGAATGCAGGAAGATTTTCAATTAACTATCAATGGGCTCAGTTATAGGGCTGAAGGGACTCCATTAAAGATGAGTCTGGCTGATTATCTTAAAAATCAGTCCATTGAGCTTAGTGACGGTCTAGTTCATCGGGGCCATGCAGGGCTGCTATTTTTTCTTATCGATTTTAATGCCTGCGCTGGTCCCGTTCACCGTTTAATAAAGCCTTCTCGAACGAGCCTCATCTCAATGGCAGAACGTGAGCTTGTGGCCATTGATCCTCGAGTCGAAGATCCTAACGAGAGTTCCTTGTGGGTGAAGTTCAAGGCGCTCAAAGACAGTTCAAAGGATGAGGACGTTTCACTGAGTAGATCGATCAGTGTAGGTCTTGAAGGCCTAGATGACGGTCAAGGGTACAGTTTATTTGCTGATCATTTGTCCTCTAGTCTTAGGAGGAACGAATCAGGAATGAAGGTTTCGACGAAGCACCTATTGTCGATCCCGTCTTCAGTTGAAAGACTCAAAAAGTTGACTTACAAGAGCGCTGAGGGTGAGCTTTTTTATCGGCCCGGGACCGTTCTCGAAGCCATTAGGATCCGTGTCCTTCGCCAAGGTTCTTGTTTTGTTGGTGGAGGATTATTTAGTGGGAATCGAATGTCCGAGTCAAGTGATGTCGTTTTCATTTCTCTCGAAAGCATTGATGAGTTGCGCGAAATAATATTTGAAGATGGTTATTGGACCATAGGTGCTTGCGTTTCTTTGCGTTCATTCACTGAGAGGCTGAAGGGTAAGTTTCCCTTGATAGATGATTTTTGTAAGGGTTTTAGAGACACGCATTTTGTTAACCGTTGCGCTGTTTGGGAGGAATTGAGCTCCTCTGGGCCGAGTTCTGGGATTCTTACGGTCCTATTGTCATTAGGGGCAGAGGTGATCATTGATGGTTTGGATGAGCGGAGGAGGATGAGTTTAGAGGAACTATTATATGTAGAAACTTTATCGAGCGTGGGTGATCAAGAGCTCATCAGTGCAGTGACAGTTCCTGAATCGAAGGGATCAGAGATGATCGCTTCACATTATCAGGTCATGGAGGGACCATATGAGAAAGACGCGATCATTAGGGCATCATTCCTGGTTGAGCTTGATTCAAATAATAAAGTATCAGACTCCAGTATATGGTTCGATGTGGGTTCTGGTCCTCCTCTGAGATTTGAGAGTGCAGAAAGGCTCATAAGTGGCAGGGCTTGGGCAAAAGATTTGGAGCAGCAGGTCAGCTCCGTGATCAGTTCTGGGGACGGTATCGGTGCGTCGCTTGGCCTCGAAGATGAGTTTCGAAAAGTATTAATACAGAATCTCCTATTAAAGTTTATAAATGAGCACCTTGAAGGACCAAATAAGGTCCCAAATGGATATCAATTCATTGACCTTGAATCTGAGCTGACTGTGAGAAAAAAATAATTAGAAGATGCCGGAGTCCAAGGAAAAATTGCAATCACCGCTCGAAATGGCCTTCGTTGTTTCGCCTTTCGAGTCTGCGCGCATTTGCTCCATAGATTTCGAAGAGGCGGCTCAAATGGATGGGGTCCATGCTGTCCTCACTGCGGCTGATGTTATTGGAAAGAATAATGCAATGTATGGTCTTGGAGACATGCCCCTATTTGCGGAAGATGAGGCCACTTTCACAGGTCATTTGGTGGCTGTTGTTGTAGCAGAAAGGGCTTCCATTGCTCGGGACGCTGCGGATCTGGTTCGAGTTGATTATAAGCCAAAGCCACCAGTCCTAGAGATTGAAGAGGCGCTAAAGTTGAGTTCTTTTCATTCGGATCCTGAGGAATTACTTCATGAAGGATCTGTCGGGCATGGGTCCGATGAATTAGAAGAAATTGATAGAACTTTTGTGTTTCCGGATCATGTTTGCCTGCAGGAACTAGGTAGTGTAGAGGCGAACGTAACCGACTCGGGTGGGATCAGTGTTTCTATTGATGCTTCGTGTGATTCGTTAGTTCTTACAAATAACATTGCTTCTTTGATTGGCCTCGAGGAGCAGCAGGTTAGAGTCACTTGTGAACGAGAAATTAAGTGGGCTGATGGGAGGCTTTCGCAAATTTTCATCTACGCGAGTCTCGCTTCTTTGTGTTCATTTAAGGCAGGAAAGTTGGTCCGTTTCAGGCCCTCGAATGCCCCAAAGGAGATGCTAAGTGTACGTTCGGGGCAGGTCCAGGCCAGGGTCCATTTGAGGCATGACTCTTCTGGGAAAATCAAATCGATAGATTGTAGAGTTAATGTGGATTCGGGCTCAGCGGCCGGCATTGGTGATTCTTTCAGGGAGTCATTAATGAGCCACTTTGGTCAGGTCCATTCCTGTCCTCGGGTCAGTGTGTCATGTTCCTTGTGCAAGACGAACTGGCCCCCGAGCCTCATTGGGAATAGGGAAGGCGCGGCTCTTGGCGCGTTTATTTCTGAGGAACTGATAGCAGAGATCAGTTCGCTAACGGATAGATCAATTCATTCTCTTAGGAAGATTAATTTCAGCCATTTTATGGATGATGAAAATCAAGATGATGATCTTCGTGCCCGCAATGAAGTCATTCAGAGGACGTGGGACAAGCTCCTCGAAGACTCATCTTACAGGGACAGACAAGATGAGGTCGTTCAATTCAATGAGTCTACTTCTCATTACAAGAGAGGCATTGCTGCTGTCCCTGTGAAGGTAGGTGAGGGGCCCGGAATTGGTGATGAGGACGATCCTGTACCGGTAGAGGGTTTGGAAACGTTCTTTTTTGGGGCAGCCGTTGCTGAGGTTCAGGTAGATTCGTTCACTGGAGAAGTTTTTATTATCAGAGTCGACGCTTTGCAATTGTCTTCGGACGAACTGAGTCCGGCTCTGCAGGTCTCAGAAATGAGCGCTTCGTTCTTAGATGGCCTGAGAAATTATTTTTTTCTTGGTTCAGAAGAAACGGCTCAGGAACTTAGCAATTCTCTCCTTTTAGGTTCGCGTGCAGTGCCCGAAGATCTCAGATTTGATTTGATGGATCATGGCGGAAAATCAGTAAGATTTTCATCCTCAGTATCTTATTGCCTCTCGATGAGTGTTTATGAGGCAGTTAGAAAGGCGCTTAGCGAATATAGAAAATCACTTTCATTAGTTGATTTGCCATTAATATTAACCCCTGAGAGTGTTTATAACGCTATTCATGACAGAGATTCTTAATCGTTGAATAAAGACATTATTCCGCTTTTGTATGAATCATACGCCGACGTAGCCCAATTGGTAGAGGCAAACGACTTAAAATCGTTCAAGTGCGGGTTCGAGTCCCGCCGTCGGCACCATCATTTTCTGGCAGGGTAGGGGCCTGTTAAATTCTTCGTTTTCTGCCATCATTTGCTCCATTTTTTATTCCTGAAATGATGCCAATTTGTTAGTCAGTGCGCCGTTAGTGCAGTTGTTTTGCGTTTATTATGAACGAATCACAGGTTTTACGGGGGTGTCCTTTCTACTAAAAATGCGCTTGCCCTAAATTTGCCAAACTGATAATTCTAGATGGTCCGCATTAGTGGACACACAGAGGTGAATCGAGGCAGTTCGGATAGACAAAGTCTGCGCGAGTTTTTTTTGGGGGATCTCGCAATGATCTAACCGAGCTGCCTCTATTCTTTGCGAATTTTACGCCTAATCATATTTTTCCTTAGAAAAATTGAGTCGGGTTCAGGGCCAATATGATTTTTCTCAGAGTTATGAATTGAGGAGTTTGTCCCTCTCTACTTTGAGGCCCATCTTTCGATAGAGGGTCGCGATACTGACGCCAAGCATGCCGGCAGTCTTTTCTCGTGACCCATTGTTGTATTTTAGAGTCTCTCGTATGAATACTTTTTCCTGCTTCTTGATGTAGTCGGATAATTTTGCCCCGATCGGAAGCTGGTGCTTGATGGCTTCATTTTCATCATCATTAATTTCCACCTTGTTCGTTATTTTGGGTGGAAGGTCAGATGGTCTGATTCTTTTATCATCTGACAATGCGCAAGCTCTCTGTATTGCATTTTGCAGCTCTCCAACGTTGTGAGGCCACTTATAGTTTGTCAGGAACGTCATGGCGAACTTGTCGATTTCCTTTCTCTTGGACCCGGTAAGATCGGAGTAGTTCTGAAGGAAGTGATTTGCAAGTAACTCGATGTCTTCTTTTCTCTTTCTGAGAGGAGGGACCATGATGGGGATGACTGATATCCTATAGTAAAGATCTTCACGGAACTTTCTCTCGTCTACCCATTCTTCTAAACGTTCAGTTGATGTGGCAATTAGGCGGAAGTCAGGGCCCTGGTTATCGGACCCATGCAATTTCAGGTTGCCTAGCTCATCGAGGAAACTGTTCAGTTGTGACTGTAGTCTGACAGGAAGGACGTTAATCTCTTCTAAGACAACGGTCCCTCCGTGAGCCCTTGCAAATATGGTTTCTCGACCGTCTCCGCCGAACAGTTCAGCTTCGAGGAGTTCTTCGGGAAGAGCAGAGCAGTGAAGAATTTTGAAAGGTTCATCGCATCGACGGCTACGATCGTGAATGGCGCGAGCGACTATCTGTTTTCCTGATCCGTACTCTCCTTCTAGGAGAGCTGGGCTATCATTATTGGCGATCTTTTCAACGACCCGGAGAATTTCCTTAACTTCAGGGCTATTGCCTATGAGTTGGCTCTTCGGCTTAATTTTAGCAACTTCAGATTCATTAGTTTGTGTGGATTCTTTGGGCGAGGAAATCTTGAGCGCTCGGTTCAGTGTTCTTTGCAAGTCATCAAGTTCGAAAGGTTTTGTCAGATAATCAAAAGCGCCTTGGCGCATGGCTTCGACGGCAGTCTCAACGCTTCCGAATCCAGTGACCATGATGATGGGCATTCCGGGATAATTTTTGGAACATTGCTCAATGATCTCTATTCCGCTCATGTCGCCGATTTTCAAATCAACGATGAGTAGATCTGGAGATTCTTTACTGATCGTTTGAAGTCCCTCTGATCCGGTCATGAGAGAAAAAACTTCATGACCTAGTCCGCTGCATAATTTGGTCATTAACTGAAGGATTGACGGTTCGTCATCAATAATTACTATTTTGGCCATGTTTTTTAGTGTTTGGTGTCTCAGCTGTTGATATTCAATAAGAATAAATAATGAAGATATCTTAGATTTATTTTGCAGATTAGCCTGCACATTGAGAATTCTCAATAATGAAAGTGTCGAATTTGCAATTTTTTTACCAAAAGTTTTTAAAAATTTGAGGTTCAGGTACTTACACGCGGTTCGATTTTGAGAATGGGCAAGATTTGAGAAAGGAGAAGATTCGCTTACTTTTGTGCATCAAGTGAAAGTTCAATGCAGACCCTTTCCGCTCGCCTCACTGCTCATGTGCTGCACGCTTACTTTCGTTGCATGTTCCTGCTATTCGCTAAAAACTAAAAGCGGAACAGAGTCATTAAAAGATGTGCCCATTTTCTGGACTGACGGTCTTCAGGAAGACTCATCTGAGGCCAGAGCAATGAGAGGCGATTCTTTCTTAAAACAAAATGCCTTAGTCAAAGGAGTAAGGAAGCACAGTAGTGGAATGCAGTCGTCCATCATGAAGGAAGGGGATGGACCATTACCGGGCATTAATGATTTTGTGACCGTCAGGTACAAGATGAAGACAATTGAAGGAGCCTTACTCGATAGTTCTTCCAATGATAATGATCTCGCGGAGTTTCGAATGGTCGATGTCATTGAGGGATGGAAAGAGGCCCTGCTTAAAATGAGGGTAGGTTCTGAGTGGAGGCTCTTCGTGCCTCCTCACTTAGCTTATGGGGATGAGGGATTGGCTCAGGTCCAAGGCGGACAGACTCTCATTTATGATCTTGAATTGGTCGAAACGAGGGAAGATTCAAAAGTGACTCAGGGCCGTAGGCTCAGGACATTGAAGAGAATTAAGGCAAATAAAGTTAAGGATGAACCTGAGGAGAGGAGAAGGACTGGGCCCGGACTCATTCGTGATAACCTAGATCTGATAGAATGATTTTCTAGCCGCTATAAACAGTCCTCACGGCCACTGCTAAGAGGAGAAAGGCGAAGGTGATATTGAATATTTTTTGATTGGCGAGAAAGGTCTTGCGTATGAGAGTGGCTTGCAAAGCCACCGAAAATAATGCCCAGAACACGAATCCTTGGACAATGATGATTGTTGCATAGGCTAATTTAACATGCAGAGAAGATTCTGGGCTAATGAATCCACTGAGCATTGCTGAGATAAAAATGACAACTTTAGGGTTCAATAAATTTGTTAGAAATCCCTGCAAAAAAGCGAGCCCATTGCTTAAACTCTTGGGCTCCTTGTTCTTTTCGAATGGGCCTGAGGATGAGTGTTTTTTTGCTGAGTAAAAGAGTCTGAATGAGAGGTATGCCAGATAAATTGATCCAGCATACTTAATTGTTTCACCTAATGGCTCTGAACTATTGAAAAGAAAAGCGAGTCCTGTAATGGCAATGGTGCAATGAATGATCAAACCGATCGTGATCCCGAGTGAGGTGAATATGCCTGACTTCTTGCCATGGTTGAGTGAGACCTTAACGACAAGAAGGAAGTCTGGTCCCGGAGTAAATTGTCCGGCCAGCATTACTAATGCGAAAAAGAGATACGAGTTCAGAGTCAGTTGTGTGAATTTATTTGAGCATGTCCTGCGCCAGTGCCAATGACCCGAGGACCCCGGCCTGTGCGCCTAGTCCTGGCGGGACAATGAATTTTTCAGGTTCTGGAACGTCGATGTATTTGGCTAAACGCGAAGTGACACGATCCCGAACCATTGGAAATAGGTGCTCCTGATCCATTACTCCTCCTCCAAGAATGAAACGTTCTGGGGAAAGGGTCAGGGTTATATTGATTATTGCGTCAGCGAGGTACGAGGATTGGAGTTCCCACGCTGAGTGTTCTGGTGGCAGTTCGGACGGGTCCTGGGACCAGCGCTGTTGCAATGCTGTTCCGCTCGCTAATCCTTCTAGGCAATCACCATGGAACGGGCAAGAGCCACTGAAGGGGTCAGCGGACACGTTCCTTGGTATCCTTAAGTGTCCCATTTCCGGATGAGCGATGCCATGCACGATCTTGCCGTTCGAGACGGCACCTCCGCCGATCCCTGTCCCTACAGTAATGTAGATGAAATCATTAAGGTCCTTAGCAGATCCCCATTTCCTTTCGCCCCACGCAGCCGCATTGACGTCCGTTTCGAAGGCCAGTGGGATCCCATCTAGGGCCGCTCTTATGGGAGAGGCCAGGTCCGTATTTGCCCAGTCCGCTTTGGGTGTATTTTTTATATGACCGAAAGTGGATGATTCTGGATTAACGTCAGCGGGCCCGAAAGTTCCGATCCCAATAGCGTTCACTTTTCCTTTGCGTTCCTGTGCATCAATAAAAAATTCGATGGACCTTGATATGGTTTCTTCTGGGCAAGTAGTAGGGAACCTCACTTCTTCGATGTCCTCAGGCCCATGTCCGATTGCACAAACGAACTTAGTTCCTCCTGCTTCGATAGCGGCGACTAGTGGTGAGTCCATTTTATGAGTGCCTTGTATGGGTTATTAGCGTTGAAGGCCTAAGGACTGAAAGATCCCTTTAGTGGCATCGCTCCTGTTCAAGGTATAGAAATGGATCCCATCGACACTATTATTCAACAGGTCAGAGCACTGCTCAGTAGCGTATTGAATTCCGACTCGTTTAATGGATTCGGTGTCGCCATTACAACGATCGATTGCTTTAAGGAGTTTACCAGGAATTCGTGCCCCGGCGGCGAGTTCGGCCATCCTAAGTAATCCTTTGGCTGAAGTGACTGGCATGATGCCGGCAATGATGGGAACGCTGATGCCTGATAGTCGGCAACGTTCCTGAAAATCGTAAAAGTCATGGTTATCGAAGAAGAGCTGAGTGCAGATGTAGTCGGCTCCCGAATCTACTTTTTGTTTTAGGTGCTCCATTTCCAGGATTCTGTTAGGTGTTTCTGGGTGACCTTCGGGAAATCCTGCAACTCCTATCCCGAAGCCTCTCGGATCCTTGCATTGCCCGGACTCCTTGAACTTTTGAATGTACTCAACGAGTTCGGACGCGTATTGAAAAGAGTCATCTGACCTGTCATGGGGAGCGTCTCCTGTAGGCGAGTCGCCTCTCAGGGCAAGGATGTTGGAGATTTCATGTTCGGCATATCTTTCTAAAATTGAAAATATTTCTTCTTCTGTATGGTTGACGCAGGTCAGGTGAGGTACAGGAGTCAATGAAGTTGAATCTTTGATGCGCAACACCAACTCATGTGTCAGTTCTCTCGTTGATCCTCCGGCCCCATAAGTGATGCTGACAAAGGAAGGGCTAAGTTCCTCCAGTTCCTTAATGCATTGGAAAAGTGACTGAGAGGACTGCTCTGTCTTCGGTGGGAAAAATTCAAATGAGATGGTAGGTTTACCTTTCCCTATAATGTCTGTTATGTGCACAGCTTTAGTTGTTGCCTTGGTTTTGAGATTTTAGGTTGTCGGCAATTTCTTTCACTAGCGTTGAAGGAAGTGCAAATGTAGTGACTCTGTCCGATCGCGCGATGTTCACGCCAACGGCTAAACCTTTGAGGTTCATTAATGGTCCTCCCATGGCCATCGGGCTCAGTGGGATTTCATGTTGAAGGACGTCCGAGAATCCTGCCTTCCGTTTCGAAGTGAGTCCACTCATGCGTTGGTTCCTATCTAGCATATCAAAGACATTGGACATGTAATTTAAGGTCACTTTGAAGGGAATCCCTTCTTCTCCTCTGAGGACCTTCAGTCGGACTTCTTCAGTCGGTGCGAACTTCTTTATTTCCTCAGAGATGTCCTTACGTGATTTAATTTCTCTGCCTTCGACGCGGATCACTAGGTCGCCTTCTCGCATGCCTTCTTTCTGGGCCGGGCTATTTGGTCCGAACTGCATGATAGCAACGCCCATTTCATTGGGGTCGTCGTTAGGGTCTAGCAGTACACCGAGGACCCCGGACCTTCCTTCGATGCTCCTTCGTTTTGCAGAGATGACTCCTATCATTAACGTTTCGGCTTCATGGTTCATAGAGCCTACCCATGTGCCTTGCTGCACATTGTTGGGGTCAGTCCACTGGACAGGAGTCCCTGTCCCGGGACCAACTTTCATGAGTGCCAGATCCGTTTTCTGATCAGAGCCGATCATAGTTATATTTATTTCGTTACCTGTAGAAGACAGGGCAGACAAGTCTTCCATCCCTTCCAGTTCACTGGCCTTTGTGACAACGTAACCTTCAGCGTCAAGTACCGTCGCGAGGGCAATGGCTTTTCCGTTACTGAGAACTGTCAGTGTTGAATCTTTTGCAGAGACTCCTGCTTCACCGAATGCGAGGACCGTTGATTTGCCATTGAGTCTTCGGCTCGAAGGCAATTCGTCAAGGAAGTCCTGAGCAGAAACTTCTGAAATTGCTAAAAAAGGAAAGAGCAGTGCTGCTACTTTCATTTGGATTAGTCGCTTTATTTGCATTTAACCTTCTGGAGCAACGGGTGCTTTCTTGGGTGGAATGAATTCATCTCGGTTCCCAAGCGTCACCTCTATTTTATCATCGCCACCTTCCCACCGCTTAATGGTTTTGAGGATAACTTTGTCTCCAGGCCCGTGCTGATTGATTAAGTATCTGAAGAGGTTCAGGCTATCAATTTTTTCTTCATCGATGTGTGTAATGATGTCACCTGGCCTTAGTTTTGCAGCGGCAGCGGGGGAATTGGGGATTAATCCAGTAATTAGAACTCCCTTAGGGTGTGATATTCTTTTGATTCCGAGGAAACCGCCTCGTCTCTCAATCTTGGCGAAAGACTCATCAATGGTAACTATTTTGTTTGCAAGCATCCGGTCCCAGTCGCGCTTGAAGGCTCTCACTGTGACATGGAAGTTCTGTTCGTTTGTTTTGGAAACGCGACTATGAATGCCTACGACTCGGCCGAGCATATCAAATAGAGGTCCTCCCGAATCTCCTCCTATTAATTTACAGTCAGTTTGAATGGTGTCAGTGCTTCTGTGGATGACTCTACCCACTCTCAGGACAAGGCCCCGTTCCTTATCAAATCCACCGGGGTGGCCAACTGCAAAGATCCAGTCACCTTTATAAATAGTCGCTGGGGGAGCAACATCAACGAAAGGATACTTTCCTTTTTCAGTGATCCTGATTAGCCCAGAATCGGCGGCAGCGGAGCGGCCCAGTGCCTTGGCTTTGAGTTTTGTTCCGTCCTGTAAAACGACATGAATTTTCTTTCCAGGTTCACCGCTCACGTGACCAGCTGTGAGAACTAGTCCATCCTCAGAAATGATGACACCACTCCCGGACCCGTTCCCTTGAATGCACACCGTCGCGGCCTTTGAGTTTTCCAGAACGGATCGGACTTGCTTTTCGATAGCAATGAGATCATTGGGTGACTCAGGGACTTTCTTTTCGAAGACTGCGTGACTTGGCTTTTTGGCTGACGAAGTTTCAATGGCCTTCGAGTCCTTCGGTCCAATGCAGGAAAGGATTAACAAAAAGATAAAGGTCACCTTCATTAAATTATAGGATGGGCGAAAATATTTGTGCAGCAAGTGCAAAACGATGATTTAATATGCTCTCATCTCCAAGTTATATGCCGAGATCTTTTGGGATCTGATCTCCTACCTTTTCCTCAATTTCTTCATCATCCTTGTAGAGGACCTGCTTAGTTGGGGTGCCCTTTTCGTCCCAATACGTTGTGATCCCGTGGCGCATATTTTCTTTGTATTGCTTATAGGTGCTGCGTTCTCCATTTTCCCACCACTCCTCTATGATTCCGTCGAGCATTCCGTCCACGAACTGGTAACGACTCTTTAGTTTGCCGTTAGAGTGATGCTGAACTGCAGTGCCAGTGAATCCTTTGCCGTCCTTTGTGAAAAGGCCCTTATCGTACCCTAAATCTTTGTAAGGAAATTCGTCAGGGGCCTTATCTTCAATGATGGCTCCAGGAGGAGCATCTTTGGCAGTGATCTTATCGGTTCCATTCTGTGATGAGTTGGCTGGATTATCCTTTGAGCAGGAAATGCAAAGGAAGGAGGCAATTGCCAATTCTAAAATAAAGATTAGGCTCAGTTTCATAAGATATTTTCGTTGGCTCTTTTTACTCTATTTTAAGGGAGAGGTTAGGGAGGAGCAGATTAAGGTTCGACGGAATTGCAACACAGGGCCATTGCGACGACGTAACCGATCCTGCACAATATATGAAGGGCCTGATCAGAATGAATGTTTGTGATTCCCTCGCATTTTATAAAATCAATGATCCAATGCAGGACAAGTTCAATGAGTCCAATGATGAATGATCCGGTAATGGCCCAAACGGCCCCGGCGTGCATTAATGAATGAGCAGTGAGACAGTGAGCCCATAGCAGGGCCGGGGTCGGTTCATCGCTCTTGTAATGACGGTTCTTATACTTTGCAAGAAAATCCCCTTGGAGCGGATAATCGAAGAGGACATGAGCAATGATCAAAGCGAATAGAATCTGCAATCCGGCTCCGAGGCTGCCGCTGCTCTGCAATAGTTCTATCTGTTCAGGAAAAAACATCTCCTTCTTATGATGATTTTGATGGCGCTAACACTAAAGCACTTTTTCATTCGCTGCCCTCAGTCGACTAGCTAATCCTTTTGCGAGTGAGGACACAAATTCTAGGGCCTGAGCAGGATGACTCTTGCAGAATGCTGCGAACGATTCGGGTGTCACTTTCAGGGCCGAGGCGTTTCTCATGGCCTTGACTGAAGCGCTGGCTTTAGTTTCTGAGTCAAATAGTGTCACTTCGCCAATAAATTCTCCGGGTTCAATTCTTCCTAGGAGCCTCTGAGGAGCTTGCTCATTTGCGTGGCTAATTGCATGAAACACACCAGAAATTGTGAAGTAAAGAGCATCAGGCTCACCTCCCTGTGTAACAATAAGTGTATCCTCCTGATAATTAACGACTTCTGAAAAGTTTTCACTGGTTAAAAGGGATCTAGTTTCGGCACTGACCCCATTTTCTTCTGAAAGGAGGCCTTGATTAAGTAGTTCTTCTACGTCAGACATTCTTGAATCATGGCTCTTTCTAGGCCTTTCTTCAAGGCGTAAAGCAAGGACATTACCGCATCTATGTTATTTCTTACTTGCATTTGGTACCAATATGGATACGTATTCCCCCCCCTATGGCTAAGAAAAGCTGGATAGAACGCAATAAGAAAAAGCAAAGAGCAGTGGCAAAATATGCCCAAAAACGCGCTGAGCTTAAGGAAAAAGGAGACTATATAGGTCTGTCGATGCTTCCTCGTAACGCTAGTCCATGCAGGGTCGTTAACCGTTGTGAGGTGACTGGTCGTCGTCATGGATTTCTTCGTCGCTTCAAAATGTCCAGAATCACTTTTCGTGAGTTGGCATCAAAGGGCCAGTTGCCTGGAGTTACCAAATCGAGTTGGTAATATCTTTCTTTGAAAGAGGCTCTTCGTCAGACTCAAAGTTGTTGTTTTCAGTGGAGCTTTAACGGGTTAAGCTATCGCATTAAAGAAGAGTCGACCACATTTCTCCACTTAATCGCTAATTAAGATGCCAATTTATGAATACATCTCTGAAGATCATAGCAAAGGCTGCAAGGTCTGTTCGGATGGTTTTGAGTTGAGGCGGCCCGTTGACAGGGCCCCTCTGACGGCTTGCCCGATTTGTAAGAATCCGGTCCGAAAATTAATCTCATCAATAAATACTCCCAAAATAACAAAGCCACTTTCAGTTTCGGATGCGAAGTCTGCTGGGTTTACTGTCCTGGAAAAACGGGACGAGGGAACTTACGAGAAATTATAACATTCAGCTATCGAAGTGTTGCAGTCTGATGCGATTTTCAGTTGAATGATTAATTAGATGGAGTCTGACCAATACTTTGGCGATCTTGACGAAGAGACCCGCTACTCAATGAAAGCTGCGCCGAGGCGTTGGCTTGGCCTCTTTGCTGGACTAGTCGTTGGGGCCGTTCTTGGGATTTTATCTTCTGGTACTTTCGTTGAATTTGGTTTCTGGATCCTTTTAGGATGTTCGGTTTCTTGCGTGTCCTGGGTCATTGTGTTGTTGGTTTCTTTGGTAGGCGGTTCATTGTGCAATCGGCTAGGCCTTCGTGCCCGGACACTTCCCCGAATTTTCAGGTTCTTAGGTAT
This sequence comes from uncultured Verrucomicrobiota bacterium, assembly GCA_902591645.1. The sequence goes on along the minus strand of CACJBM010000034.1, from coordinate 4,086 downwards.
ATTAATTGCAAGCATTGGATTCACTTGCCTCTTGGGTGTGCTTTTTAAATCGAGGGGCCTCGGGATCGGTCTTACGCTAGGTCCTGCGATATTTTTTATTTGTGTTTACTGGACCAAGCCCCGTGGCCAGGGCATTGGACTAATGTCTATCCTGCTCGTAGGCGCTCTGTTCTTCGTTACAAGCTTGAAGCTCTTCACTGTTCCTCCATTACAAAAGTCCCCATCATCGCTAAAGAAGAATGATGGACTTCATGATAGGGGCGACCTTATTAGGGTTCTCACTTTGAATCTTCGTGGGTCAGGTATTTTTCAAAAGGAGGGGATCAAAGATCCACTAAGATTGGCGCGGGTCATGAGGCCCTTAGACATTGATGTGGTGCTTCTTCAGGGCCTTAAGTCTAAGGAATTTTTGAGTGCTCTTGTATCTGAATTGGGTAAGGAATGGTCAGTTAATGCGGTCCCTGAAGAGGATAGTTCCACTGCAATCCTCAGTAAGCTTAAAGGGCAATTAGAATCTTTAGAGATGCCCAATTACGGGATAACTATATTCGGCATTTTGAGGGGCAATGAGGTGATCCGGTTCGTGAGCTGTGAACCTGTACCGGGGAAGAGTTCAAGGAGCAGGAGAGAAATGGTAGATTGGCTCCTCAGTGAGTGCCGCGAATCAGGCGAGTCAGTCGTCGTTGCTGGGAACTTTTACTTTAATCCTAATGACCGTTGGAATTTAATTTCTCCTATCCTCACTGACTCGATTTCTATTGATCGGGCAAGCTGGAGGTCCTTGGGGCTCTTGGGCAATGTCATTAGTTATAGGGCCTCTGATCCTTTTGGGAATTTTTCATGGAAGTTAGATAAGAATAGAGAATGGATAGTTGTCGATCCGAGCATTGGAATTGTAGAGACTTCCTTGCCGGACATTTCAGTGGACGAAGGGAACGCTCTGATTCTCAGTTTGAAACCGGCCATCAAGAAGAGTATTGGGCCTGAAGATGATCCGGGAGTCAGCTTTTAAATGTTTTTGTGATTAATAAGTATAATAAAAAATGAAAACTGAAGACCTTAATCATGTGGCTCTCCACGTATCTAATTTGGATGAGAGTAGACAATTTTATGGAGACTTGCTTGGGCTCGAAAAAATAAAGAGGCCCGATTTTGATTTTCCAGGGGAATGGTACCGACTAGGTGAGTCGCAGGAGCTCCATTTGATTGCGGGAAGAGAGGACGACGTGAATTCCTCTACTCGTGGGAATCACTACGCTTTAGGTGTAAAATCCATGGATGAGGCTGAGGCGTATCTTGCTGAGAAGGGCGTTCCACATACTCCTAGACAAGTCCGACCTGACGGGGCCTTTCAGATCTACTGTGAAGATCCTGACGGGTACTGGATTGAGTTTTGCCAAAATAATATCGGTTAATCTTTTGGCTTTTCACTGTGCCTAAGGATGTCTAAAATATTAATTCAATGACTAAACGAATATTACCTCTATTTATTGCTATTATCGCTCTTCTTGGTGCCGCAGGGCTTGGAATTTCTAAGTCAGGGGCCGGTGACAAGATCCGGGTCCTGATCATTGATGGAAGAAATAACCATAACTGGAAGGACACGACACCATTTTTACAGAAGCAACTCGAGGAGACTGGTAAGTTTGAGGTCAGTGTCGCAACGACTCCTCCGAACGGAGCCAAGGCAGAGGACTGGAATTCTTTTAGTCCAGATTTCAGTAAATGTGATGTGGTTCTTAGTAATTATAATGGAGCCAAGTGGGAGCCCGAGTCGGTCCGTAAATCTTTTGAGAAATTCCTTAATGATGGGGGAGCGTTGGTCAATGTTCATGCTGCCAATAATGCGCACAAAGGATGGATCGGTTTCGAGGAGGCCACGGGCCTTCTCTGGAGAGGCAATAAGGACGGAGCGCGTTTGTACCTCGATGAGGTTGGTAAACTTTTGAAAGTCGAAATTGGAAAAGGACGAGGAGCTGGTCATGGGCCGCAGCACGAGTATGTCGTGCAGATGCGTGACTCTAAACATCCAATCACTAAGGGCATTCCTAAGGAATGGCTTCATGGGAAAGATGAGCTCTATCATGGTCAAAGAGGGCCAGCCAAGGACATGGAGATTTTAGCGACGGCCTTTTCGGATAGTAAGAAGGGCGGGACTGGTGTCCATGAACCGATGCTCTGGACCATTCCTGTAGGTAAGGGAGTAGCAGTAACTAATGTGCTGGGACATGTCGGAGGCAACGCTAAGAATATGCCCGCCATGAAATGTGTCGGGTTCCTGACGCTCGTGGCACGTTCATGCGAATGGGCAGTGACGGGCAAGGTCACGATACCTGTCCCAGGAAACTTTCCTGACGATAAGAAGGTCAGTCTGATTGACTGATAGCCTGTATTAATAGGCTTTTTAACTTTCCATTTTTGCCAACTCCTTTATCAGGGCAGGGCCCTGGTAAATGAGTCCAGTGTAGACTTGAATCAGTGAAGCTCCGGCTGAGAGCTTTTCCTTCGCGTCCTCTTTGGAATTGATTCCGCCGACTCCAATGATTGGAATTTTGTCATTAAGTTCTGTATGGAACTTGGCTATCACTTCATTGCTCCTTGTATTGATCGGTGCGCCGCTAAGTCCTCCATCCTCATTCGACAGTGAGTGGTCGCTGATGCTCTTTCGAGAGACGCTAGTGTTCGTTGCAATGACTGCGTCGATTTGTAGTTCGCTGAACAATTCGCTGAGACCTTTGATTTGATCGTCTCCCATGTCTGGATCAATTTTTATGGCGACCGGAACGTTCTTCCCCGTGCCTTCTTTTAGTTTTTCTTTTTCATCCATTAGTGGGGACAGGAGCTCACGAGCGAACTTCGGCGTTTGCAGTTCACGTAAGCCAGAAGTGTTAGGCGATGAAACGTTCACTGCAATGTAGTCTGCATGGTCGTAGGCCTTTCTGAAACAGTGAAGATAATCATCCAATGCATTTTCGTTCGGAGTACTTTTGTTCTTTCCTATATTAATTCCAAGTATCCCATCGAATCCTTTTCGTGATCTTTGAATATTATCAAGTGCACTTTCTATTCCGGGATTATTAAAACCCATTCGATTGATGATTGCCTCGTGCTCGCGAACGCGGAAGAGTCTCGGCCTAGGGTTTCCGTCTTGGGCACGTGGAGTAATTGTTCCCACTTCGACAAAGCCAAAGCCCATCGAGCCGAAACCTGCAATGCAGTTACCTGCTTTATCGAGTCCGGCAGCGAGTCCGACCCGATTAGGGAAGTTCAAACCCATCACTTTGACCGGTTCTCGTCGCTCATTGGGACTTAGAAAAGAGGTAATTCCTAGCTTTTGTGCGATGCGGAGGCCGCTCAGCGTCAGGTGATGAGCTGTTTCGGCATTGAGCTTGAATAACAAGGGTCGAGCAATTTTATAAAAATTCACGGTAATTAGTACTGTTTTGCCACATTTTTTATTAATTTAAGATATCTTGAATATTTTGCGTGACATATCTTTTCTGGTCGCTAAATCTCGGCTCATACAAAATATAAAATACAAATTAAACTTCAGATGGGCAATTACCAAGAAGCAATTCGTCAAGTCTCCTTAGAAAACATGAAAGAGCCATTCTATGAGGGCTCTGTTCAGAAATTATATGCTATTCCTGATGAGCCAGATTATATGGTCACGGAAACAACTGCTGGGGGATCAGTTTTTGATGTAGGAACAATTTTCGCGATCGATGGTAGTGACGTAGCGAGGGCCGTCTTTAGACACGTTCTTTATACGAACTTATCAAAGTCAGAGACCTGGCAAGAGGTGCGTGAGGCAGTCAACTCAGCGGATGGACTGGATCCGAAGATGAAGGAGATTTTATTGGAGGGGACCATAGATAAGTTAACTTCGGTCGGTGGGGTCACGCATCATTGCGGCATGGTTGACGCTAAGACTGGTGAAGTTTCACATGAGGGTCTCCCCGAGAACGAGAGTGCGTTGAATATTGTTCGAAGATTCAAGATAGAGAAACCGGACCAAGACAAGTTTCTGAAGCATTCTTTTTACGATTACAGTAAATTCAATGATTTGGACCGTAACGTTGTTCC
>CACJBM010000033.1 GCA_902591645.1 uncultured Verrucomicrobiota bacterium | reverse complement strand
AGTCATCCAGCGGGCCAGTGCGAGTCTTCTCCCAGTGCTGGTTTCTGGGTAAATAGCGGGATATTGCTCTTCTTTGTGAGCAGGGGTTTCCAGTGCTTTTTTAGAAACCCGAGGAGTTACGTAGGTAGTCTTATCAGTTTCAGTCATTTTCTTTTCCGCGTTGGCAATTTTCGCTTGAGCCGCCTTGACCTTGCCGGCGTCTGTGGCGAAGGCCTTGGATTCGTATTCGCCCGCCGCTTTCAATGCCTTCGTTTCAAGAAGAGTAGCTCGTTTCGAAGCCTGCATGTAGGCATCTGGGTTGCCACGAGCTTGTTCGGCGATGAAGATTGCTTGCTGTGAAGCCAACTTGGCCTCAGCGGCGGCTAGCTTGGCTTCGTAGACCTCTACGGAGTCGGTGGGTTTCAGCTCTGGCGTCGGTTCTTTGTTTTCCGCCTTGGTCAGTTCGACCTCTCTTGGGAGCGATCGGACACTAAAGTCGGAGAATGCCACTGTCGCGTCGAAGCCGGAAAGCTCTAGCTTTCCGCTGTGATTGCGGTCAGGGAGGAGATAGGCGATTTGAAACTTATTGTTGAGCCATACGTTGACGAGGCGGTCACGTACTGCTATCCGCATTGTATAGACTTTGCCGATCTCGATGGGTTGGGCAACAAGACCTTGGCTCGGGTAGGTGCTTTTGCCGCTGCGGGAATAGGCCACTTGCAATTTGGGCTGTGGTGCATGGGCACTTGTGTAGACATAGTTCGAGTATTTGCGGTCAGGCGAGATGTCAAAACGGAAGGTAACAGATTTGTAGGTGGCTCCACCAGTATGCGTATAACTACAGGTCATTTCGAAATCGCGGGGAACTTGTGGACGCATTAGGAGCCGGTCAGTGTCGCGCGTTGCGATGGTCTGATGGAGTGCACCGTCCTTGTATTCCCAGCTTTTTCCGACCATTTCCCAGAGTTCGGGTTTGGGCTTTTTGAAGTCGTCCTTGAAAGTGAATTGTGGCTGTTGTTGTTCGGGAGACGTTTCTTTTTCGGACTTTGGTTTTAGTTCCTCTTTTGGAGGCTCTGCGGCTTTTTTCCGAGCTTCGGCCAGTTCCTTTTTCACTGTTTGTACTTTGATCCGGACCAGATCTAGGCGGTCCTTTTGCACGTAGTTGCGCGAGGCAGGAGCGTAAGCATAAGCCGGCAACTTCAGAGGTTCGACTGGAGGCGCAAAATCTGCCAATATTCCCGGGACGCCCGGTTCCATGAGATGGGAATTGTCCGGGTTCTTTGGGTCGCCCCGAACGTGGAGGTGAGTGGGTGCGTCGAGATGATCATCGAAGACACGAGGTAGTCCGTCCTTCTCAAAATCGGTTTCGCCGGGAACGGGGTCGAGGCGAACCTGGTGAGGCTCGAAGATGGCCCGAAACCGGTAGTAGTCTTCATGGGTGATTGGGTCGTACTTATGATCATGGCACTTGGCACAATTAAGAGTCAGGCCGATAAAGGCCTTAGCGGTATGTTCAATGGTAGCATCGAGCCAAGTAGTGCGGTTAAAGAGGTAGTAGTTGCGGGCGAGAAAACCCGTGGCTCGTAGAGCATCAGGGTCGGAAGGGGCCAGTTCGTCGGCGGCCAACATTTCTTGAATCATGCGGTCGTAGCCCTTGTCGTTATTGAGGGATTCCACGATCCAGTCACGCCAACGCCAAATGTGCTTTTGGCTGTTTCTAAGTTGTTTATCTAGGCCGTACCAATCCGAATAGCGCCAGACGTCCATCCAGTGACGGGCCCAGCGTTCACCGTGCTGAGGGCTGGCGAGGAGTTCATCCACAATGGATTCCCAAGCCCGAGTGTCATGCAATTGTTTCTGAGTCGGCGGCAAGCCGATGAGGTCGAGATAGAGGCGACGGATAAGAATGGTTCGTTCTGGCTGAGCTTGCGTTTTCAGACCGAGCTTTGCTCGGTTTTTTTCAAGCAGGATGTCAATGGGGTTGTTCGCATCGCCCGGCAAGGCCGAGCGCTTTGGTGCCTTAAAGGCCCAGTGGTTTTCCGGACCTAGCGGAACAGGTTCCTCCTCAGGTGCCTTCGCTCCGGCATCAATCCACCGACGCAGGAGGGCGATTTCCTCAGGTTTCAAGGCTGCTCCGTCATCGGGAGGCGGCATACGATCTTCGCTCATGTCCTCTACTCGCTCAATGAGCAGGCTCTTGGTCGCTTCCCCGGGAACGATGACTTTGCCCTTCAGCATGAGGTCCCGGGTATCCAATCGTAACTTAGCCTTCTGCTTGAGCGCACCATGACAAGAATAACACTTTGCAGCGAGGATTGATTTCACCTCATCGTAGTCCTGATCAGGCCCCGAGGAGCCGATTTCCTTTTCCCTAGCAACAGAAATTACAGATGATATTAAGACTAAAAAAATTCCTAGTCGAATACCCATAGATGAAATAATAGCTTTTTTATGACTCCTTGGAAAACAAAAAGAAGAGCCTTATTTTTCTTGTTTGAATGGGGTGCTTCTAAAACAGTTCGGGCAAGAAATTAGGATTGAAAAAGTATCTACAATTTTCCACTACTGACTTAGAAATTCTTCAATTCTACCCTTGGGCCTACCAATTATTGATTTTTTCCCTTTAAGGATAATTGGGCGCTGAAGAAGTTGTTTATGCTTTAGCAGTATTTCGATTACAGCTTCAGGATCATCCACAAAATCATCAGGATTAAGCTCGAGTTTTTTGAATTTCGAATCTTTTCTTACTAGATCCTCCACAGGATCTTCAAGACCACTAATGATAGCTTCTAGCTCCTTTCTTTGAGGGGGAGTTTTTATATAAAGGACAACCTCGTGTGCAATCCCCAGTTCCTCAGCGACCGCCAAGGCATTCTTAGAGGATCCTCAGTTAGGATAATGATAGATAGTAACTTTAGGCACAGGTTCCTCTGCTGTTATATAATCCTATTATAATAGGATAAAATGTATCGTCAATTCTTTTCAAGGGTTTCAAATACTCAAGTGTCCCCTCCTAGTGTCCCCGTTTCATTCATCCTTTGCCCTGTTTCTGGAACATTAATCACTTCTAATGATAAGGCAGTTCATCTTTCTCATCTTCAGTCAATCCATCGAAAGCCATACCAGCCCATTTAGCGGCTTCCTCTACGTCTGGCTTCACTCCATCTCCTTTGATGTAAGTCATAGCTAGTTGGTAGGCCGCCTTCCTATCTCCTTCCTCTGCTTTCTTCTTCATTGCCTCAAGCTGTGGCTTAAATGATGAGTCCTCCATAGCTACAAGCTACAGGCTACATGGCTCAATGGTACATGGCAAATGGCTTAGTGATCAAGCCTCCCTATCCCCGAACAACTGACCATGAATTATTGGTCATAGGTCAGGGTAAGGAGTGCGAGGGTGTTGCGCTCACCGCCTGTCATCCCGCCTCGCTTGGTCGCCTGTTAGGCGCCGCATCAGGCCCTCCTTGATTTTGTCATCCGTGATCCTCTCCGCCCAGGCAAGGGCCGCTTCGCGGTCATCACGTGCAACGGACACGGCATATTCCTTGATCGCCTTGTCATAGGAAGGTCCAAGCGGCCGGGAAGCCAGCCACTGCCCTGCAGCGACAAAGTCCTCGCGGATATAGTCCTCAAATCGCTCCCCGATGGCACGCTTCTTCCCAGAAAGTTCAGCCGGCAATTGCGTCAACCAGTCCAGCTCCTCATTGATGGGGCCCGCTGCCCTGCGTGCCGCGCGCTCCAGACCCTGCGAGGTAATAAAGGGCTGCGCGACATTATCGGTGATAAACTGAAGCGCCGCCTCGGGGTCAGCACCCGCCATCCGGTCAAGGACAACCCTTGCCGCATAACTCTTGTAGGAAAGCATGTCCTCACTGGCATGGTCAATGCCGTTAATCCATTCCGTCATCCCGCTTAAACCACGCTCCTCAAAGATAACCGATGCCAACTGGTCGGTCTGTAATCCGCGTGCGCGCCCACTCTTGTTCTTCTCTGAGTAGGTAATCGCACCATCAAGGTCACTTTGCAGCATCTCACGCATCACGGAAAAATGCATCCACTCCCGTGCTCCCTCATCCTCGACACCGGCAACATATTCCCTTGCCCCCTCAGGGTCCCTGTTGGCCCATCCGGAAACGGCCGATGTCCCGGCCCGCGAATCCCGACGTGCAGACTCGGAATCAAGCGCATAGGCAATTGCCTTCTCACCTGCAAGCCTGCCCCATGCATACATAAAATCGCGAAAGTGCCTGTTTGTCTCATCGTTCCTTGGACCGTTTTCAAAGGCGACTAGCACCTCGGCTGCACTACCGGCATTGAGATTGATCAGAAGCTCGGCAATTCGCGCATTGCGCCGCAGGGGATCAGGATCCGATAGCGCTGATGCCATGCGGCGACCGACTGTCCCGGGACCGGCATCCTGGATGCCGGCGAAATTACCACCTGCAATTCCACCCTTCCGGTTGCCGGAAGAATTTCCCAGGGCTGTTACGCCGTTCTCTGACTGGCCGGCGCTGGGTTTTCCACCGGTTATTGCATTGGTACTCGGAACACCGGGATCCCCTCCCTGCCCGCCAAGGAGGAATGCAGCCACGACGGCACTCGCCCAGGCAAGGTTCAATATGACAAGTTTACCTTTCCTGATCTCCATAACATCGTGATTATCGATTTATAACAATATAACTATGTTATAACAATGATTTAGTACGCATTGACCGAATTCCGCGATTAACCTCTTCACTCGGTGCCGTTGGGTTCTCACTGACCGACTCCGAACCTTCGGATGACGACTTCTCCCCACACCCCCCAAGAAGCAGGGGCAGTGATACTATGATCAGGAATAAGGGTAAGTGGTACAAGGTTTATTCTGCTTTAACTTTTGATTTTGCTTTAGTTTATATTGTAACTCTAATAATTTTCTTTGAATGGATTTTTTAGATATTTTCTTTGTTTTTTCTATTGTCGTATTTCTTTTGGGTTGGGCTGGTGTAGAGGCTTGGTTCAGCAAAAGTAAAGATGCTAAATGGATAACAAAAGCTAGGGGAAAGAAGTCGCTCAAAAAATACCGTCAAAGTATATTAGGACGAAAATTAAGTGGGCGTGAGAAGGTAGGTATTTTAAGCGAGGTTGAGACGGAGCAGATATATGAAGCTATGAAGAGAGAAGAAAATAGACTCATCGGGAGATGTGCATGTTGGTTTTTTATTATTTTGTTTCTTGGCGTTCGTATATTTTCGGGTGAATAAGATTATCGATATATGGAGGTGTGAAAAAAAATCCTAAAGATCTTGGCCCATAGATCACCCCACACAATCCCCGAACAACGGACCATGAATGAAGAGTAAATGGATTGATAAGGAAAAGATTATAAATTATCTATTTTTTCCTGAAGTTCAGTTGCTTGCAATTTTAAACCATACTTTTTAGCAAATTTACGCTGAGCACTGAACAATTTCTCATCGATGGGTGCCTCTTTCTCTTCCATTCTTTTTGTAATTGAGTCAATTCTTGATGATAGTTCTTTCATTTCTTGTTCAGATGCCGGTTCTATATTAATTAATTCAAATAGTTCAAGGTAATCATTTTCAACCATATCTTTGTGCATGTGCAATTGAACTTTGAAAGCTTCTTTCATGTCTTCTCCATGTTGATAGACCTCTATTGAATCAATAATTTTTAGACCATTGTCTAATAGTTGAATCAAATTCTCTATTTCTGAATTAAATGCTTCTGAATTAGCATCCCAATCAAGATCAAGAATTGCATTTAAGATTTTAGTCTGCGTTCCAAGAATAAAATCATTATACTCTGGGGCGCTTTCAGCTTTACCTTTATCTAGAACTTCATCAGCTTTTTGAAGTATAGATTCTTTGGTGATAGGTTTTTTATTGCTACACCCACAAATTAACAAAAGTGATGTTAATAATAAAAGTGAAAGAATTTTTGATTGTTTCATTTTTTACTTACTACCTTGTTTTTCTCGTAGTTGTTTAAAAATCATAAATGAAGAAATTAACATGCAAATACTTCCTACAAGCTGAATCGATTCATTTTTCGTTAGAAACAAACTCAGCTTCTACCTCTTTACCATTAACAGCAGTCCAAGTTCTTAGCTCAGCGTTACAAGTGGCGACTAAACAGAATGCCAGAAAAGGGATTATCATTCTCATCCCAAAACCCTAACACCGCACAATTAACCGACCAATTACAAAATCCACCGAATATTATAACGGGAACAGGGGCTGGTGGCTAACGATCCCCGAACAACGGACCATGAATCAGGGGTCGGTGGCGAGCGGGTTTAACTTGCTCCGAGACGTCATCTTGAACGCGAACTGCTCCAGCTTGAGCCCGCCGACAATTGTGCTGTCAAAATCGATCCGCCGGATAAACCGCTTCTCGGGGGCGATGCACTCCACAATGACGCGCTCGCCGGGTGCGATCGTGTGAGTGTACTCTTTCGCCTCGCGGTCGTCCCAACTGTCGTGATAGGTGGCCGTCACCCTCACAGTCGCTTGCTGCTTACCGTGGTTGACAAGCGTCAGGTCCGCGCGATTGAGCACGTCCTTGAACCCACCGTACTCAGCCGTGCTAGGTTCGCGGTGCTTGCCGGAGAACTTGCGGCGGTACGCCCCATTGAACGGCTTAACCTGCTCGAGTGTTGGGATGCTGTTGACGTGATCCGAGACGATCAGGTCGAGGTCGTCGACAATCAGGCCCCGGTCGGTCGCGAATACTTTCTCGAGGCGTGAAAGAAACAGTGTCCGCTCCCCGTCTTCGCCGTAACCAAGCGACACGCTCGCGACGGAGTTGGTCAGCTTAGTGCAATCCCACACGCCTGCTTCGGTAGCTATCCTCTCCGTGTGTCGCTCCACCTCGTCAACCATCGTCATCCGTTCGTGCATTTCCAAAGTCGCGAGCATCCACACGTCCGACGACGGTGCCGTCACCGATTCGACCTCGTAGAAGTTATCCTGGCTGGTGAACTTTGGCAGCGGCGACGTGTCATCGAGGAACATATCCACCGCCAATCGAGCGAAGTGATCGGCCCGGTGCAGGTACGCCTTGTTCCTAGTCAGCTCGTGCGCGGCAAGCATGAGCCGTATCGCGTTGGCAGTATTGTCGCCCCACACGCTCCACTGCACCTCGGGATTGATACTCATGTAGACTTCGGCTGAATCGAGCACGGCCTTGCGGAACCGTTTTTGCAATTCGGGCGAGTCATTTCGCTTCATACGTTCGTACATCATCAACGCAAAGCCGGCGTAATCCTTGCGGTCCTGCCAAGGTCCGCCGATCATGTCCAGCCGATCGGGGTTGAACTTGCCAGTCGCGCGCAGGTAACTTGAAACCGGGCCAAACCCCTTGATGTCGAGCATATCGTCGGCCACACTCAGATAAGCTGCATCGCACTTGTGCCCATACGCTCGCATCTTGTCAGCGAGCTTCGGATCCTTCGCATTGATCAGCTTTGCACAGTCGTCGAGCCGGTTCGCCGCCAGCGTGTAGCCCACATACCAAGCCCATTGCGGGTAACTGCTGCAAGGAGCCAAGTGCCCGTTCCCATCACGCAGCGACTCCCAGCGGTTGAGAATCGTGTCGATGGCTCTCAGGTATTCCGGATCGGGCTTGTCCTGATAGGCCTGCACCCAAGTGGCGATCATCGCAGAGCCCGGCCATGGGAACTCCATCCCGCCGCTGGGCCCGTGCCCGTTCGAGTTCGCGTGCCGGTTGAAGTTGCCCGTCTTCTTATCCGCGACGTAGTGATCCCATAATCCCATCGCGTACTTCTGCAAGGCGGACGGGTTTAGGTTCCAATAGGGCCAAACGTGATTGAACTCGAAAGTCCCTCCACCGCCATCCTTGTCTAGGTTCCAATACGTATGCGAGCCCCACGGATACAGCCCTATTTTTGTCTGCGTATTGGCCATCCACCACGCCGCGGTTTTGTCCGCCTCATCGGCATAGCGCTTCTCACCCGTCATCCGTGAGAGCCGATGCATGATCCTCAGCAGCGTGAGCTGATCCAGCGGATCAGCGTTGCCGTAGTTGCGGTCCGACCCCCTCAGCTCGCGGTCCCGCTCCCAGCCAGGCATAAACGGCTTGCGTTTAACGTGAGCAAAGGGCGGGCTGATCCGCTTACCTGTCTTGCGGTCGATTCCCGTCACGAACAGCGGCGAGTGCTTCGGACCGTACGTGTCTCGCCCGTGCTCGATCATGTAGTCGGCGTATGCACGGGCGATCGTCACGTAGTCATACGCGGCTAGCGATTTCTTCCAAGCGTCACGCTGGCCCGAAGTCAACAGCGGTTTTTCTGCCGCCGCGCCGCTGACAAAGAACAGAACAAGAGTTAACAGTAATGGCAAAATCATCTTCATGTAAAAACACTACACCCCACCACGAACCGACCAATTACAAAATCCACCGAAGATTATAACGGGAACAGGGGCTGGTGGCTTGGGGATCAGTGAACAGCGCTAATCGGGCATAGAGCAACGCGTGAACCTATGGAAAAAACATTCGCGTCTTATTCGAGACAAACTGAGGAGGGGGGACGGGTGGTTAGTGGATTTTTTATCAGAGTCTTACCTTATATATAGGAGGATGAGAAAAAATTTCCGTTTATTTTACCCGCTTATTTTCCTAAGGTTCTGGGACTGCGCGCCCGAGGCACCATAGTACGGCGTTGCGGTAAAGTCGTTGGACGTTGGGATTTTCAAAGCTTTTTCGGGCACCGATGGTAGTCGCGAGGGCGCGGCGGTTTTGTTTACTTTCGATCGTCCAGACGATCGGATGAGGACTGCCGCTGAGACGTCCTTGGTCTTCAGCTGAGAGGACCATGACGTGGTTGTGTCCACCGACTTTTTTAAAGGTAGCGAGTTGTCGACCTCTGAGACCTTGTCCGATCATGAGAGGAGTGCACTTGATGCTGAGGGGATTGACGGCGTAGTGAAAGTCGGGTGTCCAGAAGCGGGGTTCGATGCCTGTCATGACGGGATGTTTTGCCGCCATGACGTAGTTGACCTGGCTGGAATCGTGACCGTGATGGCCACGGTATGGTGTTCCAAAGTGACGGGTCGGGAACGCTCGATTCTCGGCCGCCAGCTTGGACTCCTTTGGGAAATCAAAGAGGTGGGTGGTGGTGCGGATGGCGATGAAGGGTTTGTGGCCGAGATGATGATCGAGTGATTTGTATTGGGATTCTTCGAGGTTAACAAAACGAAGCGAGAGAATCAGAAGATCGGTCTCGGGTAGGTGCTTGGAGAGATCCGGAAATCGGTGGGGATTTGCGCCGCGTTTTAGTTCGAGATGGGTGATCTTGAGTTGGTCATCTTCTTCTAGTTTCTTCCCGATTTCGCTCAGGGACGTCCGCGTTCCGTATTCGGGTTCGCCGGTGAGAATAAGCACGTGTTTACTAGATTTGTTGGGGGATGACGAGGTCTTGGGTTCATCGACGATCATAGTTCCCTGCATGATGCGCCAGTGTCCGGGCACAGTGCAGAGGAAGGGATAGGAACCGGGCTTCTTGGGAGTGAGAAAGCGGATCGCTACCTCCTGATGGGGATTTGCCATCGGAGTGGCATACAGAACTTCGGGGAGATCTGGAATCCAATCACGGTCGATGGCCTTAGGGTCTGTCAGGATATTGTCGACGGCGAGTCCGATTTTTTGGAGCGAACCGGGAGCGCACAGGACGAGGTTGTGCTGGATGGCATCGGGGTTTTCCAAACGGAGTTCAACCGGAGTATTTGCCGGGACACGGATGGAAGTTTGATTGAAACGAAGTTGATCGGGTACAGTGGCGACCTTCACCGGCACTAATTGAAGGGAACGAATTTGAGCAACAGCATCGGGAACTTTGCGGATGGTGGCGATGATGGTTAGGAGCTCAGAAGCGAGCTCGAAAGAAGCAGAGCCGCGTTTTTCCACGGGAGTTGTTTCAAGGGTGGGAAGATGAGCGTCAAGCAGAGCCGCGGCTTTTTCGGTAGGCCATGTTTCCTGAGGGCGCGTCAGAATGGCCTCGGCCGCGGCCGCAGTGAGATCTGGATTCAGGATGTGTTTGGCGAGGATGGTGAAGATCTTGACGTCGTTTTCTGGGATACGACCGAGGCAGAAGAGGGCGGCTTCTTGCACTTCACCGGGAACAGAAAGGGCTTTCTGTGCCGGATCGAGATAGGCGGTTTTAAGTTCGGGCGAATCGATCCTGGAGATGGATCGGAGGGCGTCGGGGTCGAGAGGGAAAGAAGTCAGGCGACCGGATCGGATCTGCGCAGCGAAGGCGGCTTGCCGGATGGTGGAGTTTTTTGATTTCAATAACGAGCCGAGAACGCTAGCGGAGGAGACTTTGGTGGAGTCGAGAACTGAAAGCCAATCTTCGAGGGAGAGGCGCTCTTCTCGATCAAGCTGTTCAATAATTTCTATCAACACTTTCTCCTTCGTTTTGGAACTTTCCTCGGCAAGGTGGTTCAGGGCCTTGAGCCGAAGCCCGGGATCCAGTTTGGGGCGTCGGATGAGGGCCTTCAGGACGTGCTCGTTGAGTGGGAGAGCTGCGAGTTTCTCTGGCGGGATAGCCATGGGGTGATTTTCGAGAGCGGAGCCTAGGGCCTTGCGGGCATTGTTGGTAGCAAATTTGAGGTAGTTGTCCTGGGGATGTTCGCTTACCTGTTCAAGCACTCCGACCGCGATGGCGGGATCGGCCCAAGTGGAAGAGACGACGGTTTCGAGGCGGACCTTGGGGTGCTCGTCGTTTACTAGGCGAAGGAAATGGCTGTGAGCTCCGGGAAGATCTTCAGACCAGTGACGGAGAAGATGCGCGGCGGCGGCCCGGGCATGATAGTCGCGCTGAGTGGAGACTTGCTCGAAGAGTTCCGCATTGATCCAGCCTCGCTGTTGATGGAGCCAAAGCGCTTCAGTGAGATGGTGAGCATGGTTGGTATCCGACGGATCGAGTGAGGTCAGCCATTTTTTGAGCGCTGGTCGGAGGGTCTTTTCTGGCAGATTCCAAAGGGCGAGTCGAGCGCGGTAGCGGTTGCGGTCTTCGTAGGCTTTGAGCAGGTCGAGCAGTTCTTCTACACTGGCGCCTACGATCTTGGCCGGTGTGTCCAGGGGGCGATCTTTCCAGGTAATCCGCCAGATACGCCCTTTGCTCGAGTCCCGCCGTTCGTCGCGGAGGGAGTACTGCATGTGGCCGAGGACCGGATTGTACCAGTCGGCAACGTAGAGCGCGCCATCGGGACCGAGCTGAAGATCGACTGGAATGCACGCTTTGTTGTGCGCTTCGAAGACCTTGCCGAGGCGTCTGTGATCGTAGGTCGTTCCGTTCTCGGTCCAATCATGAAGAAGAACTCCCTGAAAGTTTTTGTATTGGTTCGAGAAGACTTTGCCCTGGAACTTGTCGGGCCAGTGTCTGCTCGAGATGAACTCCTGACCGCAGTTACGGGTATCGGGGTTCCCGTATCTGGCGTTGGCGACGTTGCCGGACTCGGGCTGATTGATGAGCGATGCGTTGTTGTGACGAGCCACATAGAGATGTTCTCCCCAGCGATTAATGGCATAGCCCCAGGGATTTCCTCCGGGCGGGAGGCGGGAAACGATCTCCAGACGATGGGTTCGCGGGTCGAAGCGGTAGATGGCATTGTCCTTGCTGCGGCGAGGTCCGTAGATGGTCTCCACCTGAGTATGATGAAACACGCTCTCTTGCATGTAGAGCCCTCCGCCTGGACCCCAGACAAAGTCGTGAATGGCGTGGTGGCAATCTTCGCTACCAAAGCCGTGCAGGAGGATGGTTTCTTGATCTGACTTACCATCGCCATCGGTATCACGGAGGAAAACGAGGTTGGGCTCCTGAGAAAGGTAGATCCCGTCCTTGCCAAACTCGAAGCCGAGCGGGAGGTAAAGGTTCTCGGCAAAGACAGTTCGTTTGTCGGCTTTTCCGTCTTGATCAGTGTCCTCGAGAATAAGGATCTGGTCATTGGTTTTGACGCCGGGAAGTGCGTGTGGATAGGAGGGCATGGTCGCGATCCAGAGACGTCCGGCAGTATCAAAGTTGAGAGCGACCGGGTTACGAAGCTCGGGGAATTCTTGCTCTGAGGCGAAGAGTTCGACCTGGAATCCCTCGGCAATCTCGAACTTGGCCCGTTCCTGAGCGGGAGTGAGAGCTGGGGAGGTGCCGCCCCGTTTGCCCGGGACAGTGGCGGGAATCTCGGCTGTGGAAGAGTCATCAATTTTGGCGGGAAGGTCTTCGCCGCGAGATGCTTTCCAAATCCGTTGATCCCGAATGCTGGTCATCTGGAGCAGTTTTTTTCGCTCGAGGGGGAAGTTGACCGTGCCGTAGGGGTTTTTGCGATCGCCGTGAATGTAGAAGCTGTTCACGGTGCGGTACCAATCAAAGAAGGTGTCATTCTTTTCTAATACCTCGGTCCGAATCGCGTCGAGAGGCGCCCCATCAGGCAGGGGTGCGAAGAGCTGTCCCGGGAGAATTGCAGGTGCCAGTTTTACGTAGCCCTCTGCGGTGAGGTGGATGCCATTGATTGTGTGGCTTGTTTCCTTGTCATGCTGGTACACTTTTCGAGAGGCGGAGTAGAGATCAACGCACGGGATTCCGAGTGAATCTGCAACACGCTGCATGGTCTTAGTGTAGAGCGAAAGAAGGCGGTTTCGTGCGGGGGTATCGGGGACAGTGGTGCCCTCGCAAGCGAGTGGAGAGTAGAGGACGATCTTGGGAGCAGACGTTCCGTTGTAATTCTTGCTCTGCAATTCCTCGAGAAAACTCGCAAGATCGGCCCCGAATCGGGCAATCCCTTCATCGCCTCGGTAGTCCCAGGTTTCGTTGAAGCCATAGCAGACCAGGATGATATCGGCTTTTGATTCGGAAAGATAGTGATGGATATCGCCGAAATCTTTGGGGCGAGGGCGTAAGCTAACAGTGTCGGCTGACCAGGCAAGGTTACGAACGACAAGGTTATGCTTCGGGTAGCGTGCGTGCAGTCGGCTTTCGATTTCACCGAAGTACTGCATTCGCTCGGCAAAGGTGTTGCCGATCCAGATGACATGATCGCCTGGCTTCAGTTCGAGAGAGGCAGCCTTGGTGGTGCTTTTCGAGAAGAGGGCAAGGAGAACAGCGGCAAGGGTGAATCGAGAAAGCATCGGACGGTTAGAATGATTGTAAGGGGTTCATTGGTTATTTTTCAGCCTCTACCTCTTTGCCATTTACAGCAGTCCAAATTCTAATTTCTGCATTGCACACTGATCCCAGAACAAAGAAAAAGAGTTTTAGAATCCTCATCCCCAAACCCTAACACCTCAGAACTAACCGACCAATTACAAAATCCACCGCAGATGATAACAGGAACCGTGAATTATTCCTACGAACGATGAGTTATGTATTGGGTTCGTTGCAACTTGGAAAACCATGAATTCTGCAGTAAATAGGAAGCATGAAAAAGCCGATCATTGTTACTGTATTCGTTCTTACTCTAACTGCGATTAGCTCCTTTGGTCAGGGTTCTACCAAAGATCCTGTGGCTGGAGGTTTGGTTGGGGTTGGCAGTGCCAAAGGTCAGATAATTTTAGAAGTGAACAACAAAAAACCGGTCCGACTAAGGGTCTTGTGTTACAACATTCATCACGCTGAAGGAGTGGACGGAAAACTTGATTTGCCCCGCATTGCTCGGGTAATTTTATCTGTGAAACCTGACCTAGTGGCTTTGCAGGAGGTGGATCAGAACACTAAGAGGACCGGTAAGGTGGACCAAGTAGCTGAGTTGTCTCGTCTAACAAAAATGAAGAGCACCTTTGGTTCTAATATCGATTTTCAAGGAGGCCATTATGGTAATGTTATCCTCTCACGATTTCCTATTATCCAAAAAAAGAATTTTCACTTACCTAATATTGATGCGGGAGAACAGCGTGGAGTCCTTAAATCAGCTATCAAGGTATCAGAAGATCGAAGTGTATTTTTTTTGGCGACGCATTTAGATCACCGTCGTCCGGGCGAAGAGCGACTTGCTTCGGCAAAATTCATTAACCAAATGATTGGCATTTCCGATACTGACCCTGCCATTTTAGCGGGAGACTTTAATGATGTTCCTGATAGCCCCACATTAAAAGAGATTGGTAAATTATGGTTACGAACTAATACTGACGTTGCGCCGACTATTCCTGTAGCAAAACCCACTCGTCAGATTGATTACATTTTGGTGCGACCAAAAAAACGTTGGAAATTGATCGAATCTAAAGTGTTGGGTGAGGAGGTGGCTTCAGATCACCGGGCTATTTTTTCTGTGGTAGAATTAATTGATTAACTTCAGGGTTCTAGTTGGTAGATGCTTAAGCGGAACGCCTAAAATTGTTGGTTTTTTTCAACTTTACCGTTAGCTTTCTGGCTTGCATGGAGAAGGATGAAATAGACCAGTTTATCTTGGAAATAACCGGGGCAGGCAGACTCAAACATCTTGGTATTGTGCAAACGCTATGGAGTGGATATGGAAGTATTGTGCGTATTGGTTTAGAGGGCTCTGATGTTTCTAGTGTTATAGTGAAGCATGTCCAACCGGAAGGTGGTAAGCATCCGAGAGGATGGAACACGGATTTATCTCACCAGAGAAAACTCAAGTCTTATGAGGTAGAAACGAATTGGTACCGTTATCAGAATAATAAAGGAATCAACAAGCATGCCAGAATACCGGAAAGCTTTGGGGTTAAAACTAGCGACAATGAATTCCTTTTGGTAATGGAGGATCTTGACGCGTCTGGATATTCTCATCGACGAAGTTCCGTGAACCAAAATGAGATGCATTTGTGTGTTCAGTGGTTAGCGGCTTTTCATGCTTCGTGCATGGGCATGAGCTCAGAGGGTCTCTGGGAAACCGGCACTTATTGGCACCTTGAGACTCGGCCCGATGAACTTGAGCAATTGGGCGATCCACAACTTAGGGCCTGTGCTCCAATGATTGATGCGAAGCTAAAGAGCTCTACTTTTCAGACTTTGGTCCATGGAGATGCTAAGTTGGCAAATTTCTGTTTTTCCGTTGAAGGATCAGGGGTGGCGGCGGTGGATTTTCAATATGTTGGTGGAGGTTGTGGCATGAAGGATTTGGCCTATTTCGTAGGAAGTTGTTTTCGAGATCGAGAGGCCGAAGAGAGGGAAGAGGAGGTTCTAAATCTCTATTTCAAGGAGCTCTCTTCATTCATGGAGGCATTCGATAAAGGCATATGCATGCAGGAACTCGAAGCCGATTGGCGTCCTCTCTATCGTGTGGCTTGGGCTGATTTTCATCGGTTCATGAAGGGCTGGAGTCCGGGACACTGGAAGCTCAGTGACTATAGCGAGAGGGTCACGCGTGAGGTGACTGATTCACTAAAGGAGGTTAAGGCTTAATGGATTTCACCGTGTTAACGCAAAAGGCTGTAAAAGCCGCCTCTAATGCAGGGCAATTGATAAGATCTTATCGTGATAGGGACGTGCATGTCATGCAGAAGGAGAGTGGTAGCACTCTAGCTTCACAGGTGGTCACTGAGGTGGACCGTAAATCTCAGGATGCAATACTTCAGATATTGATGCCGACTTGCGATGAACTTGATATTGCGATGCTTGCAGAGGAAGGTGAGGATGATAGGGGTCGGCTAGAACATGACTATTTCTGGTGCATTGATCCTCTGGACGGTACCCTACCATTTATTAATGGTCAGCCGGGATACTCGGTCTCTATTGGATTAGTTGCTAGGGATGGGACTCCTCAAATCGGCGTAGTATATGATCCGGTACATGATACCCTTTATCAGGCAACTAAGGGTCAGGGTCTCATGCGGAACAATGAGGCATGGGTTCCGGTACAATCAGCTCAAGAGCTGACTTTTACTTATGATAGTAGCTTTGCTGAGAATCCTAAATTCAACGAAATTCAAGATGACCTTGAGTCCTATGCCTATTTGCTCGGGCTTAACGGACTCACAGCGATGCATTATGGTGGAGCAGTCATGAATGCATGTTATGCCCTAGATAGGGCACCGGCCTGTCATTTTAAATTTCCTAAGTCTCAAGATGGTGGCGGTAGCCTTTGGGATTATGCTGCTACTGCTTGCCTTTATCAGGAGTCAGGAGCCGCCGTTAGTGATGTCTTTGGAAATCCACTGGACCTTAACAGATCAGATTCGACTTTCATGAACCATCGTGGTGCGCTGTATGCTACCGATGCAGAACTGGCTATGCGGGTTCAGGAAATTGTAAAAAAGTACTACGATAGTTGCTAATTTGTTAATTATTAGCCAATCATATTACATGCCGGAACAGCTTTTGCTGTTGGCAAATTTAATTATTAAAGTGCCTTGAGATTAGACTAAGTCAGAGGTGCGCCAACCTTTGCGAGCTTCAACATTAATGAGTGAGGCGGCTTCTTTGTTGCCGGTGATCTTCATATCTTTGGCATTCCACTCAAGGCCTTTACCAGTTCGGATTGCAAGTGTACCTAAGATGATACTTTCTGTGAGTGGTCCGCTATAACTAAAGTCAGAGACAGTTTTTTCGTTGTTTCGGATTCCATTGACCCAATCATTATGGATGCCAGGGACACGCTTTAATGTTTTTGGAACACGTTCATTGGCGTTCTTTCTATAATCTTCCCAACGAGCCTTTGGATAGAGTCGGGGACTGTTTGGTCGCATTCCATCGTGGCTAATTCCACCTTTTTCTCCGACCATAATAAATCCACCATGACCTTTAATGTCCCAATCGTATCCGTTGGGTGCTTTTGGAAGACGAGGTCCTTCAATCCATTTGACGTCTACAGCAGGCTGTTTTCCACGAGATGGAAACTTATAGGTTACGATAGAGCCGTTTGGTGTATGAATGGGGTTAGCTTTTTCTGCCATATCGACTTCTACCTTATCAGGAGCGCCCAGACCAAGTGCCCAGTAAGCGGTATCAATAGTGTGGCAACCTATGTCGCCGAGACCTCCACAGCCAAAGCTCCACCATGGTCGCCAAGTAGTTGGATGAATTGCTCTACTAAATGGGACATCTTCCTGACAGGGGCCAAGCCACAAATTCCAATCCATTCCTTCAGGAAGCTTTTCTGCCTTTGGATATTCTGTGCGAACTTGTCCGTTGAATCCCCATCCTCTTGCGGGCCGGTCTGTCCAGGTAAGGACTTCCTTAACCTCACCAATTAGTCCGGCCTCGTACCACTCCTTGACCAGATAGGCACCCTCGAAGGCGTGGCCCTGGTTTCCCATTTGTGTTACTAAGCCTTTTTCTTTAGCCAGTGCCTGCAAGGTCCGTGCTTCCCAAAGCGAATGAACGAGCGGTTTTTCGACAAACACATGTTTGCCCATACTCATCGCAGTGTAGGCAATTGCAAAGTGAGAATGGTCCGGCGTGCCAACACCTACGGCATCAATTTGGTCACCCATTTCTTCCAGCATTTTGCGGAAATCCTTATAGAATTTTGCCTTTGGGAATTTCTTTTTTGCACGTTCCCATGTGCCCGGGTTGCAGTCACAAAGTGCGACAACGTTATTTCCATTTGAGCAATTGTTTAAGTCACCCCAACCCATATTACCAAAACCAACCCAGGCGATATTAATCTTCTTTTCATTCGCTCCAAATACGCTCTTAGGCATGAACGTTGGAATTGCTAGAGCCGAAGTTCCCTTAAGGACTCCACGACGGGTCATCTTATTATTAGAGTTTTCTTTAGTCATTTGATTTCCTTTATTGATGTTGGTGTAAAGTCTTTGATTGTAACGAGTGAATTATGTATCGGTTCCGTTTTAATTGATTGGGGGCCGTTAGCCTTGGGTAGTCTTAATTTCTATATCTCTCCAGTGAAAGCAAGTTATCATTTGAGGGTTGATAAGTAGCTGACAACGTCCCGAATCTCTTCAGGTTTCATGATTGCACTCATCGGTGGCATTATTGAAGTGACTTGAGAAGTGTCGACTATTTTTGGGTCGATTTTCTTTTTGCTGCCATCGGCGAGAGTGATGATCCATTCTTTGGTTTCTTTACTGGAAAGGACACCAACAATCTCCTTACCATCCTTTGTCTTGATTAGAATGTTTCCGTACCCATCAGAAATTTCCCTCACCGGGTCCAGCATTGATATGACTAGGTGATTTCTGTTTCTCAATCTGCCTATCTTTGTCAGATCAGGGCCAAGATCACTCCCAACTTTGTTAATTTTATGACAACGGATGCATTGAGCCGCTGCATGCTCCATAACGAGTTTCTTGCCTCTTGCCGGATCACCACCGTTTTCTAGAAGTTCATAGCCTCCCTTCAACTTGATGCCTTTGGATTTGGCGACTTGCCACATTTCGAGTTTCCAATGAGAAGGAGTTTTACCAGATTTGAATTCAGCAACTAATTCCATGAACTTTTCTTTTGCTTTAGGGTCCTCAAGATTGGCTAGTTGGCGAATCGCATCTCCCTGACCAGAAGCTTTCGGGTCCCCAAGTGTTGCAAGTATAAGATGGAGTGTTGGCACGCCTGCCTTATTTGCGTAGGCTCTGGCCTTTTCCCTGACTTCCGAAGAGTTTGAATCAAGTCCCTGAATGACAAATTCCTTGAGTTCAGGAGAATTTGTCTTATCGAGAGCCGCCAATAACCGGACCTGCATTTTAGAAGGCCAGTTTGCAAAATATTTCTTTGTTCCCTTTAGCCAAGAAGATTCCCCTCTAACTTCGACTCCCTTTAGAAGAACCTCCGTCAGTTCATTATCAGCAAGTATATTATCGCGGATCGATTCGATTGCTTTATTTACCAAATCCTTGTCCCTAGGTGAGTGCTTCCGGTATCGCCCTTCGACAGGATCGAGGACGGGTGGATTTGCCCACCAAAGCATTGATGCGAGTGCCGTTCTTCTCATTTTTGCTGACCCTTCTCCACTCCTTATATAATCAGCTAAAAGATCAAGGTCCGATCCAGAGCCTGTCCGCAGTGCGGCATTAATAGCTCTTCTTATGAGGGCTTCATTTTTGAGTCCTTTACGCTTGAGTACTGCAGCCAGGTCTGGGAGCGCTTCGGGAATTGATTGGTCATCATGAATTGCACGCGCAGCCTCTAGCAGGATCAGTTCATCCGAATCATTTAGAAAAGACCGGATTTCGGGGGAAGCGATTCGTCTCATTGCAACGATCGCAGCGAGTTTGACTGTCTTATTTGGATTCTCGCTAAGCCTAGCAATTTGCCCAGGATTCATTGTTCCTGAAAGCCCCATGGATCCCGCATGCCTGATATAAGGATCCTTTGAACCGCTATGTTCAATCAGACTGACAAGTTTTTTGGCTATTCCTCCGCTCTTGCGATTGCCAAGTGCAATGGCGCAGAAGAATTTTACCCGCTCAGATTCATGGTCCAGTCCTGCTATTAGTTCGGAGTCAAATTGCTTTGACCTTTGACCTAAATCGCCCACTGCCTTGGCAGCCTGTGCAAGAATTTCGGGTTCTTTATTTTTCCATGCTGAGCCCATAAGAGAAATTTTTTCCGGATCATTCCGGGATGCCATGCCGATTCCCCAAATCGCATGAAGTTTGCCTAATAGGGTGCCAGAATCTAATTTTTGTTTTAGTGCTTTCAGGCCTTCATCACCACGATTGACCAGCTCAAATTGTCCTTTCATGCGGACCCTCTGATCGGGAGAATCGAGCCAGGAGCTTAGTGTTTTGATGTTTTGCTCTTTGGTAATTAGATGAAGTATTTTTTGAGTTTCTTCTCTCGCTGGATGATGGCTTTCTTTTGCAGCCGCATCGAACCGAAAGATAAATCCTTTGCCGCTTCCCCACGATGCAGAGTAGAGAGCGCCATCGGGGCCAATGGCCAGACCCGTATTACCTATCCCTCCCTTTATGGGCTTGAGCTCTTCAAATTTAAATGAGGCTCCCTTAGGAAGGAATTTAAATACTCTTACCTGATTCTGCTGATTGGTCATAAAGAAGCAATCGGAGAGTTCCTTAGTGAGTGCGGTGCCAGGATTACTGGTAAATCCACAGGGTCCGGGTCCGAAGTTTCCAATAGTTGGAGTAATGTAAGCGGCATGATCTTCGCGGTCCGGCAAAAAGAGCTTCTCTTCCATCCATGGGTTATAGGCCGAGACACCGCTAATTTTGGTAAAGTCCTGTTTCCTTAGCCATTGCCAGTTCAGTCGCCATCCGTGTTCACTCCCCTCAGTAATGTACAGTGCTCTTTCTTTTTCTCCTGGATAGTCCCCATCATTGTCCATGCTGAAAAGATTGCCGTAAGAGTCGAAGGCTAGTTCTTGGGCATTTCTCTCTCCCGATGAGAATCGTTCGACTCGGGTCCCATCAAGTTCGCATCGGAAAATTGCCCCACTATTGGGCATGTGGAAGGTCTTCCCTTCTTTGGTTTTTACATAATGGCCCTTGTCACCAAGTGACCAGTAAACTCTCCCATCTGGTCCAACGGCCACTCCACTAAGGTTATGGCCTCCTTGTCCCATATGAACTTGGAAACCAGTTCCAACGAGCTGTTCCTTTTCCGGGAACCCGTCCCCATCCGTATCATGGTATCTGAAAAAATCCGGTTCTGCAGCTACAAAAACATCGTCTCCGACTGCAAGTACTCCTCCAGCGATACCGGTAACTTCACTGTGGTACTCTCCGAGGACCTTTAGTCTATCAGCTGATCCGTTACCGTCTTTATCAGTGACTTGATAGACCATGTCCTTTTGGACTGTGAGATCTTTCCAGTCTTTTTTGCCATCATTATTTCTGTCAGGTATCCAGCTCTTTCCCGTTAGTTTTTCTCGATAATATTTACGACGCTCTTCGACAGTCTCAAACGAAAGGTCCTGTTTAACTAAATCCTGATGGTGACGAATATCGAGGCTTGACTGTTTTCTTCTCTTTGAAACTGTCAAATAAGCGCGGCCCTTATCGTCCATTGAAATGCCAACGCTGTTGGTTAGTAGCGGGTCATTAGCCCATTCAGTGACTTTGAATTCTTCGGCCCTTGACTGAATGGGCCAGAAATTAAGAAAGGCAATTGTTAGAATTATGTAACGGATCATATCATTCAAATTATTACTAAAGCGCACTTAACGGCGAAACTTCCTTGCTCTTTTTGGAATGCTTTTCTTTTTGGTCTCATCATTGTTAGTTGATTTTGGGGAAGTCCGGGCCACTCTGAAACCCAAGTGCCCAAGTTCGAGATCCGGGTTAGAATAATATCTCCCAGCCGCTTGGTAGTTGTTGCCCTGGAACCAGGAATCGGATCTGATCCCACGGAATGCCTCTCCGACCTTAGATTCAGTCCATTCCCATACATGATCAGATGTTCCCATCATTCCGTAACTGCTCTTTGATGCTAGCTTTTCAGAGTTCTCTATTTTGTGTGAATCTCGAAGTGGATAGAGTTTATATTTTTTTGTTTTAGAATCATAGTAAGCTGCTTTGTACCATTCATCTTCGGTCGGCAAAAAATATTCAGCGCCTTTTTTTCTTTGTCCGATCGGCTCATCTAAAGATGTACTATAATTGCCCCCTAACCAGTTGCAGTAATGTAAAGCATCATACCAGCTCACATAAGTGACGGCGGTATTCGCTGTGGCTGGGTACGCTTCGTAGATGATTTTACCGTCTTTAAGTTCTCTTCTTATCCTCATGCTTGGATTGTACAAACCGTTTGGATCTGACTCAGAGGCTGCCCAATTTAAGAACGAGGCATATTCTGAATTACTGACCTTGTAACGACCAATTTCGTAGTCATGGTCTACCGAGCCGAATGAACCGACTCTAGGATAATTATAGTCTCCTTTGTTTCCTGCATGGCCTACCCTTATGAAGCCCGATTCGCCTCCGCTATCGGGTCGTGGTGTTACTTCTGCAGGATTTTGCCAGAATGATTGCCCATCCTGTGGAGCTCTCCCATAGAAGGTCAGTTCTGCGTAGTCGAGTAGTGATGTCCAGTCCGATCCGCTGAATGTGTGACCTCCGCGCCGGAACCTGATAGCGTTCTTTTCAGGAACTCCATAAAGTTCATAAACCGGCATGGCTGCTTTACTTGTGGCATATGTGCCTAGTGGGTTTGCATAAAGGTCATCAGTCGATTCAATGCAGAAGAGTCCACGCGGTGCAACGAGTGCTTTCAGGAAATGTTGATCGAAGGGGAGGTGAGCTTCATTTTCTGCAAACATTCTAATTCTTGGATGATACCAGTGTGGTTTATCATTCATGCCGATTGATTCGGCTCCTGGTCCAAGGATTCTGGATGAGCCGGCTCCGCCTGCCCCTGATCCGTTTGGAACAACTAGTGAGATGCGCTCGTCTAGGGCCCCAGCGAGTAGTGCCATTTTTCCGCCTCTTGAGTGTCCGGTAATGGCGATCTTTTTCATGTCGACATCGGTCCTACCTTCGAGATAGTCGACTACTCGCATGCCTCCCCATGCCCAGACAGCGAGAGTTTCCCAATCATTTTCTGGGTACGCTTTTTGAGCA
>CACJBM010000032.1 GCA_902591645.1 uncultured Verrucomicrobiota bacterium | reverse complement strand
TTCAGAACACAAAAAACACAGCAACAAGGGCGGCTGTCCACTTTCAGGAAAAATTGCTCATAGGTGGGATCTTGCAGTATCAAGCAAAGATCTATGCACTGAACAGCACGATGAAAAAGATCTAACCACCTCAGCTCGTGAAGCATGGAGAAACTCGGTAAGGTGCATCGGCCGATTGCACTGGAAATCACTCAAAGTTAATGATGCTCAGTCAGTCGACGGGAATGATGAAATTTTTGACGCTCTATTAAAACACATCGATACGGCAACTAATGGAGGTGCCATCAGACCAACCATAACAGTTTTTAAGCCATGGGAAGATAGTAGCAACGAAATTAGAATCTGGAACCATCAGTTAATTAGATATGCGGGACACGTGGCAGAGGATGGCACAGTGATAGGTGATCCAATGAGCAGGGAAATCACAAGAGTCGCTAAGTTGCTGGGGTGGAAACCAAATTCAAGTCCTGGGCGGTTCGATGTTCTGCCACTTATATTACAGTGTGGGGAGGAGCTAAAATATTACTCCATTCCAGAAAAGTACATTGCTGAGGTTGTGATAAGGCATCCAAAATATGATTGGATAGAGGGGCTCGGACTTAAATGGTACGGGGTACCTATAATATCAGATATGATATTTGCTACAGGCTCAGACATCTACCCATCTGCCCCTTTCAATGGGTGGTATATGGGCACTGAAATCGGAGCAAGGGACCTCGGAGATGAGGACCGTTACAATCAGCTCCCAGTAATCGCAAATCGACTCGGTCTGGACATGACAGTCGAAACTAGCCTTTGGAAAGATCATGCACTCCTAATATTAAACGAAGCTGTTTTATGGTCATTCAATGAGGATGGCATTAGAATTGTAGACCACCACACTGCATCTAAAGAATTTTCTACTTTCTGTAATAATGAGGAAAAAAAATCACGCGTTCCAAACGCTGACTGGTCATGGATCGTGCCCCCAATGTCTTCATCTGCAACGTCTGCGTTCCATAGTTATTATGAACTAAACCTTGAGTTTCCCAATTACCTACTTCAAGAGCACCCCTGGCAAACAGAACGTGGAAAAGCTTTAATCAGTAAACATACAAACCGTTAACTGGCCGGATCCTTTCATGGCTTCGGAGCAACTTTCCATTTTTTATTTCGCTTCAAACCATAGTAAGGATAATAGTCCCAAGGAGCTGGAAGCCCCAAAGCTCGCGGATCTTTGGTTTGAATTAACTTTTCTCTTAACTGCTCACTAAGTTTTTTCTGGATCGCTTTGTATTCTGGTTGATTGGCAAGATTGACAACTTGTTCTGGATCCTTATCGATTAGGTAGAGTTCCTCCAATGGTCGCTTGGCAAAGGCAAGATCGTAATACCGCTTAAATCCTGACTCGTCTTTATTGTCCATGAGTAAAGTCTTTGTTGGTGATGAATCGACCTCACCAAAGGGTATGTAGCGTGCGCAGAATTCACGGTTGGGATTACCTGCTGGCCATCGTCCGGGCTCATGATTGAGAATGTAGAGGAATTTATTCGTTCGGATTGCTCGGCATGGATAGCCTTTGCCTCCCTCGCGACAACCGTCATGTCGTTCCATTGCGATGAAAGCAGCCATATGATTGTCTGAAGGGCGATCCTTGATTATGTCCATGAGCCCACTAGCTGTCATCATTTTAGGTACTGGCAAGCCCGTTGCCGTGAGGAATGTCGGAGCCAGCTCACTTAGGTTTACCGGCTCATCATAGACTCGACCCGGGTCAATGATTCCATCCGGCCATCGAATAGCAAGAGGCACTCTAGAACCGGCGTCATACAGACTGGCTTTGGCACGAGGAAAGGGCATACCATGATCACTGGTTACCACAACGATGGTATTGTCCAGTTGCC
Source organism: uncultured Verrucomicrobiota bacterium (assembly GCA_902591645.1). The sequence goes on along the minus strand of CACJBM010000032.1, from coordinate 21,217 downwards.
CTGAGATCTCCAACAATTTCATGGATCTAGCAACCATTTGGTCGAAGTGCTCGATTTCCATATAGTAGTCCAAGATATCACTTCTCACTGTAGGGTGATCGGGAAAGATGGGTGGAACAATCACCTTAGATGGATCCTTAGCGTTCCTCTTTCCATTCCCCAAATCAAATCCACGATGAGGTTCATAAGTCCCAAGCCAAAAGCAAAACGGCTGACCTTTATCAACTTGTTTCAGGAAGTCACCGAAGTTAGCAGCGTAATCTAAGTCGCTCATTGCCTTTAACCGATTTTTCAATTTCCGATTAGTAAATTGACGTCCGGCTGGATTGGCCTCACGCCCTCCCGCATCAAGGCGCCCCGGACTCCACCCCTTACCTGTATAACCAACAGCATATCCCGAACCTTGAAGTAATTCCGTGTAAGTATTGAACTTCTTCGGCAAGGTACTGTGAATATTTCCTGCCTCCTCAAGCCTCCATATATGCTGCCCTGTCAGTATAGCGCTACGAGATGGTCCACATGTCGGAGCATCACAAAATGCATGAGTAAAACGAATTCCCTCACGAGCGACTCTATCAAATGCGGGTGTCTGCACGACAGGATCTCCATTGGCTCCAGCATGGACGTAACTCTGATCATCAGAAATGCAAAAGAGAATATTAGGGCGTTCAGCATGCAATGTGCCGGAAAAAAATGTAAGGCCAACCAGAATCGAGAATCGGAGATATGGGATAAGGGGTTTTTTCTTCATAGGTTTTTGGTCAGTTATCATCTTAAGACAAGATTAGCATATTTTTTGATGCAAATCGTTTTGAAAAAATGGGGTGCTCGTAAGCGCTACCAATTATTACTATTGATACTTATTAGAATAAAAAAATCCGCATGGTGCATATTTGTTATGTTCCCATCCAAACTCTTGATTGCCTTCCAACCGCGACCCTCTTGACCTCGTTTGACATCGTTATAGACTCACTTATTCTCTAAGTTCTTATCATTTAATGTCTCAATGCTATTAGGATACTACCTTCATGACCTGAGCCCATTTCTTATCCGATTCAGTGAATCGATAGGTGTCAGATGGTATGGATTGGCTTATGTTGCGGCTTTCATAACAGCATACTTCCTTCTCAAACGTTTCGTGCGTCTCGGATATTCCGAGCTTCGTCAATCACAACTTCAGGACTTCATCACCTATGGTGCTCTGAGCACTATGGCAGGCGGGAGGCTCGGATACATGTTCCTATATAACTTTGAGGAATTTATCAATCGCCCTCAAATATTCTTTTATTTTCTCGAAGGAGGAATGGCAAGTCATGGGGGTATTGCAGGATTGATTATTTTTACCTTTATTTACTCGAGAAAACACAAGGTAGGGTGGCGAGGAATAGGCGATAACCTCTGCACGGTTGCGCCACTTGGCCTCTGCTTCGGAAGGCTTGCTAATTTTATTAATGGAGAACTTTACGGACGAAAATCAAATGTCCCTTGGGCAGTTCAGTTTCCTGAAGAAATTCGCGAATTAGAATTCGCGTCACCAGATGGTTTAAATCGATCAGATCTCAGCAATGCTCTAGGACCTTCAAATTTTAAAGAAGTTTCAGATAAATCTCTTTTTGAGCAAGATACTTTTGTCATTGAACGAGCCAGAGAAAGTGAAGAAGTTCAGGGCATCCTTCGTGAATACCTTAATGCCAGGCACCCTTCACAAATCTATCAAGCACTCTTAGAAGGGTTAGCTTTATTTATTATTCTTTACCTCATTAGAAAAAAAGGGCCCAGTCTTCATCATGGGATCCTCACTGGCACTTTCTTTATAGGGTACGCAGTTTTTAGAATCATCGGAGAATTTTTCCGTGAACCTTCGGATGGGTACATCGGATCTTTGACCCGAGGGCAGTTCTTCTCAACGTTCATGATTCTAATTGGAATCGTCTTCATCGCTTCCGCTTACAAGTGGCCCAAAAAAACTCGGTCCCTCACAGTGAATGGAAATGATTCAGGAACTTAGGAACTGGCAAGAAAAGGATTATTTGATTTCTCAAAACCGATAGTAGTTTCTGGGCCATGACCAGGGAACACTGTAACTTCATCATCCAATGGAAATATTTTTTCACGAATTCCGTCCACTAGGAGATCCATATCCCCATTAGGAAAATCAGTCCTCCCAACACTCATTTGGAAAAGCACATCCCCACCAAAAAGTGCCTTAGCCTGCTTCACATAGAAACATATACTGTCAGGAGAATGTCCAGGAACGTGACTGACATGAGTCAACATACCTGAGACGTTCAGCTCCTCACCTTCCTTGGTCTCAGCAATGACTCTATCAATTTGATAAGGTTTCACATGAATTGCAGGGCCTCCAGCATCTTGAAACAGGCTCTCTAGGGTCAATGAAGTATCATATTCGGCAAATGCCCAGATAGGGCATTTGAAATACTCTGAAACTTCTGCCGCTGCCATGACATGATCAAAATGCTGATGTGTAAGTATAAGTAACTTAGGATCAACGTGTTCCTTGATTGTCCACTCTAAAATACCTTCTGGAGCATCAAACAAAACCGCCCCCTCTGGTGCTTTAAGTAAATATCCATTAGTTGCACAAATCCCCCCAGTATAAACGAGACAATCAATGCTATTATTACCAACGTTAAGATTAAAATGATTAGACACTTTTGACTGAATAGGAGACAATTTAACTTAAAGCAACTTATTCCCTGTCACTTTTTAAAGTGACACCCCTCAGAAACAATGAATATCAAAAGGAAAGCCCTTTCCATACTATTTTCTTGCCTCTTAGGCAGCTTCTTATTCTTAACCACTATAAGCGCTGCTCCAAATTATGGAACAATCGCACAATACGTAGCTAATCTGATACAAAATAATCATTATTCCAAGACTGATTTTGAAGATGAAGTTTCAGAAAAGTTCTTAGAAGCCTATATAAAGTTCCTCGACTCTAACAAACTATATTTCAACCAAAAGGACATTGACTCATTTCAAAGAAAATACAAAACAACACTCGATGACTACATTTTTGAAGGCTCAATAAAGCCAGCAACAGAGATATATGCGCTTTACGTAAACAGAGTGACTGATCGCGTTAAAAAAATTGAAGAAACTCTTAACAAGAAAGAATTCAAATTTGACAGTGACAGGACAGTAGAAAAACGGCGCAAAGAATCAGCATGGTCAGCTGATGCTAAAGCTGCAGACCAGCTCTGGGAAAACATCCTAGAAGGACAATTATTGGAAGAAGAATTGCGGCTAAAACGTCAACGTGACCGAGCAAAGGAACTAGGAAAAAAGCTCGAAGACATTCTTGGAGAAGATGGAAAAGAATCTCCTAAAGAAAAGATCCTGAAAAGATACACCCGGTTCATGGAAACTCTGGATGAGAATGATGAGGAAGAAGCCTGTAACTTTTTCCTTTCGACTCTGTCACAAGTTTATGATCCTCACTCTGAATATTTCAGCCAATCCGAACTAGAAAATTTCCGGGTAGGAATGCAAAATAAGTTAGTTGGAATAGGCGCTCTCCTGGGAATGGATGACGGTGCGGCCAAGATACAAGGACTTGTAGTTGGAGGTCCAGCTGATAGAGGAGAGCAGTTACAGATTGGAGACAGGATCGTGGGAGTGTCTCAGGGAAAGGACAAAGAAATGGTCGATATTCTCTTCATGAAACTTAATCGGATAGTAGACATGATTAGGGGAGAAAAAAATACAACAGTCATCCTCAAAGTCATTCCTGCCGATGCTGCTGACGATGCAGAAACAAAATTAATTTCCATTGTCAGGGACGAAGTCAAACTCAAGGACAAGGCAGCAAACGCAGAACTCATTGAAATTAATGACTCAGAAAAAAATAAGCACCGGATAGGATGGATTAATCTTTATGCATTTTATGCCGATATGCAACGTGGAACAGTTAGCTGCAGCGGCGACGTTAAACGCCTTTTGGAACGCTTAAAAAAGGAAAACATAGAAACACTCGTTATTGACCTTAGGGGCAACGGAGGCGGCTCACTAGAAGAGGCGATTCGCCTCACTGGTCTTTTCATTGATGGAGGTCCAGTCGTACAAGCCAAGAGCGGCAAGGGCAGAATAACCAACAAAAAATCAAAAGTTCCCACCGCTGTGTACGATGGACCAATGATCGTACTCACTGACCGAAGCAGCGCATCAGCTAGTGAAATATTCGCCGCTGCACTTCAAGATTATGGACGCGCTGTGATTGTTGGTGATAAATCGACTTTCGGAAAAGGAACAGTACAAACAGTCATGCCTGTCAAACAGTACATGCCTGCCATCTTCCCGAAAGACACCAAAGAAAGAGCCGGAGCTTTAAAAGTCACGATCCAAAAATTCTATAGAATCGCAGGAGGATCGACACAACTAAGAGGTGTAGTCCCTGATATTATTCTTCCCTCTTACCGTGATGAATTAGAAACCGGAGAATCCTCACTTCCGAATGCCCTCGAGCATGATTCCATCCCCAAGATGAAATATGAAACTGATGATCTTTCCCAAGTAAAAAACAATCTGAATAAGTTATCTCAAGAACGAGTGAAGACAGAAAAAGAATTCAGTTACATTATTGAAGACAATAAGCGCTACAAAGAAATCAATGACCGAAACACTGTTTCATTGAATATGAATACTCGACTCGCAGAAAACAAAAAAGAAAAGGAAAGACGTAAATCACGAAATGATGAACGTAAAAAGCTTTTCACTGAAATTGCAGCAAAAGAAAAAGGCAAATACCAGGTCAGTAGATTGACTCTTGAAAATGTCGAAAGTAATGAGATTAAAGCTACTGACAACTTCAAGAAACCGGATCAGGAATCAATGCGCAGAGCCAAAGACAAAGAAGAAGAACTGGCCGAAGAGACTCCAGATTTTCCACATTTCCTAGGACCAACTAAGCGAGAAGCCTTGAACATCGCTCAGGACCTTATAAGGGCTAATAAAGCCAAAACTGCGGGAAGCAATTCTGAAGAGAGCGGCTCTTAAACCAAAATTCTTTGGAAAGATTTGCGCATTTAAGATGGTTCCTATTATAGCGTAAGACATTACCAAATTTGATGGCTTCAATTAGTGAATCATATGAGCTAATAAAGTCTCAAATAAAATGTGCCGCAGAGAAATCAGGAAGAAATCCTGAAGCAATTGAACTCATTGCTGTAAGCAAGACGTGGCCAATAGAAACTGTATCTGAGCTCATTGAGTGTGGCCATAAAATCTTTGGAGAGAATAAGGTGCAGGAACTCGAAGTTAAATCCCCTTCCCTCTCGTCCTCTATCAGATGGCATTTCATCGGGCATCTTCAGAAAAACAAAGTGAGGAAGGTATTGCCGTTAGCAGAAACAATACACAGCGTTGATTCATTTGATATCGCCGAGAGAATAAACACAATTGCTCATGAGCTTGGCCTTTTCCCAAAAATTTATATCCAGGTAAATCATTCAAATGAATCCACAAAGTTCGGATTTTCTCCTGAAGAATTATCTCAATCATTCGATTCGCTTTTACAGCTTGATAGGATAGAAATTGAAGGATTAATGATTATTCCTCCCTTTGATCCAGACCCCGAAAAGGTCAGACCTGAATTTTCTGCGCTCAGAGACCTCAGAGACAAGTTAGAGCAAAGAAACGGCATTAAATTGCCTAGTCTCTCAATGGGAATGAGTAACGATTTTCATGTTGCGATTGAAGAAGGATCAACTTCAGTGCGCATTGGTTCCTCTATATTTGGAAAGCGGAAAGTTATTAAGCCCACCCGAATGGAGTAACCACACTTTTTCTTATACCGATAACTGTAATAAAGATTAATCCTAATCTTAAGCAAGAATCCCCTTCACGACACGACCATGCACATCGGTTAATCTAAAGCGGCGGCCCTGATACTTGAAAGTCAATCTTTCATGGTCAATCCCTAGTAGATGGAGCATTGTCGCATGAAAATCATGGACATGAACTGGATCTTTCTGGACATTATATCCTAAAGGATCTGTGCTTCCATACGCTGTTCCAGCCTTCACTCCTCCACCTGCCATCCATAATGAAAAACAACGGGGGTGATGATCTCTCCCAAAATTGTTGCCGTTCAATTTGCCTTGGCAATAATTAGTGCGACCGAACTCCCCTCCCCATATGACAAGAGTATCATCAAGTAGTCCTCTCTGCTTCAAATCAGTGACTAACGCTGCCGAAGCTTGATCAGTTTCAGAGCACTGGCCTTTGATCCCTCCTGCGAGTCCACCATGTTGATCCCATCCAGGGTGATATAATTGAATATACCGGACACCACGTTCAGCCAATCTACGAGCCTGTAAGCAGTTCGCAGCAAAAGATCCAGGATTGGTTACATCTTTCCCATAAAGGTCCAGAATATGTTTAGGCTCATCACTTATATCTGTCACCTCAGGAACCGAAGACTGCATCCTATAAGCAAGTTCATACTCAGCTATACGACCTTCAATTAATGGATCAGAATCTTTTTCAACTTGTAACCGATGTAAATCAACAAGCTTGTCGAGCATCTTTCTTCTTCCAATTCTCGTAATTCCATTTGGATTATTCAAATATAGAACTGGATCTTTTCCAGAGCGCAACCTCACTCCCTGAAACTCAGAAGGCAAAAAACCGCTCCCCCAGAGACGCGAAACTAAGGGTTGTCCTCCCTTATTTTTCGTCACCATAACAACAAACGTTGGCAGGTCGTCATTGGCTGATCCCAATCCGTAACTTAACCATGCACCTATGCTGGGTCGACCAGGAAATTGGGATCCGGTCTGAAGCATGGTCACTCCTGGCCCATGATTAATTGCTTCGGTATGCATTGATTTCACTACACACAACTCATCAGCAACCTTGGCCGTATGAGGCAAAATTTCGCTCATCCATTGACCGCTCGCACCGTGCTGCGAAAATTTAAAAGGAGACCCAGCGAGAGGGAAAGAAGACTGATTCCCTGACATGCCGGTTAACCTTTGCCCTTTCCTAACTTCTTCGGGCAACTGTTCACCATGTCGCTCTTTTAATATAGGCTTATGATCATAGAGATCCATTTGGGAAGGCCCTCCGCTCTGAAAAAGGTAGATGACCCTTTTTGCCTTCGCTGGCAAATGAGTCTTTTGCTCGGCCCCAGCAGCGGAAGCATCGCCATTAGAAATCATTTCTGACATCGCAATGCCACCAAGCCCCATTCCAAACCGATTCAGAACTCCCCTGCGGCTCATGCCAAAAGTAGATTCTTCACCAACACATAAATGACGCTTCATATTTAAATACTATCTAAAAAACAGAAATGATTTCAATCAAAGTTTAACTTTCTCAATCATATATAATAGTGATATCATTAATACATGATCCATAAAATAGCTCTATACGTCGCTTTAACGGCAATACCTTTTATATCATCTGCCGAAACAGAAAATAAAATCGATAAAAAGAAACTATATTCAGGAAAAAAAATCCAGGCACTCCTGATTACAGGTGGATGCTGTCACAATTATCCTTTTCAAGCCACTGCACTCACCTCAGGCATTGAAAAACAAGTGAATGTTGAATTTACTGTGATAAATGAAGGAGGCAAAGGAACCCGAGCACAAATCTCCTTATATGACGATCCTAAATGGGCAGATCCCTATGATGTTATTATCCATAATGAATGTTTTGCTGACACAGTCGATGCAGACTATATCCGCAAAATCACAAAGGCACATGAATCAGGAAAACCAGCCCTTGTGATCCATTGTGCAATGCATACTTACCGTTCAGCAAAGATTGATGACTGGAGAAAATTCCTAGGAGTAACAAGCAAACGCCACGAACATAAAGCTCAATATCCTGTCATCCCTTTTGCTAAAAACCATCCAATTATGAATGGATTTCCTGAAAAGTGGGTCACACCTAAAGACGAGCTTTATGTCATTGAAAAGCTATGGCCGAACAGTAAACCCCTTGCATTTTCAGTCAGCGAAAGGACCGGTAAAAAACACGCCGTAATATGGACCAATGAATTTGGTAAAGCTCGTGTATTTGGTACAACTTATGGCCACTCTGATGAAACATTCAAAGATCAAGTCTTTATTAATCTGCTAGCAAGAGGTCTGGTCTGGGCTGTCGGCAAGCTTTAATATTTAGCCACGCTTTCCCAAAAATTAAATAAAGCAGAACCCAAAACACCCAACGCTGCTGCATTTTCTTCAGGTATTGTCTTATCATGAGGCGAATCACCTACAGCAAGATATTTTTTTGCAGATTCTGGATCCTTTAAGAATCCATCTCTCTGTTCATTATAAAGTGATTCCATTAATTTGAGCTCTTTCTGTGATGGACTACGACTCGTTAGGTTAGTAAACATTTCGATTATAGTCGGGCCAATCTGACCCTCGTTCTTTTGATATATTTTTTCACCAAATACCCTCGAAGCCTCATTAATTTGTGGGTCATTCAACATCACTAAGGCCTGCAAAGGAGTCGAAGTTCTTTCTCTTTTAACTCTGCAAACGTCTCTTTTAGATGCATCTAAAGCCATCATGACTGGAGCTGGCCCTGTCCTCTTCCAGAAAGTATATATACTCCTCCGATACAAGCCTTCGCCCTTATCTCTTCCCATAGGTTTGAATGATTCTGACACCTCGTACGGTTTAACAGGAGGCCCTCCAAGCTTTGCAGACAATAGCCCTGAAACTGCCAATGATTGGTCTCGTATCATCTCTGCAGAAAGTCTTGTACGTGAGATTCGGCTAATGAACCGGTTCTCAGGATCCTGAACTAATCTTTCCCTAGGCACGTCTGAACCTTGCTTATAAGCAGAAGAAGTTAAAATAAGACTTAATAACTTCTTAACATCCCAACCAGAATCAATAAAATAATTAGACAGCCAATCCAATAGTTCTGGATGAGTAGGGATCTGTCCTTGGCTACCAAAATCTTCAGGTGTCCTCACTAAACCTTCTCCGAAACACATTTGCCAAAACCGATTCACTGCGACTCTCGAAGTGAGAGGATTTTCTGGAGAAATTAACCATTCAGTGAGTTCCAAGCGGTTAGAACCTCCATCCCCAGGCAAAAAAGAGGGAGTGCCAGCAAATACTTCCTTCCCACGCTTATCGTAAGCTCCACGCTCCAGTATATAAGATGGTTTAGGTTTGCCCAACTCACGCATTACCATAATCTCCTGCAATCCTTCCTGAAAATTTGCCAGATCAGCACGAGCCTTTTCCAAACGTTTCTTTTGTTCAAGAGATTTCATATCTATCGCCGAAGTATAAAATTCCAGGTCCGGGTCAAATTGATCTCCAGTTACCTGACTCATTATCTCGACCCGAGTAAGCTCTCTATTAAAAACTTTAAACTCATCAACCAATCCATTCTTGAATCCGCGGTCACGAAAACGCTCACCAATGGAAATATTGTCTCCACCACCACCAGTAATTCCCTTGTATAGATAATCACGAATAACATCACATTCAGCTTCAGCACCATTGAGATATATTTTTAACCCTGACGATGAACTTGATCCGTCATTACTGACAGTCACATGAACCCATTCCCCAGCAGCTACCTGCTGTTTTGTTTTTATGCGCAATGCATTGCCAGGCCAAAAATGAATGAGCGACCAACTCAATTTTCCCTCCTCTATCAACAATTGGTAGCCCCTACTTCCTGAATCGGTCCAGGCTCTGGATCGATGAAAAACCACTGCCCTTTCTTTTACATCCGGGGTCTTCATCCATAATGAAATACTGAAAGGCTGATATCTTCTAAAATTACCAACTTTAGTTCCAAACGCATCGTCACCTGTAAGCTTAATTGCCTTACCAATTTTGCCAGGGACACTGGAATTACGCCCAAGATTTCCTTCAAAATTCTGATGAAATACCTGCCCCTTGACCTCGGATTTCGGGTCCGTTTTCAACCATTCTTGAAAACGTTCTTTCACATCTGGAATTACCGTATTTTCAGCAACTATCACTTTTTGCTTAAGTTCCTTAAGATTAGCCTTCTTCTGATCATCCATGATCCTCATCGTAGGAGTCGGAACAGCAGAGGTAAAATATGAGTAAAGACCAGATTCAGATATGTTCTGAAAGTACGAAAACAATTGGTAATATTCTTTCTGCGAAACAGGATCATATTTGTGATCATGGCAGCGTGCACATTCAAGCGTTAGCCCCAAAAAAGCTGTTCCAAATGTATGTAAACGATCAGCCACATACTCTACACGAAACTCTTCTTCAGTACTTCCCCCTTCTACTTTCTGAGGATGCAGCCGGGAAAAGGTCGTGGCCTGAATTTGCTGCTCAGTTGCATCCGGCAGCATGTCACCTGCTATTTGTTCCGTTATAAATTCACTATATGGCTTATTATCATTAAAAGCTGATATCACCCAATCGCGCCACGGCCACACAAAGCGATCTCGATCGACCTGGTATCCATAAGTGTCGGAATATCTAGCAACATCTAGCCAATGCGAAGCCATCCTTTCTCCGTAAGCGGTTTTAGCCAAAAAACGATCTACCATTTGAGAATAAGCGGCAGGAGAATCATCCTCAATATACTCTTTAACTTCTTCGGGTCTTGGCGGCAAACCGGTCAAATCAAATGCAACTCTCCGAATTAATTTCTCCTTAGACGCCTCTGGAAGAAAATCCCAATCTAGACTCTTTAATTTATCTGATATGAAAGCATCTATAGGATGAGCATTGTCTTTAGATTTTGATTTTTTACTAATTTTTATAGGAATAAAAGACCAGTGACCTTGTACTTTGCCTCCGCCTTCAATCCAATCTCTCAATATGGAAATCTCGTCCCCTGTGACGGAAAGTTTGGATTTGGGAGGAGGCATTTTCTCTTCCGGATCCGTAGAGGTAATCCTTGCAATGAGTTCTCCACTTTCTATTGCCTGATTAATTCCCTCTTGTGTATCAAGTCTAAGATCACCCTTACGTTTACCTTTGTCTGGACCATGACAATGATAACAACGATCCGAAAGGATTGGTTTCACATCAAAATTATAAGTCACCTCAGCATCCAGAACTGCAGCGAAGGCTGAAAATGCAATTAAAAATAAAACAATAAAATTCACAAATCAGGAAGAACACTAACTCAAATACAGAAACGAAACCAGACAATTTAGATATAATGGGGAGGCTATTCTTACATATATGACCTAAGAAAAACACAAACTTATCCTAGCCTGAAAGTATAATAGAGAATCAGTCGACACAGTGCCATGATCTATCGTAAATAATTAACGTAATGAAGCTCCTACTATATATATCTTCCTTAATCATTCTTCAGACATCTTACATTTTCCCTGAAGAAAGAAATATCGTTCTTTTTGTTACTGACGATCAAAGTCCTGATGCGGGTTGCTATGGAAACAAAAAAATAAAAATGCCGAACCTAGACAAACTAGCTTCGGATGGGACCCTCTTTAAACATGCCTTTGCGACAACTGCAAGTTGTTCAGCATCCAGATCTGTCATTTTGACAGGGCTTCATAATCATCTGAATGGGCAATTCGGACACCAACACAATTACCATAAGTTCTCATCCTTCCAAAACATTCAGTCTCTCCCGGTCCTTCTAAACAGGAACGGTTACCGTACCGCTCGCATTGGAAAATTTCATGTGGCTCCAGAACCTGTTTATCACTTCGAAACAAAATTGAAAGGGAACTCAAGGAATGCCGTTCAAATGGCAAACCAATGTAAAGATTTTATTAGCTCAAAAGATGAACGCCCCTTCTTCTTGTATTTTGCAACTTCGGATCCGCACAGGGGGGGAGGAACAGATAAAGGATCGCCTCACAAGCCAGACCTCTTTGGAAATAGACCTAACAAAGGGTCTCATCAAGGTGTCGATGAAGTGTTCTACAAACCTGAAGAAGTTGAAGTGCCTGATTTCTTACCTGGCACCCCAACATGCAGAGCCGAACTTGCACAGTACTATCAGTCTTGCTCCAGAATCGATCAAGGACTCGGTCAGCTCATTCATCTCCTAAAGGAAGCAGGTAAATATGATAAGACCTTAGTGATTTTCACTTCTGATCATGGTATCGCAATGCCCGGAGGAAAGACCACAGTTTATGAGCCTGGCTTGAGAGTGCCCTTCGTCGTTAGAAATCCTTACATCAAAGAACGTGGGCTAATTAATGATGCACTCATAAGTCATATTGATATTACTCCTTCAATACTGAACTTTGCCAATGCTTACGACTCGAAAACAAGAGGCCCTCTAAAGAAACTCATTAACTTTGAGAGCTCAGAAAAACGGGCACCAGAAGAAAATAGAGGAAAAAAAATAGTTAAATTCCATGGCCGTTCCTGGATCCCCTTATTAAATAAAAAAGAAACTACAGGATGGGATCAAATTGGGGCTTCTCATACATTTCATGAAATCCAGATGTATTACCCAATGAGGGTCATTCGTGATCGCAATTACAAACTCATCTGGAACATCGCACACCCGCTTCCATTTCCATTTGCAAGCGATCTCTGGGCTGCTCCAACATGGCAAGCACAATTCAAACAGGGACCAACAACAAAGTATGGAAAAAGGACAGTACAAGAATATATAAAAAGACCAGAATTTGAACTTTTTGACATGCGCAAGGATCCAAATGAGTCCAAAAATTTGGCAGCGGAAGCAAAGCACTATGAATTACTACAAACTTACAAAGGAAAACTAAAAGAAATGCAGAAGCAAACTAATGATCCGTGGATCATTAAATGGAGATACGAATAATATTCATTTACGCTTTACTCGAACCCCATCCACCCATACTGCCGCAACAATAATCCCTCCTATGAGCACCTTCTGCACCCAATCATCTACTCTTAGCATCACACATCCATTGTAGAGCACCGTAATTATAATAGCTCCAATCATAGAGCCAAAAACTGTTCCACGGCCACCGGCAAGTGAAGCTCCTCCAATGACAACTGCCGCGATAATGTCTAGCTCAAGAGCAACTGCAGTCGTTGGATCACCGTCACCTATTTCCGCATAAGACATCACTCCAGCCAAACCAAACATTGCCCCTCCAAATGTAAAAATAAGAATGCGGTTTCGTATCACATTAATCCCCGAGTACCTTGCCGCTTCCTCATTGGCTCCAAGGGCATAGATGCGTCGGCCAAAAACCGAGAACCGCATTAAAATAACCATCAGCAAGAAAAGGAAAATATTAATCCAAACTCCATAAGCAAAGATCAGCCATTTAGGATCAGGCTCCCTCATCATTAGCGTTTTTAGAAAATTATCAGGCGACCTGACAACTGTCTCATCAGCGAACCCTTCTGCAAGGCCCCTTGCGACCAACATCATTCCCAGTGTCACGATAAATGGAGCGATGCCAAGGCGAGCCGATATCGCTCCGTTTAAAAATCCCACTCCCGCACCCACCATAATTGCAAAGACCACAGGCAAAGGGATGAAGCCTCCTATAAAAACATTTCCATTACACCAATTCACTGCGTGAGCACATGAGACCGCGGTTAGGGCAACAACAGACCCAGCACTAAGATCAATTCCTCCGCTGACTATAATCATTGTCATCGCCAAAGCGCCTATACCAACGATGACAGTTTGCTTAAGGATCGTCTTTAAATTCTGAATCGATAAAAAATTGTCTACATTATCCGGGACATAGATAATTATCAGCAGCAGCAATAACAGAAATACAAAAATTAACCCACTGACCGGTATCAACAGAGCAATGAAATTCTTTCCATAGCCCTTAGCTAAACTAGAATCCACGGAACTTACGTCCTCTATGCTTGGCATTTTTTCTTACTTCTGAGATGGATTCAGGAGCTCCTTTACCTCCTGAGAATCAATATTTTCCAAGTCCAGAAGCACAGCCCCAGTATCGACATCAGCCTCAAAATATTCCCCTTTAATGGACGCTACAATATTTTTAACTGCAGTATATCCCATCCTGAAAGGGTCCTGCACCGCAAGGGCTGATATTTTATTTTTTCTTAGAGCACTTAGCAAAGAATCATTAGTGTCAAATCCAACAAAAGAAATCTTTCCCGCTAGACCAGCCTCATCAAGCGCACGCAGCATCCCCTGAGTAGTCGATTCGTTTGGTGTGAAAATACCCTGAACGCTGTCACCAAACTGGTTTAATAAATTTTCTGAAGCCTTTAAGGCTTCATCAATTGAAACCCCACCACGCTGATCAATTGAGACCAATTCAATGTCTGGTGCCGATTCTTTTATCCCTGCAAGAAAACCTTCTTCCCTATTAGTAGTACTTGCATGATTCACGGCATGCCTAAGCATAATAACCTTTCCAGTATTATTCATTAGTGAAGCGAGGCGCTTTCCACATTCCTTCCCGGCCCCAAAATTATTAGTCATTACATTGCTTACCACCGCTTCTGCCGCAGATTCATCAAGACCCGAATCCCATACAGCAACCTTGATTCCAGATTCATGCGCTTCCTTCACTGGGCGAACGAGGGCCTTGTCATCAAGTGGCGCAAGAGCAATCCCGTCAACTCGCTGAGTAATAAAATTTTCAACTACTTTTAATTGGCCGGCCCTGTCACTTTCCTGTTGAGGTCCCTTCCATATTATTTCAACACCCAATTCCTCTCCTGCCCTTTTAGCTCCCGCTTCTCCTGATTTCCAAAATTCATGGGTAGTGCCCTTAGGGATAACAGCTATTCGCAATTGTTTATTACCCGATCTAGGATCAGTTTTATTGCAACCAACCAATGCAATGAAACAAAAAAGCAGAAAAGATGATAAATATCGTGTCATTTCATTAATCCAAGCCATTTGACGGCTTGAAATCAAGCCTTCGTGAGCACAAAGTTTATGTAAATGGCGAAAGAACTTAATTTTAAACAAGAACTCGTGGGTTGCTTTGGCTTCCCTGTGGCAGAAAATCCGACGCAGGCAATGATCGAACCCGCTTTCGATGCATTAAATCTCGATTGGCGGTACTTAACTCTTGAAGTAAGTCCAGAAAATCTCAAGAGAGCGGTTAACGGTGCAAGGGCCTTTGGATTCAAGGGGTTCAATTGCACAATCCCTCATAAAGTTGAGGTGATCCAATATCTTGATGGTCTTGGGGAATCTGCAGAATTAATGGGCGCAGTAAATTGTGTAGTCAATAGAAACGGGAAATTGATAGGTGAAAATACGGACGGAAAAGGATTCGTGTCATCGCTAAAACAAATCACCAATCCGAATGAAAAATCATGTGTTATTTTTGGAGCGGGTGGAGCAGCAAGAGCAATTAGCGTAGAAATGGCTATTGCTGGGTGCTCTAAAATAACAATAATCAACAGATCAGTTAATCGGGGTGAACAGCTCGTACAATTACTAAACACGAAAGTTAAAGATTCAATAAATAGCACATTCCATGCAGAATTTGTACACTGGGAAAACTGTTATCAAATCCCACAGGGCACTGAAGTCGTTATCAATGCAACTTCTATTGGTCTTTTCCCTGATATTGAAGCTCGTCTGAACATCGATCCAGAAAGCTTAACCGAAGAAATGGTAGTAGCAGACGTAATTCCAAATCCACCAAAAACACTATTTGTAAAGGATGCCACCGAAAGAGGCTGTAAGGTTATCGATGGCCTCGAAATGTTAGTGGCTCAGGGAGTAATTGGGATTGAATACTGGACAGGGCAAAGCCCTGACTCAGCAATCATGCGAAAAGGGCTTGAGGATGTATTTGGATCATCCTGAAAATTTAATACCAATCCTATTATTTAAGATTCTTCATTCTCATCTTTAGTATCACCTTCCTGACTACTCTGATGAAATTTCCTCTCCTTGGAAGCTACTGAACTATTACGTTTACGACCCAAAGTTCCATAGGCATACCAATAACCAAGCCCAAAGAAAAGCATCGCAGCAAGAGCAAGAATAAGCCCCATCTGGAAAAATAGGTATAACACGACAATAATAAGTTTAGTAGGAATGCGGAGATTGCATTAGTCCCTTCAATTTGTCAATACCGCTAACTATTTGATTCATGCGCAGCTATTTATTCCTGCTTAATAACATAAATTGGTTTGTCAAAATCCGTATCCAAATCATCAAACATCTGTAACCTCCTCATTGTTGGATAATTTTGCAGCGGCACCATCTTCCACGCTTTTTCAAACCCCAATCGATAACGCGATTTGGCTGTGTACTTACGATTAAATACTCCGTAATGAGCAACTCGCAAAGTTTCATAAGGATAGTAGCCCTCCATCACTTCTTGCACCTCATACTCATATAAAATCAGACAACTCCTGTAAGTGACCGCTTTGACCCTAGGAATTTCAGTTTTAATTTTTAGGCGAAGATTGACATCAATTTCACCCCAAACAATTGTCGATGAGTCCACAGGTATTGCCTTCTTGACCTCAACATTCTTGGCACCAAAAGGCTCATCAGGATCTAAAGCCCGGCGACCAACAGCATCATTACCCGCGTAAATTAAAAAATCAGACACCACATGTTGGGCCCATTCTTTCGCTTCTGTCGGGCCATAATGAATGCCATCCGTTTCCGGATAAGGATCAACAAATTTAGTTACTTCTCGACTATCGAACACTCGTCCAAAGGGGCTAACCGCATCATTCATTATGCTACTCATTTCATCCTGAAGCTCATAAGAAAATCGTTCAGGATGAGAAGAAGGTGGGGCAATCCAATAACAGCGTCTACCTCCTCTCACCGCTGCCTTTGCCATGTCTCTGCACAACCCTTCGACTACTGCAATATTATCAGATCTTTCTCGACGCTTTGAACGCAAACTCGAATATAAATTAGTTCCAGTTTGAATAACAACGATATCGGGATTCCAATTTTCAACTAAAGACTCTACCTTTGGTACTGCTTTTATAACTTTCAGGCGCCTATCCACTTTCGGAGTTTTTTCCCAAAATCCGATGTCAGAGGCTATCGGGTCATAACGACTCAGCCAATAGTAAGGAGTTGCACCACCAGCAACATATGTATACACCTCAAATCCGGCCTCCCTCAGCTTCATATCAAAAGAATTACCAAAAGCACCCATGCTCATTGAATCTCCCAAAAATAAAATGCTTGTTGGCTTGGAAGGACTTGTTGGCTTGGAAGGTTGTCTTTCTTTTTTGATCCTAGCTTTAAAACTTTTTTTAAGTTTCGATAAAATTCCTTTCCCTTTGACATCTTGCGGTGCCATGAAAAAGAATCCCGCGCAAAATACTGGGATGCAAAGCCATGTCCGGCTCAAGAATTTTATAATCAAGGGGCCCATCAATTTAACCATTAGGGATTTAATGAATATTCACCTGCAAATTACTCAACAATCAAAATCTCATAAAAAATATCTTTCATCGCATCCCATACTCACGCTGCATTTTTTTAACCTTCCCTCGCAGAGAAATTTTGGTCGCAGCTGACATTCGATCAATGAATAAAACACCATTTAAATGATCAGTTTCATGCTGAATAGCTCGTGAAAGCAAACCGTCCGTCTCAATTGTAATTTTATTCCCATTCATTAGTTGAACTTTAGCTTTCACCTCATAGGGCCTAGTAACTTCTCCGCGTATTTCTGGAAAACTAAGGCACCCTTCACTCATCACATCTTGTTCACCATCAAATTCGAGCTCCGGATTGACAAAGATCAGAGGCATCATATCAAGAAGATCAACGTCCTTACCATCTACTCTCAAATAGCTAATACATTCTGGATCATGCGAAACGTCCACGACTGCCAATTGAATCGGAATACCAATCTGCGGAGCTGCCAAGCCAATCCCCTCAGCAGACACCATTGTTTCAAGCATATCATCCACCAAAGAGCTAATATCCTCAGAGAAATTCTTAACTAAATCACACTTTTTACGTAATACAGGATCACCAAATATAACAATTTCACGAATCACGGTTGTGTAGAATTATTCTGTTTATCAATTAGAATGCGCGCTGGGACATCCTTAACCGGATATCCGGCCCGAGTCAAAGCATCCCATGCGGCAACAAGGCTTTTAAGTGGAGCCCTCTCATCAGCTCTGAGCTCTAGACCAAGGTCAGGCCGTTCTTGCTTTAGACGCTTGAGCCTCGTTGCCAATTGATTTTGAGGAACGTCCTCCGAACCAAGAATCAATTTAGAATCCGCAGTAAGAGCAAGTTCAATCCTTGATTCAGCTTCAACCTTTTTAGCCAAAGAACTCGCTTTAGGAAGAGTAATACTGGCAAAAGCCTTATCTTCTTTGGGAGCAGAAGTGAGTATGAAATAAATTAATAGAATCGCTAAAATATCAATTAGAGAAACTATTGGGACCAGAGGCCTGGTGGAACGCTTACTAACAAAATTCATTAGCTCTAATTATTTACTCTTTATTTTTTCTTGTCCCCTACTAACCCCTTGAGTTTAGAATAAAGTATTTCGGAGGGATTTTTATAGAAAGCTGAAATTAGATTGTCGGTGAGAACTTCCATACGAACACCCATTCTTTCTAATTTCTTTGTAAAATAACTGTGCGCGATCACTGTAGGAACAGCAACAGCCAGGCCCGCTATTGTGGTATTTAAAGCTTCTGCAATACCACTAGAAACTTGTACACGAGAGCTTCCAGATCCCTCAGCATCAATATTACTAAAAACCCCCACGAGACCCGAAACGGTTCCCAATAGACCGAGTAAAGGAGCAATCGTTATCACGACTTCTAGAAGAGCAATTCCTCTTTCCAAAACCACAATCTCCTCTCGTGCCCTCGCTTCGGCAGTTGAAGATGATTCTATACGGCTCGAAGGAGCGCCTTCGATGACGCCTAAGCCAATGCGAGAAAGAGCTGACCGGTTCGATTTTAAGCAATTGACCAGATTTATAACATTATCTGTCTCAATGTACTCCTGAGCTCCGTTCATTGCTTCCTGAACTTTTTTGGGCACTACTCGCTGCTCCCTCAAGGAAATCAACTTCATTAGTATGACAGTCACTGATAGAAAAGACAGTAACAGAAGGCAAAACATAAAGACGCCTCCATCCATGAGAAACTTGTATACAGAATTCAATGAATTAGGTAATTCAGATATAAAGCCGACGTAATACATGTATTCAGTTAGTATATAATAATCTCATACTCAAATTCCATCCTACCGTCCTGAGTCAATTCAATGAGATCTTTTGGCACAGGAGGAATATCTGCCCGGAGTATACCGCTAATCGAGAAATCAACCATAACTGGATCAGCATCGTTGCGAAGAAGTCTAATATCAACTATATCGCCCTTCTCATTAACCCAAAATCTAACCTTTAAAGAACCAAATTTTACAAAATCAGCATGGGCAGTTCGTGCACGATGCCAACTCTTCTGGACCGCCAAATCGACCTTCTTCTTGTAATGTCCCAATACCGTTTCTTCCACATCCAAAGCTGCCTGACCAAGATTACTTAATTTTCCAATGCTCTTTTTTTTAGGTGAATGGACCTGAAATGCTTTTTTCTGTTCCTCATGAACAGGGACCTTTTCATTTAATTGGTTCGAGGAATCTAATTCCTCAGTCACTAAAGATTCTTGGCTGTCTTCCGCGATAAATTCAGATTCTTTATTTTTTTGAAGCACATTTAAATCAGATTTATTACTGCTGTTTTTTTTGTTTAACTCCGCCTCAATGAGATCTTTTTCTTCGATTTCTGGTTCCTTAATCAAAGTTTCAGAAAACAATTCGGTCAGTTCGCTCTGTTCTTCTTCAGCCTCAGATTTTTCATTTCTACTCTCATCATTCTTTTCCTCAGAGTTAGAATTTACACTAATTTGTTTCTCTGGTGCCCATTGAGGGAGGATCGGCAGAAAGTCAGCATCCTCTTCTTCTCCATCCACATAATCCTTTTGGGCAAGGTCCCCAAATGGAAGGTCTCTCCCATCAATATTTGGAACATTATCTTCGCCCTCATCAGAAGGTTGTGTATCACTTGCAGCCAAAGTATTGCGATCAGATTCTAAATCCGTATTAGAGGGGGCAACCGTCGAAGGGCTATTGGATTCAGTCCTTATATAATCTTTTTCCTTTTTAAGGTCATCTGGATCATCACGGATAAACATTTCCGGCAACAAAACTATTAATTCTTCTTCCTCCTCGCCTCTGATATCCATTTTCAATTCTACCGAACCCTCTACACCTGGCTGAGTAGAGGCCACTGCAAAATGATATAAAGTTTCTGGCTCGGCAAAGAACACCAACGATTTACTCTCCGCCTCTTGACGAGATGCAACTTTGACCAAAGTTTCCATCATAGATCCCCTGTAAACTCCCACCACATCTTCAAAATCAATCGAATTCACATTTAATTCAACCTCACACTCTTCTAATGCATTCCATTTCCACCAAACTGATCCACCGATAGACACTCCACCATGGACTGGCTCACCAACCTCACGGGACGCATATGTGAAATCAGAAAAAGAAGATAAACTATAACCAGAACCTAAATCCAACGCATTTTTAAAATCATCATTGTCCGGCGGTAGAGAACGCTTATAGGCAAGCATCGTTGTAATTCCAAAAGCAAAAAGCAAATGCAAAACAACAGACCCAAAGACTGCAAATCTTATTTGTTGCCTAATTATCATCAGAACCGCACTAGATAAATACTCTCCATATGAGCAGAAATCATCATTCTCTTATTGCTCCACATTGCCACCTTTCATGAAACATATCAACGAAGTAAAGTCCGAATCGCACTGGCTATTTCACGAAGTAGCTCAAATGCTCAAGCTCTAAAGCCAAATCAACAGAATTGACAATAACATTATCGGGAGTCTTCAATACGGTCGGAGAAAAATTAAGGAATGCTTGGACTCCTACCTGGACGAGATTATTTGCCACTTCTTGGGCTGTTTCTGGAGGAACTGCCAAGATAGCAATCTTAACATTATTCTCATTAACGTATTGAGCCATTACGGAAGCATCCATTACTGGCACATTCGCCTTCACTAACTTGGCACGATTCGGATCAGCTTCAAAAGCAGCAGAAATTTCAAATCCCTCTTTAACAAAACCGCTATACCTTAGAAGCGCTGCGCCCAAATTACCAACTCCCACTAAAATGACAGGCACTAGACTATTTGTTCCTAAGACTCCTGTTATAACTTCAATCAATGCTTCAACGTTATAGCCTAGTCCCCTAGTTCCAAATTGCCCGAAATGCGCCAAGTCTTTCCTTAACTGGGTTGATTTCACA
>CACJBM010000031.1 GCA_902591645.1 uncultured Verrucomicrobiota bacterium | reverse complement strand
CCGGACCGTCGCTACAAGGCTTTTTACTGCACCGATTCAGGTTACAGGATGAGGTACTCCGCGGACGGACTCCGTTGGGGACCAGAAGTGGCATTGCCTGGTGTCGGGCAAAGTGATACGCATGCGAACATGATCTGGTCACCTGAACTGGGCCGGTACGTGGGAATTTTGCGGCACTATGACAATGTGCCGGTCACGGGAAACCGTAAGATTGCAAGGACCGAGAGTATTGATGCGGTGAGATGGGAAAAATCAAAGACCATCCTTGAGGGGACGCCTCTCAATCAACTTCATGACATGGTCATTTTTCGTGACGGTGGTCTTTATCTTGGCCTGATCGGCTGCATGAATTATCCGTCTGCCAAATCACGTGACCGTGTTCGTCAGCACATTGAACTTGCTTGGAGCCCTGACTCGTACACATGGCACCGTGTGAGTCCGGGAACGCCGCTGATAGGAAACTCACCGGCTAAAGTGAAGGAGTTCAGCAAGATGCCTTATGATTGGGGTGCCATATTTCCCGCAGCACCGGTCTTTGTGGATGATGAGATTAGGATCTATTACGGCGCATCGGACTGGTACTTTTTTGACTGGAGGAAAGGGGGGCTTGCGATGGCAACGGTGGGCAAGGACCGGTGGGCCGGTTATGCGCAACAAGATAAGACAAGGCCCGCTATCCTTACGACTGTTCCTCTGGGCTTAAAGGGGAAGGTTTTCGTTACGGCTGACATTGAAGGCTCAATGACTGTGAGTCTCCATGACAGTGAGGGAGGGGTCATTGCTGTTTCTGATCCCGTCAGTGAGAACTGCACGGGCCAGATTTTGAGATGGGACCGTGAATTTAATCCAGAAAAGAGGAAAGGAGTTCGGCTCAGGTTCAAACTGGACCGGGCAACACTCTACTCCTTTAGTCTGAAGTGATTGAAGTGCAATTTTTCGGCCATACTCACTCGAAGGCCGAATCTCTATGGTATCCAACGTCCGTGGTCTTGAAATGCTTGAATGGTATGCCGGCCTCTCCCCAGACCCTGTTCAGGTAATCCACGGTTTCCTTTGCTAAGGTTCCGTAAATTTCTACTTCAATACTTTCTGCCAATTCCAGATGCTTATTTCCGTATTCCTGGACCGGTGGATTATTGATGTGGGCAATGAGTGACTCATCGTTCCGGTAAATCTCGGTCCAAGTAAATTGCAGAGGATCATCCGGGTCCGCATCAAAATTATGCATCAGCATTCCGGGCTCTGTCTCTTTCACAGCGGAATCGGCTTCTGCCGCAATGGCCAGATAATCGTCAACTTTACCGGGACTGACCCTGACTCTGGCGATCAGTACGAAGGGGCTATGTTTTGGATTCATGTCAATTAGCTTAGTCGTTAATAGTATCTTAAATGTCCCGGAAAGGATCCCGTTTTTTTATTTTTTATTCCAGTTTGTCTTTTGTCGCTGGAACGTTGAACGATCTTCCATTAATTAATGGCTATGCGAAATATTTTGTTTAGCCTTTTTTTTCCTCTGCTTGTTTCGTGGAGTTTGGCGGATGAAACTGTTCCAGGTCCTGTTACTCTGATTTCTTATAATATCCGTCAGGACACTGAGAGTGACAAGGATCAGAAGGACTGGGCTCAGAGGAAGGGCATGGTGTCAGGTTACCTTCTCAAAAAGAAAGCGGAGGTCATCGGCCTTCAGGAGGTCAGGTACAAACAACTCCTTGATCTGGACAAGGCCCTGCCGGGTCACGCGTTCCTCGGAGTGGGCAGGGAAGACGGGAAGACCCGCGGAGAGTACTCACCAATCTTTTATGATCGGAACGCCTGGAATCTGGACCCGGAAGAGCATGGCACTTTCTGGCTATCTGATACTCCAGGCGTTGCGAATAGCCGTTCCTGGGGAAATCATCATACCCGGATCTGCACTTGGGCCCGATTGATTGCGGCCGATGATCCGGAAAAGAAGACGGCCATCTATATATACAATACGCACTGGGACCATCAGAGTCAGCTTGCCCGGGTCAATTCGGCGCTGCTCATGCTGAAGAGAATTAAGGCCAGGGCTCACAAAGAAGATCCATACATTCTAATGGGTGACCTGAATGCGACGGTCAAGAACCCGGCCGTGAAGTCGCTACTTGGCCAGGGCCTGCTCAAGGATCACGGGAAGAATCAGTACCGCTCATCAAGTAAGTGGAAGGCCGGGCTCGTTCCCGGTCTCAGGATCGACCATATATTTACTTCACCTTCAATTGAGGCGGATACGTTACGGGTCGAGTCTAACGGGAACGCGGATGACTGGTCCGGTTCGGACCACCACCCGGTCGTGCTCCGTATCAAAAAGTGATTGGCGTATTATAAAAAATAACTAATTCTTATCTGTATTATTGAAACTTTCTAACATAGCCATTTCGTTGACTCTCATTTTCGGGATCGCGATTGCCTGGGGAACTTTAATGCCTCTCGAAGAATTACCGCCAGTTCCCGGGACGGACAAGCATCAACACTTCGTTGCTTTCGGGGTATTTGTTTTACCAGTGTGCCTATTGATGCCGGCGCGGACCTGGCTGATCTTTGCCATTGCTGTTCTTTATGGCGCTCTCATTGAGATTATTCAACCGTACGTTAACCGGTACGGGGAAATGGGTGATTTTTGGGCCGACGCGGGCGGAGCCGTGATCGGCGTTGTGATCAGTAGACTGATCCTTGTGTGGCTAAAACTGAAGAGGAGTCAGTAGCGGCAAATAAATCAAAGGAATTGATCAGGGATAAGGATCATTCCTAAGGAGTCTTGGACTCAATCTTGATGTTCACGTTGCCGCCATCGGCTTTAACGTTACCGGTATATTTTTGATACAGCTTATGAGCTTTGGGGTTCTTTTTCTTGAGCTCCTCGGCATTAGCGGCCTGGTACTTATTGGTTTCTTTTTTTTCTTCTTTGCCCTCAGTAATTTCGACTGTGATTCCTTTCTTGGGATCCTCAAGGATCTTGACCTTCTGCCCGTTCTCTTCCGCGTCGACTGTGGTGACGCCGTTCTGGACCATGACGGACACGCGGCGATTAATGCCCGCGTGTCCTCCGATCTTTATGTCCGCTTTGGCAGTGACTCCATTTGCGGTTCCTGGAACATTTTTTGGAGGCTCGAGTACCTTCTTTGCCTCTGCAGCGTGGGGTTTCTCAGATTTTGCAATTTTCTTCAGGGCGTTAGTGGCTTTATTTTTTGTGGCCTCATCACCGTCCTTGTACTGGCGGACAATGATATTGAATGCCCTCATTGAAGACTCGGGGGACTTGCGCCTCGTGGCTTTGGTCAGTGCCGGGATAGCGGCGGCTCCAAGCTCTGTTAGTTTTTTTACTGCTGCCTCACGCTTTGAGAACTGATCGTCATCGAGTTGTTTGATCAGTGATCCGATGTTGTTGTTCCCCTTTCCCCCTTTTTCCTTTTCAGCAAAGGCGCAGGGTATAAATAATGACAAGGTGATCAGGCTGATGATGAGTTCTTTCATGATTAGTGTCCGGTGAAGTTAATGAACTTATCGTTTTAGTTATTTTATCGCCAGCTTTTATTCATCTTTTAGTCTAGTGTGATACTCTTGAGAGGATGAGAGTTATTTTTATTAGAGTCGCTTTTTTGGTCTTCACTGTTCAGCAAGCCATTGTCATGGCCGGAGATTCTGAAAAGTTATTGCCGAAGCAGTCCAAGGAAGAGCCGACATTTCATGTAGCGAAGGGAGTGGACGTGAACGGGTCCCTCATTAAATATTATAAGAGAGGGCTGGACTACGCAATTGACTACTTTGGGAATTACGGCCCTTACCACATTTATCTTTTCGGGCCCGAGGACGAGAAGAGTGTACGTGCTATCTTCAGGGACAGGGCAGAGAGTCGGGTCAATGCTGACGCCAAAGAAACGGCAAAGGAGCAGATTGCGGAATTTTTAAGTCGCTCGAATGTCGTGAAGGAAATTAAATCGATTCTGGCTGGGGAATCGGCCGGGGGGCTGACCTGGACGCAGGGACCGGTCCGCATCTATGAGGACGTCTCGACGAATGCTACTGAGAGGGCAAAGAGGCCCATCGAGAATACCTGGGGAGCATTGCATGAGTACCATCATGTTTTTCAGATTGCGCACTCAGGGGCCGAA
The DNA here is from genome assembly GCA_902591645.1 of uncultured Verrucomicrobiota bacterium. The sequence continues at coordinate 19,603 of CACJBM010000031.1, read as the reverse complement.
GAAGAGAGGACCTCGGACAAGAATTCCAACTCCTGGATGAGGGAAGGCATGGCGACCTACAGTTCGGCCAAGTTCATGGAGAATCTCAAGTTCATTGATTTAAAGGATTACATGCTGGAACTGAGAAAGTTCGGGGCCAATATCAGTCGGCCAGGCATTAATGAGTTCATCATCAAGAATCCGGACTATCGTCTGGACAATGAAACTTACTGGGACGAGGGAGGCGCGCCTCAGGTCTACTATATGATTGGTGCCTGGGCCACGGCTTACCTCATTCATGCGAAGGGCATTGATGAGGAGATAGTGCTGAGGGACTGGTGGTATGATATTATTCCGATGGGAAGAGCTGCGGCTTTCAAGAAGCACATGAAAATATCACTCAAGGATTTCTACAAGGAGTTCGATACTTTCATTAAAAAACCGGACCAGGAGGTCATGAAGATTTTTGGTAAGGATTAAAATCAATCACTTTTCATTACTGCTTCCAAGAGCTCATTTAACTCGTCCTGTTTTTCTGACATCGCTTCGAACTCGCTATAGATTGAAGTGAATTTTTCTTCGTCAGTCTCTTCGTCAAACAAGTAGGCCTCATCCCTGAATTCCCATCTTTCTGAACATTCATGCAAATGCTTTACCAGTTCTCCTATCTTGCCTGCAATTTCTATTTCGATGTCACTGGCATTAATGAGAAGTTTCATGTTCTTCTCAGTCTTGGTTTTGGCCTCTTTATTTAATCCGGCGCCAGCCAATTTTTCGATCGCACTGATGCAGCGTTCGTATGACTCAATTTGTTTTCTTTTATTTTCCGTTGCGAGATTAATCCCTGACGCGATAATTTTTTCCGTTTGTTGATATGAGTTTGGTGTTTGAATTCTCTGAGGATCCATTAAGGATTCCCAACCAATTCTTTCCAGCCCGGTTACATATTCATTTGATATATTTATGATGTCATTGAATCGTGTCCTCAGGACATTAGTCATTTCTTCAGCTTTATTTTTTGGAGATTTAATCAACTCAAACTGAAGGTCTGTTATTCTTACTGAATCCTTCTGAGTCAGTCGTTTCGGAATCTAACTTTGTAAAATCTTCGGAAGCTAATTGTTTTAATTTCTCTAAGTCAGTCGAGGTGACTCTTTGTTTCCGAGCCTCATCCATGGCCACTTTCGTTTTTGCGAATGCCTGATCAAAATGATCTTTTTTAGAGTAATAGCTTAGCGGGATAAGAACCCATAGAATAATGATGCCGTAGAGTACGGATGTTCCTATGGGTTCCCGTACGTAGTGAATTTGTTTCTTCCAGATGAAATTACTCTGGCAGTAAGCGTTCAACCAAAATCCTATTAGATTCAGAAAGATTATTCCACTAATCCAGTAACTGGGTGGAAGGAAGAATGAGGCTAAGAGGAACCCAAGATATGAGTAGAAGAAGAGCATTGAAATGAATGCTCGTTTCGGTTCTCTGAGTTTTTTCCAGTTACTTGATATTAGGCATGCGCCGAGGAGAGGAGTAAAGAAAAAGGCAAGGACCGATGCCGTGAAGGGTTTGTATAAATAAATTGGTGCCATGACTGGTCTTCTCGCTTGAGGTGCACGTGAATGGGCCGGTAGCACTGGCAGTCGTGGCTGTTGAGAAAGGTTAGGCACTAGTCCCTCAATTTCATTGGCTGGAGTCCATTGGGCGAGCCCCTCTGTCCATACGAGGGTCTCTGGCCTCAGTTGACCATTAACAAAGAAACTGATGAATTCAGTTTCCGGGTAAGGGCCTACCTGTTTTCCCTCAGTCGAGTGATAGTACCATTCTCTCATGTCTGAGATTATAGAGTATCGAGAGGTTTTGAATGTTTCTATTATAAAATACTATCATTTTTATAAAAACGAAGAATCATGGAATTATATCTGCTTCTCGTTATAACTGAGAAAAGGATTAATAATGGCCCTCACTGAAATGTAGTAACATCTCAGTGAGGGAATTTATTATTATGGACTAATTTATTACCGCAAATGCATTGGTGGCCCGGAATTCATCATGATTCCATGAGGTGCCTGCAGGAATCCCACGACTGCACTCATGAGTGAGTGGAACGAGGGCCCTATCATGAAAATGAAGCTCATTACCAGAAGGATAACATAGAATATTTTCTTACCTTCGGGGTCGAACATGAGAAGGTACAGTAATCCGCCGACCAGACTCAGAGCGGCGAGGCATGAGATCCAATTAAGTTTACTGGTGGAGTTGAAATAACTGGACTGCTGTTCCCTGAATTCGAGGCTAATTTTCTGCATCTGGTCACTCAGTTCAGGATCAACAGGTTTGTTGGGACTGGACGGCATCCTCGGCGGAACAAACTTGTCCTTCAAACGTTTTACATATTCTGGGTAATCTGTTTTATAAAGATCGAGCATTTCCTCATAGTGCTTCTTTTCAATTTCATATTGGCCCAATTTCGTTTGGTACTCTTTTAGTCTAGTGGGTAGCGATTCTGAGAGGTCCTTCCGTGCCTGATCAGTCATGATGTTTTGTGAAGACATCCTGATATTGTTTAATTTTAGGACCTGAGACCTGAGGTAATACGTTGAAAAAAGCAGTACTAGGAATGAAATGATTGTGACGAACTTTGCGACTTTGATGTTTTTCTTCATGGTTAATTTTAAAAGTTAATTATTCTATTAAGATAATGTTAGTGCCCATTCATCACTTTTATGAAATCGATTATTTTAATTTAAACATCAGTCACAATGATGATGCTGATCGACTCGGAATCGGGTTGCGGAATGTATTTTTTTCTTGTTAGAATTGAACCAATGAAATTTGTGCTTTCGATAATGGTTTTTGTTTTTGCGCTCAATGATGGTCGGGCCGGGGAGGGGGAATCTGATAAACAGAAAAACCTCTCTCCTGAAGTTGCCTCAATTGACCAGTTGGACTGGTTGACTGGTGACTGGGAAGGTCCAATCGGTGGAGGGGTCCTTGAGGAGTCTTGGCTCCCTCCTAAGGCTGACACTGTGGCTGCTGTAGTCAGATTGACCAAGGATGGCGTTACTGAATTTGTCGAATTAATAAAGATCCAGAAGGTCGGTAAAACATTAGAACTAAGACTGAATCTTTTTGATGCATCTCTTAAGCCAATGGCTGAAAAACCGCAGATCCTTAAATTATCAGAGATCAGTGAAAAGAGTGTGACTTTCCTTGGCGCAAGTGAGGGATCTCACCGGAGACTCAGTTATGAACGGGTCAAGGAAGACCATTTTGCGATTCGAATCATTACCAAAGATGGTGAAAAAATTGCAATTGATTTGAAGAGGCCTTAGGACATTCAGGTTAATTTTTTACAATCCACATGAAACTAATAGTCCAAAGCCTTGTCATTATTTCCTTAATTTGCAGCTCGGCCCTTCATGGCGCTGATCCTGACAGGAGCAGACCCAATATCATTCTCATCATGGTCGATGATATGGGTTATTCTGACATCGGATGCTACGGCGGTGAGGTCAAAACGCCTAACCTTGATAAGCTTGCCAAGGACGGGCTCAGGTTCACTCAGTTCTATAATACCGCCAAGTGCCACACGACCCGCGCTGAACTGCTCACCGGTAACTACGCATACTCGATCGGGGACAATAACATGGAGCACGGGGCCACGTTCGGTGAGGTTCTCCGTACCGTCGGTTACCGGACTTTGATTTCGGGTAAGTGGCACCAGAAACCGTTACCAACGACTAGGGGCTTTGACCGGTACTACGGACTCGCTGACGGTTGCAGTAATTTCTTTAATCCCGGCGTCAAGGCCCGTGCCGGTGAGGGGCTGCCCGGTAGGAAGGGCCAGAACCGGCTCAGGCGCTGGGCCATCGAGGACAAAGTGATTATGGGTTACACGAACCCTGATAAGGATTTCTATACGACGGATGCCTTTACCAATTACGCGATGGATCGTCTCGATGAGTATCGGGGCGAGGCCAAGCCCTTCGTTCTTTATCTCCCTTACACGGCTCCCCATTATCCGCTCCATGCCTGGCCCGAGGACATTGCAAAGTACCGCGGTAAATACAAGATCGGCTGGGATGAGATCAGGAAACAGCGATTTGCCCGCATGAATAAAATAGGGATCATTGGTCCGAACCATAAGTTGAGCCCGCGCGCCTCCAAGGCCTGGGAGGATCTATCAGAAAAGCAAAAGGACGAGGAGGACCTGAAGATGGCTGTGTATGCGGCAATGATTGACCGCGTTGATCAGAACCTGGGTCGCCTCTTTGCCAAGGTTAAGGAGTTAGGCAAATGGGACAATACCCTGATTCTTTTTCTTACCGATAATGGGGCCTGCCCAGAACAGCCGAACACGACCCCGAACATTCCTCCGGGCCCTGTTGAAAGTTATCGGACAGTCTCGGTCGGTTGGGCAAATGCCAGTAACACTCCCTACAGGAGATTCAAGTCTACCGATTATGAGGGCGGCACGAGGACTCCGTTCATTGCTCATTGGCCAGGAGTCATTGAGCCGGGCATGACGGATCAGGTCGGCCACATCATTGATATATCAGCCACTTTCAGAGACGTTACCGGAGCCAAGTATCCGAAACAGATAAATGGCAATAAGACCAAGTCTCCGGTCGGTAAATCACTCTTGTCTATTTTCAAAGGAAAGAAAAGAGAGTCGCACAAGGAAATATACTGGCACTTTGGAAGGGCCAATGCGGTCCGGCAAGGGGACCTCAAGGCGGTCCGGCAGGGAAAAGCCCCATGGGAGCTTTATGATCTGAAAGCGGACCCTTCCGAGATGAATGACCTGGCCAAGGATGATCCTCAGAAGACGATGGAGCTGGCAAACTTGTGGGAATCCTGGAGCAAGGAAATCAAATCAAGACCAGGCAAATGATCTCACCTATCACACAGAAACTTTTATACATTCATTTCTTCCTGATTCTTGGTGGAGTAGGGAAAGGGGAGAAAATCTCATATCCACCTCATACCTTTACTCTTCCTGACGGCTATTCATTGGAGCAGGTCGCAGCACCGCCTCTCGTACAAAGGCCCATACATATGAGCTTTGATGAAAATGGTGTGCTTTACGTAACGGACAGTTCAGGGAATACCGATAATGCTCCGGCCCAACTCAAGGACCCGAGTCACCGTATCCTAAGGTTAGTGGACAAGGACGGAGACGGGACCTTTGATGAATCGACTCTGTTTGCGGATAAGGTACCTTTCCCGGAAGGGATACTCGTTCATGACGGGGACGTTTACGTTGGTGCTCCTCCTCATATCTGGAAGTTCCGTGACACGGACGGGGACCACGTGGCGGACAAGAGGAGTAGTTGGTTTAACGGCGGTTCGATTGAGGGCTGCGGCAATGATATGCATGGACCCTACTTGGGAGTGGATGGCTATTTTTACTGGTGCAAGGGAGCCTTCGATCCCCAGACTCATGTGTTGGGAAATGGAAAAACATTCAAATCGAGTGCTGCCCATATTTACCGAGCCAGGCCTGACGGGACTGACCTCAGTGTCGTGATGACTGGTGGAATGAATAATCCGGTCGGGCTCGCTTTCAGTGAAAGTGGTGAGTGTTTTTTGAGTGGCACTTTTTTTGATCTTTCGGGGCCCGGAAAAAGGGACGGTATCATTCATGCGGTTTATGGGGGAATGTATGGAAGGAAAAATGACAGGGTCCTTTCTCCTCACCCAAGGACCGGAGGCTTATTGCCGATCCTCTCCCAAATGGGTCCGGCTGCTCCGTCAGGAATCGTGATGCCGAAGAGTGATTTTCTTGGGCTCCGGGGAGACCTTCTCTGTTCGAATTTTAACCTTCGCCGCGTCTCGAGGCACCGGCTGACCCCGAGCGGATCAAGTTACACATCAACTAATGAGACTTTCCTTGAGAGTGACCAGAACGATTTTCATCCGACCGATGTGATTGAGGATGCTGACGGGAGCCTGCTCGTCGCTGACACGGGCAGCTGGTATATGATTTGCTGTCCGACTTCAAAAGTTGCCAAACCGCATGTACTGGGTGCCATCTATCGGATCAAAAAGAAAGGATCACCGAAACTCAATGATCCCCGGGGACTGGATCTGGACTGGCAAAACCCAAAGATCAAATGGCTCGGTGATGAACGGTCTCACGTGGTTCAGCGGTCAATGAAAGTCTTGGCCAAGGAAGAAAATATTGAACCGTTAAAAGAGTCAGACGCACGTTTGCCTGCCCTATGGGCTCTTCATAGGGTCCCGGGCGATGAGGCACGAAAGGCGGTCCGGGACTTTTTGGATGATGAAAGATCCGAGGTTAGGGCAGCTGCGATTCATAGCATTGGATTGTGGCGAGACCCTGTACCAGTTAATAGGCTCATTGATTTTCTTGGGTCCGAGGATCCGCACCTCGTTCGTCTTTCGGCAATGGCCCTGGGAAGGATAGGGGAAGTTAAGGCGATCAAGCCTCTCATAGAAGCAGGCTCAAAAGGAGCCGATAAATTCTTAAAGCATGCAGTGACTTACGCTCTTTATGAAATAGGGGAGACTGATAATTTACCGCTCCGCAATCAGATCGCAGACCAGGCCCGGACCATGATTCGAATCGATGGGGGGGCTCCATCACCTCATGCCATGCCTGATATAAAAATGGCAGATGCGACAGACGCGGACCCCGAAAAAATTACCAGCCAAAGTAAACGCCTCAAAGAGCTGGCGGCACTCCTACCCCGTGGAGACGCTGATAAAGGAAAAGCTCTATTTGAAAGTACGGCCAGGTCCCTTTGCCTCACCTGTCATGTCATGGGTAATAAGGGAGTCAAATTTGGCCCTGATCTCACGGGCATCGGATCCATACGAAGTGAAGAAGATTTATTGGAAGCGATCATTTATCCCAGTTCTTCAATTGCCCGGTACTACGAGAGGGTTCTGGTCAGTGCCGGGAACGCAGAGATTGGGGGATTAATACTGAGGGACAGTCATGATAAAATAGTGCTGTCCTCTGCACCGGGAGCCGAAGTGAGCGTGCCGATCAAGGAAATAAAATCCGCCAGATATTCGAACGATTCTTTGATGCCAAAGGTCTTTGATGAGCTCTTTAAGCCCCAAGAAATCGCAGACATGGTGGCATATTTAAAATCTGCAAAGTTACCCAGTGATCTGGTCTCGGGTAATCAGAAGAAGGAAAATCAGGAAACAATCCCGCCGCACATTCCTGTCGATTTACCGGGCCTTCATGCGTATGCGCAAAAGAGCATCGAAGCTGGAGAGGAAATTGAGTTCCGTGTCAGCAGTACGGTTCCCTATGAGTTAAGTATCGTTGAGCTTGGGAAGGATCCTGAGGACCGGGACAATGATCCGGTACTGAAAACTTTCAGTGTCAAGGAGCCGCATTCACAGCCCATACATCCCGGATCTTATGTTCATGTGCCTAAGGCTTTGCCATCGAATAGGCGACTGTCACAACTGACCATGGAATGCTGGATCCGTCCCTTTAATCTGAGTGGATGGCAGGGACTCATTACTCAACACGACTATCCCGGGAATGCCGGGATCGGGCTGTTCCTTCAGAACGGTGTCATTGAATTTTTGACGGGTTCCGGCGGTGAATTTGAAAACACAGCAATTCACCGGACTGGTCCCGGGCTCATTAAAGCAAATTTGTGGCAGCACGTCGTGGGAACCTGGGATGGTAAAATGAAAAGGATTTACATTAACGGTTCGATGGTCGCGGAATTTCCTTTTGCCGGAGCCGTCAGGCCGGGAAAGACGGCCCTGCGTCTGGGCGCTTACGGGACTGAGGGTTCGGCTTCAAATTTCTATAATGGGGACCTCGCCATGTGTGCTCTTTATGACAGTGCTCTCGGCATTGAAGGAGTCAAGGAGCGGTACACTGACCGCGGTTTGACTCCTCCAAAGGATAAAAGCGTTTTGGCTTGCTGGTCCTTTTCGGAGGAACGTGGTGAGAAGGTCTCTGATTCGGGGACAGGGTCTCGGCACGGACAAATCATTAATCGGGGAACCTGGATGATTGGCGGGCCTGGTTTTGATGCCGCCAAGATCGATCGTCATGATGAAAAATATGATCCGGTCAAGGACCCTGACCGTGGCCATGGCCTCAGACTCGCAGCGGACGAACTCTATAATGCCCGTTGGGACGTGAACCATAAGTTCCGTGTGCCGAAAGATACCAAGTCAGGTATTTATGCCGGAAAGTTTGATTTCAAATTGAATGGCAAGCCGATGCGCTACCACGCTACTTTTATTGTTAGGAAGCCAGAATCTGAGCCCAAGTCGCCCGTACTCGTTCTCGTGTCCTCCAATACTTGGCTCGCCTACAACTCGACACCTTTCCCGGTCAATCATGGTGCCGGTCTGGTTCAGATGGGAACGGGAGGCCTGGGCAGCAGTCATCCGAAAGCGCCGAGGTACAGCTGTTACAGTGATCACTTCAATGGTCAGCCAACCTATAAGATAGGAATGAAAGTTCCCTGGCCGGCCGCGGGTCCTAACAAGACCTACATCGGCGGCGGGTACAGTCATCTTCTTCGCGGTGAACGTTTTCTTCATCTATGGCTGGATAAACATGGTTACAAATATGATGTAATTACGGACAGGGACCTCGATTCCAATCCTGATATCCTTGATGGTTATAAAGTGGTGTGCATTAATGGGCACAGCGAATACTGGTCAGGCCGAGCCTATGATGGCCTTGACCATTATTTAAAGGGAGGTGGTGCGGCCGTGGTAATGTCAGGGAATACGATGTTCTGGCGGGTCAGTTTTGACGGGACCGGTGAGGTGATGGAGTGCAGAAAGTTTGGTAAGAGCATCGGTGGCCGGGCACGGGCCAAGGTCGGTGAGCTTTATCATAGCCATGATTTTAAGAGGGGCAGTCTGATGCGATTCTGCGGATATCCGGCCTGGAAACTGGTCGGGCTTACGTGTCTCGGGTGGGCCGGAGGAGAATTCAAGCCCTACAGGGTCGATCTTCCCGAACATTTTCTTTTCAATGAACCGCACAAAATTGAATTGAATGGTGGGGACGAGTTTGGTTTTGTGAATGATACTATCGGCGCTGTCGGTCATGAATATGACGTCAGATTATCGACCATTCTGAAAACGACTAAGGATCCGAAACTAAAGGGTCTTGTTGAGCCTGAAGGAATCATCACTGTGGCCAGTAGTCATGATAACCGCAACGTTCTGGACTTTAATGCCGAGGCACATAAGAAAAGGATAGGAGGCGAGCAGACCATCGCGGAAATTATATACTGGGAACGGCCAGAAGGTGGCCGGGTCTTTCATACCGGATCAATTGCCACGGCATGGGCCATGTACCACGACAAGAATTTAAGTACCTTGTTTAAAAATGTTCTTCATCACTTTAATGTGAAAAATTAAACGGGCCAAACTGGAGCAAGGTAAATCAAATCAAGACCAGGTAAATAATTTACCAGACGGTCTTCGCTAATTTATGTACGCCGTAACCTGCTCCGGCGAATAAAATGCTCCATGTTAAGGGTTCCATGAAACCAGGGCCGGTACCAGTACTGACTAAGAAAAGGAACCCGCTCAATGCATAAAGGGACAGTGAGATGATATAAGTGAATTTTACGTTGTATAAATGGGATTTGGGGCCCTCGCACAGACGTTTAAAGTTCAGCGCGATGGGCTTGATTTCCTCCCGAAGCACAATTTGCCTATACGTAATTTGCTTATAGTCAGGCCGTTCTTTGTCGGGCCACTCATAAATGTCATGCCATTCTTTATAAGGATGAATGTCCACGGACGCGCCCGCATTTTCGAGTGCCTTCTTGAGCTTATCAGCTTCCTTTTTTGTGCATTTCCATTTGATGAGTACGGGGCAATTTTTAATTAATCTTTTGGCCTGTTCCCAGTCATTACGACTCCCAGAATATAAGCCAGCAATGTTTCTGATGCTCCACATTTTAAAGTTTTTAAAGGTGAACTTAAATTGAGGGATCAGAGCGCTGAGGTAAGAGGTGATGACGGTTTTCTGATCCACAGCATCCAATTCAGGGTCTACGGTCTGGCTCATTTGTTGGTTGAATTTTTTCTTAAATTGAGGGATCGCCTTAGTGAGATCATAGTTGGTTAATGTCTTCTGAGCTGCGTCATCCAATTCAGGTTTCACAAACTTTCCGGTACCTTCATTGACGCTTTTGAGGACCACGTAATAGCCGCGGTCCTTGTCCGTTCGTGAGGACTTTTTTGTTTTGTCGCTAGACTTTGGAAATGACAGCGAACGTTTCTTCTTCTTCTCATTCCCGGAAATCTTTTCCTCATCCTTTGGAGGACTTTCGGGCGCCTTTTCTTCGACGGGTGAGGGAGTTGTCTCCTCAATCGCTTCAGTCAGTGGCTCCTCATTAGGGGTTTCTTCTTTGGGTGTCTCCTCGTTAGGTGTCTCTTCTTTGTGACTGACTTTTCCGAACACGGCCCTGTGGTAGAGTCCGTCATAGCCGAGCAGCTGCAGGGGAAAATTAAAGTTGTCTCCAGATTTTAGTCCATTGATGAATTCTTCCTGGTCCGCAGGAACGAGCACGGTGATTTCGGGACCTTCCGGGATTGCACATGTCATCTTGTGGCCATTGTCATAGGCCGGATCCGGCTGGGATCCGAACGAGCGTTCCGACTTGGCGAATGTCATGTCAAAGGAATGGACCTTTCCCTTGAAAGGCTCGATGAGCTTTTCGACTTCGGAGCCGAAGAGTCTTTTTTCTTTTAAGCTTTTTAACTGCTCAATAATTTCGTCCTTTGCCATTTTAAAGTGTCCGGAAAAACCTAACATTATTTAAAGGGCCATCACATCAAAATATTCTATCAATAAGAGCTCAATAATCAGGTTGCGGGGCCCGTTCGGCCTCTGGTAGGATAGCGTTTGATGAGATTATTACTTTTTGTCCTGTTCTCCTCCAGTGTGCTTTGTGGGGCAGGGGTTGCTGAGAATTTAATTAGCGTATCTGAGCGGGTAGGGATCCAGGACCTGATTTCACGTTATAGTCATACCTGGGACTCGAAGGATGCCAAAGGCTGGTCTGACCTTTTCGTTGAGGACGGGGTCTGGGAAAATTACTTCGCGGGAAAGAGAGACAAATCATTGGGGTCCGGAGAGGAGATCCTTGCCTTCGCTGAAAAATTGCAGGGGTCATTCAGGGAACGTGGAATCGTCACGCGTCATCACCAAACAAATACGCTCCTCAAGAAGAAAGAGGACGGTACCATCGAGGGCGAGACGGTCTTCTCTGTCATTTGGCAGCAACACGATGAGCCTTTGCCCAAACTGATGCACAGTGGTGTTTACCGCGACATTTATGTGAAGACGGATCAGGGCTGGAAGTTCAGGCTCCGTGAGGTCCGTTTCGATCATCAGCTCTTCAAAGAGGATGAGGCGCCGGTCCCTGATTTTACGCTACTCAAAGCGCGGACCCACGCAGAGCACCGCAAGCTCGGGGGACGAGCACCCTATTTTGCGCACTACAAGAAGGGACGGATGGAGCTGGTATTTATTGCCGCGCGGCACGAACCTAGGGTCGGTTCACCAACGCACAGGCTCATTGAGTCGGTTATCGAGGGATTCGATCCCGAATGTGTCATCACTGAGGGTCTTTATACTGATGAGGGTTATTCGCCTCCGCCGCTCTTACGTGACGCGAGGCGCCGTGAACCGAGCGGTAACCTGCCGGAGCCTCTCTTTGCGTCACTCCTGGCGGATCAAAAGGAAATCCCTTTCATTGGCGGAGAGCCGTCCCCGTCCGTCACGACTGAGGCGCTCCGCAAAGTCACTGATGATGATACGGACATTCTCGGTTATCTCGTGGTTCGGCACTTGGGTCAGGTCCGGCGCGAACAGCCTGGAGCGGATCTGGACAATAAAGTGAAGCGGTTATTGCCGCGGATGATCCAGCAGTACGAGCTCGAGACTGCCATGAATCTTGATCAGTTCAAGGACTGGTATGAGGAGACGACGGGGAACTCGTTCAGTGCTGCTAACCTAGATCCTGATGATGTGTCTCCAATAGCGACTGAGGATCCGGGCCTCTTAAAGCGTATGGGGATTACCGTGATGCTTGCCCGCGAAAAGCATCTCATATCACTTGAGGCTCGGTTACTCACCGAGCACAAGCGAGTGCTGGTCATTTACGGTTCGGGGCATCTGGTCTATGAGAATGAAATTCTAAAGGACATGCTCGGTCCTCCGATCCGTAAGGCTTCACGGTGGTAGGGGGTGTTATTGGAGGGTTTAAGAACGGGTTCGATTAGGAGTGATTTCAAGAGGTGGTTCGGGGAGACAATAACTGCCGTAGAGATGTTTTGATTTCTCAATAAGGGGTACCTACAGAAAGTTTCATAATCTTATTGTTAATGCTCCTGACGGGACGACCAGGATCGATCACGTCATATATTCAATAGTTATAATTTAAGGATGTGTTAGTTTTTTGATGGGGATATTGAGTTTACTTTTTGTAATAGTTAATCTAAGTTAACTATTGTGCCTTATGTAATTGGGTATAAATCAGTTCTTACTCTAAATAAAAATAAAAAAACATTATGGCTGAAGGAAACAGACCAGGCGGGCTTACCGCACTTGCAGTTTTAAATTTTGTATTTGGTGGTTTCGGAGTCCTTGGGGTTCTCGCAATGGCGGCACTGTTTGGGTTTTTTAATGAACTCTCAGAAGGTGCGGTAGCAAAAGAGGTGGGGGGGGAAGACATACTTCTCTTTATCTTAACTGGCATTAGCGCTTCTCTGTTGATTGTTTCGGGGATTGGATACCTTGGGCAGAAGCGAGTGTTGGGCAGAATGATGGGGAGCTTTTACGGGATAGCTTCAATAGCGAACAATGGACTGTCGCTTGCCGTTGGTGAGGAGTTCAGTTTCTTTACTATTGTTGGTCTGGTCTATCCAGTACTGACTTTAATCTTGGTCAACACTACATTTAAGGACGACCTGGTGAATTGATTTCGGAAAGAATCGATTCTTTCATGAATTTTTAATTTAAAGATAGAGATGGAAACGACAGCCGCCAAAGTGCCCCGTGCGTGGTCTCCACAGCATGTGTGGATCATTGCACTTTACTCGATGCGCTTTGCTCTGCGCACGGGTGGAGGGCTCATATTCCTGCTGATCTTCCTGACGATGGGTTTGTCGGTGGCTGCCATTTTTATCACTCCACTGGAGGAACTGGTGAAGATGGAAGGATCGGAATCCATGACTGACTCAGATATCAGTGTTACGATTCTTGAGTCGGAGATGGTGGTAGAAGCGGTGCAATGGATTACCAGTTCGGATAGTGCTCAGTCGGAATATCTCCTCAGAGAAAATCCCGCACTGCTCAGCGCGATCCTGCTGATCCTGTTGATTGCGATACCCTTTATGACCTGCTTCGGGGCCTTTAATCAGACTTCCGGGGATATTGCAACCAGAGGATTGCGCTACCTTCTGTTGCGGACGGAGCGTGCTAATATCTTTCTGGGCCGGTTCGTTGGGGTAATGTTATTCACGATTCTCTCGGCGGTCGGTACCATGCTCGTGATTGTTCTCTATGTGCAGTTCAAGGTAGGTGCTTATACCGGGGTGGGCCTCTGGTTATGGGGATTTCAGGGATTAATAGCGATATTTTTCCTGAGCTTACCCTACACCGCTATCTGTGCCTGGTTTTCCTGCATGCTCGATACTCCCTTTGGGTCCTTGACCATTTGTCTGCTGTTCTCCGGGTTTTCTCTGACTCTCCTTTATGCACTTAAAATGACTCTTACCGGCTCGATGAATGTTGATCCCGAGAGTCTTGGTTGGCTCTTTAAAACCCTGCCTTGGGGATGGAAATACGAGCTACTTCACGGTTCCCTTGGGGTACGAGTAGCAGCAATTCTGGCCATGTTGGGTTTTACCGCGGCTTTCCTCTTCCTTGGTCTGCGCCATTTCAACAAACGAGACCTGTAATTTGAATCATGGAACCGGCCGTTAGAGTTAATAATCTTACCAAGAAGTTTGCGAATCAGGTTGCCCTGGACAGGGTCAACCTTGAGATTCCCAAGAACAGCCTTTACGGCTTACTTGGTCCTAACGGTGCCGGCAAGACGACATTATTCTCCATAGCGGCGGGTTTTCTTAAGCCTACCGAGGGTACCATTGAGGTGCTAGGTGTGGATGTTGCGAGGATCAGTGAATTGCGCGGCCAACTTGCTATGTTGCCGCAGGATGCAGCCTTTCAGGGATCCATTCCCGTGATTGATCAGTTGATTATGTTTTCCAGGCTCAATGGCCTTGATCAAAATGCCGCAGAAAACGCGGCCAAGGATGCACTGGAAATTGTGGGCCTGCCCGAAGTGGCAAAGAAGGCGGCCCGGACCCTGAGTCACGGCATGATGAAGAGGGTAGCACTTTGCCAGGCCTTTCTGGGAGACGCGAAGGTCATTTTTCTTGATGAGCCGACTGCAGGCCTTGACCCGGACAATGCCCGAAGGATTCGTGAACTGGTCAAAGAATTCACTCAGGACAAGACGGTCATCTTTTCCAGTCATAACCTGCAGGAAGTTCAGGACATTTGTGACTATGTCTGCGTCATTGATAAGGGCAAAGTTGTTGAAGAAGGAACTATGGAGTCGCTGACGGAATCCACTTTCCTGGTGCGTGTTGAGCTCGTCTCGCCCCTTTCCCCGGAGGCGCAATCGGCATTGCAGGCATTGCCGGTAGTGGAGAGCATCGAATTGACATCGGGCAGTGAATTTAATCTGCGCCTCAATGTCTCGGGCGCCGGCAAGGATGAGGCCATGAAGCAAATATACGGGACAATGGCCGGCTTTGAGATTTATCCCCGTAGTGTTTTTGAGGGTGCTAGCCTTGAGGCTAGGTTCCTTGAGATTACGGGAGGAACCTTTGACGGCGCTTCCAGCACTTAGCATGGATTGGGCAACTGCTCAATAAGGGTAGCTTAGTGCTTTGTTGTTGATGTCGGAATCTTTAAGATATCTGATGCCCTCACGTTTTTCTATCAGGTCAAAATTCACGACTTTCTTCTCGCCACCACACCCCCCAAGAAGCAGGGGCAGTGAAACTATCAAGACTAACAGGTGCAAAGGGTTCATGGCTCAATCGTGCAGGGTTGAATTGATTAACTTATCCATTTCGGTTATCCTTCGGATTCCTCCTCCGAACCAACGGGCTCGCCTTTGCTGTTCCAATACTGAGCGGAAATCTTTTCATCGTCCTTGTAAATCACTTCGCCCTGCTTCTTCCCGTTCCTATGCCACATCGTGAAAAGCCCATGCGCTTTATTGTCCTTGTGATTAAATTCCGACGACTTCCACCTCCCGTGCCACGTGATCCATGGCCCGTGCAACTTCCCGTCCTTGTAGTTTAGTTCGGATGATCTGACGCCGTTTTTATAAACGTTAAATAGTTTTCCCGTATAAGGAGTCTCTGAACCATTAAGGTACCGGAGTCCTTCCCGGTCCTGTGTATCACCCCAGGTAACGCCATCGGCAAGGTTGAATGGCAGTAAAGTTTCCACGTACGAATTAACGGGTTCACCTTTAATGTTCCACCACTCCTCTGAACCTTCGACCCGTTCACCGTCCTTCCAGTCCAATCTGCCCTGCTTCTGCCCGTCCTCATGCCAAAGGAGCTCAGGCCCGTCCGCTTTGCCTTTTTTCATGTTGCCTTGCTGCATCTTCTTACCGTTTTCGTGCCATTCGATCCAGGGCCCCTCCGCTTCGCCGTTGTTCCAGTTTTCCTCGATCCGCTTCTGCCCGCTCTCATAGCATAGAACGGTTCTTCCGTGCCACTTTCCTTCCTTCAGGGTCCCTCCCATTTCCCTGTTCCCGTTCGGGTACAAAGCAAATATCTTACCCGAGTATGGAGTCTCTGAGCCTTTGAGGTAATAAGTGCCCTCGCGGCGTTCGGTATCATTGTCATTAACGCCGTCTAATTGTCCTTGTTTAACGATACCTACTTTTGAGGACAGGAGTCTGGCTCCTACGGGTAATATGCGATGAACTTTCCTGAGTTTATGGGCTGATTCTGGTTTCTCTGGCTGTGAATCAGCGGATTGGAGACTGAATGTGAGGATGAGGGGCAGAGGTAAAAACGATTTGAGGAAAATACTTAACATATCTTAACATAATCCTAATTGGAGGATCTGTTAAATGTCAGTTCTTTCATTTTTATAATGCCTGTATAAAAGCACTAATGGGGCAGTGAATGATAAATTATTTCTAGACACAACTATTCCTCCAAGCGGAACATGACCTGACTAAGAAAGGTTCGGAGAAAGAAAAATAACACGAATTTAATCCGTCTGATATAACAGTAATAATCCTATGAGACCAAAGCATCTGTTCCAACTGACCCTGGCCCTTTCCCTATGTTCCGCCACCATGGCGGTGGACCCTCCGAAAGTGCAAATCAAACCCGTGCCGGGGCCTGCGAAAAAAATACAGCCGGTCCCGCGGCCCGCGCCCGGTGTCAGGCCCTTGCCTGGACGTTTACCCGGACGTTTACCCGGACGTTTACCTGGCCGTTTCCCCGGTCAACCGGCCAAGCCTCAGCCCGTTCAGTGGGGAGAAAAACAGATCGTTGCAATTGCGACCATTACCGACATCAGGCAGGGCCCCACGGCCAGGTCTTTTCCTCCGATATACAACCATGCCCTGACAATGAAGATTGAGGATGTCTTAAGGGGAGACATCAAGGCCGGTAATGAGCTCACGGCAAATCATTCAGCGCGACAGCAGCAGAAACCGGTTTATCCGGAAGGTAAAATTATCGTTGCTCTATCCAACGTGCGGGGAAGTCTTCGCGTTGAGGCTTTCGAAGAGGCTAACAAAAAGAATCTGGATTCGATCCGGCTCGCCTGTGAGCTGCCGATTGGCTGGAAGAGTGTGAATGGAAAAGTGATTTCGCCCTGGGCCTCACTGGAGGCGCGTGCCTGGCCCAAAGCGCAAAAAATTAATGCCAAGCATTTCTGCAGCGTAACGGGCAGGCCGGCCTTGATGGCAGGTGCTGATCTGTCCTATACCGTGGAAAAGGTGCCTCCCCCAAAGGAAATTAAATGGACCAATCCTGATGGGGACGGGCAATATAAAATCACCGTAACCAATTCAACAGCTAAGCCCATTAAAATTGATGCCCTGAGGCAACAGGGCAAAAGCATTCTCTGGAAGGAGAGTCTGGTGATTTTGTGTCAGGGAAAATCCTATTCCATTCCCGGGTCAGCGGGTCTTTCGCGGCCCACGGATCCGGTACTCCTCAAGCCAGGCCAAAGCGTCAGTACTGTGATTAATGCACTTGGGTTAGAGGGCCCGAGCTGGCCCAAAGGCGGTTACCGCATTGAATTTCAGTTCTGTCTTGGTGAGCGCAGCAGTAAGCAGAGCTTTTACTATTTGTCCCGCCATCATGATGGCATTCGAACGGGACTTAAAAAGAAGGTGAATTGACCTTCTACCACCCTGTTCGGGACCGGAAGCCTTGATTGATCCGATCCATTTTTCTTTTATTCCAATATATAAGAGCAGAGCCTTCTAACCGTTCGCCTTGCCAGGCTTACTGTTCCCGAAGAGTGAAGTGAGGCCAGTCACTTTATTGATGACGAGCTGTCCGTTCTTTTCCCCGCTATTTCCGGAAAGTTTGATCGGAGTACCGACATGATAAGCCAGGTTGAAACTGTGGAAGTCGCCGAAGTTGATTTCGATACGGACCGATGGCTTTCCTTCAACGTCGATATAAAAGACCTTAGCCTCATCGAGGTTATCCGACATGCGTAAACGGCCCTGAGCCGTGATCGTGCCCTTGCCGCGCTTGACCCAGCTCTCGAAGGATCTTTCTTTAAATTCTTCGAAGGGGCTACCGTCGAGTCCGGGTAATGGAGTCGAGGAGTTAGCGTAGGATTCCTGATCGATGCCGAACTTTTGCATCAGTGAGAGGTGAAGTCGTCCCACTTCCTGGTTCTTGGAGTATCTTAGGTAACGGCCGGTCTTGAGCATGCCTCCGCCCTGACCCGCGAGAACGATAGGGAGTCGCTGAGCCGTGTGATTATCGCTGTGGCCCATTCCGGATCCGAACAGGACAACGCTATGATCGAGGAGCGAACCGCGTCCGTCCTTATAATGCTTGAGTCGGGTCAACAGCGAATCAAATTTCTCCATGTGCCAGAGGCTGATCTTGAGGAGCGAATCAATGTTCGAGCGGCTGAAGTTCCGGAAGAAGTGCGACAGGTAATGGTGCTGTTTGTTAATTCCCAGAAAATCAAAGATGAGTCGGCTATTACTGTTGCCGAGCATGTAGCTGATGCAGCGGGTCGAGTCTGTCCACAGAGCCATCGCAATCACATCGAGCATGGCCTCGACCTGATCGTCCAGAGTGACTGGAGTGTCGGGTCTCTTGAGGGTCGAGTAATCGACGTTTCCTCCTGATCCTGTTCCCATGTTCTGGAGGCGCTTCTCCGTTTCCCTGAGCACTGTAAAGTACTCTTCGAGGGTTTCGCTGTCCTCTTTCCCGGTCCTTCGTTGAAGTGCTTTCGCATCGTCCGCGACCCGGTCCAGGAGGCTGGTAAATTCTTTGCGTTGCCCGGGATTTTGTGACGGGTTCCGGAAAAGCCGGTCAAAGACGAGCTGTGGATCACTTTCGCGGGGAATTGGGTTGCCTTTCTTGTCGTAGGAAATGTAGCTGCAGCCGATCTGATTCACGAAGAGTCCCTCAGTCGTGAGCTCGAGGGAACGGTGAATTGTGTCCTTGCCGATCTTATCAGCAATGACCTGGTCCACGGACGCGGTCTTGCGGTTCCCGTGGTGACCTGAGAGGAAACGTCGGGTCGAGTTGCTGTGTGATGAGAAGCCGAAGTCGCCCATATTGTCCAGAATGAGGAGATCCTTCTTATGCTTGGAGAAGGGCTTCATGAGCGGAGACATCCGAAAATCATTCTCTGTGCCTCCGTTAATGTTCCAGGAAGGCGGGTGAACTCCGTTCGGTTTGAAGAGGGTCACGAACCGGACCGGCGCACGTCCCTCATCAGAACCGATCACTGACTTGGCACCGCGTGCCTCCATCAGGTTCAGGAACGGTAACGGGACCAGTGCCCCGGCAGAGCCCTTAAGGAAGGTCCGTCTTTCGATTTTCCATTTACTGCTCATTTTTTTGTTTCCCCTTCAAAGATGGTTTCCCTGAAGGGGAGGCTATTGACAATCTCAACGAAGAGATCTTCCCATGTGCCGTTGTCCTTTACAATGCTTTTCGTGATCCGATCGATCGTGGGTTGATCTGCCCGGGTCAGCTTCCTGCACATGGCATATGATAGAGTTCTTTCAACCGAATTGCGAATGATCTTTTCTTTTTGCGGGCCCAGAAGAATTTCTTTTAGCCCGGCATAATTCTCGAAACTTTCGCCGGTCGGAAGTTTGCCGGAAGTGTCGGGACCGTTAGCAGTTTTTCCGTTCCGGTCAATGAACCGGCCATTCGCATCATAGGCATCAAGTGCGAATCCGAGCGGATCGATTTTTTCATGACAACGGGAGCAGCTCGGATCAGTTCGGTGCCTTTCGAAACGTTCCCTGAACGTGAGTTTCTGTCCGCGAGGCGCTGGCTTAATTGGCGGCACGTCGGCCGGCGGTTCGCCGAGCCTCACTC